>NZ_CP091032.1:358534-717068 GCF_000327395.2 Mycoplasma feriruminatoris
TTGGTGATCGTCAAACTGGAAAAACTCACATTGCATTAAATACTATTATTAATCAAGCTAGAAATGGTGTTAAATGTGTTTATGTAGCAATTGGTCAAAAAAGAGAAAGTGTTTCTAAAATTTATAGAACTTTATTAGAATACAAAGCTATACATAACACTATTATTATTGATGCTCCAGCAATTAGTGCTTATGAGCAATATTTAGCACCATATATAGGAATGGCTCATGCTGAAAATATTTCATTAACTGATGATGTATTAATCATTTTTGATGATTTAACAAAGCATGCAAACATTTTTAGAGAAATTGCTTTATTAAGTAACCGTCCTGTTGGAAAAGAAGCAATGCCTGGTGATATGTTCTTTGCTCATTCTCAATTACTAGAAAGAGCAGGGTCTTTTAAAGATAGAAAAACTATTACAGCATTACCTATTATCCAAACAACAGATAATGATATAACTAGTTTAATTGCTTCAAATGTTATTTCAATTACTGATGGACAAATTGTTACAAGTAGCAAATTATTTTCACAAGGTATTTTACCAGCTATTGATATTGATTTTTCAGTGTCAAGAACTGGTGGAAGCGTACAAGACAAAACTACTAGGGCTGTTGCTGGTCAAATTAATAAAATCTATAGAAAATATAAAAGACATTTAAAACTATCAATGCTAGATTATAAATTAAATGACGAAGTTAGTGATTTAATGTATAAAGGACAAATGATAGATAAATTATTTACTTCAAAAGGATTTAGTCTATTTTCATATAACTTTGTTTTAATAATGACAAAGATCATTAATTGATCACTAATTAGAAATATTAAAGATGAGAAAAAAGCATTGTTATTTTTAGACGAATTAATTAATAACTATAGTGACGGTAAAAAACAATTTGAAATCATTAAAAATGGTGATGATTATGATGACAAAATGATGAAAAATTATTTTGCATTTGCTTTAAAACAATATTCTGATTATGTTGGATTAAATTGAGAAATTGATAATGAATATGATTTCTTATCATTAGATCAATCATTTTTAGAAAAAACTGCTAAAAAGTTAGGAGATAAATAATGAACGGAAAGATTATAAGTATATCTGGAGATGTAATTGAAGTTCAATTTGAACCATCAAATTTACCATCAATTAATCAATTACTAACAACTCATGATAATCAAACATATTTATTAGTAAAAAGTGTTATTAATGATACTAATATTAAAGCAATCATTATTTATGCTTCTAAACAAATTTCATTAAGCGATCCTGTTATTAATACTAAAAAAAGTTTTATGGTTCCAGTAGGAAGTAAAGCTAAAAACAATATTTTTAGCTTTACTGGAGTTTCATTAAATAATAAACATGATGAAAAACAAGAATATGTTGAAATGAACTCAACTATTAATAATAAAAGAGAATTAACTACTGAATTTGAATTAATTGAAACAGGTATTAAAGCAATTGACTTTTTTATTCCAATTTTTAAAGGATTTAAATTGGGAATATTTGGTGGAGCTGGTGTTGGTAAAACTGTTTTAATGAAAGAAATCATTTTTAATGTTAATAATAAATATAAAAACACTTCAAATATTTTTATTGGATCAGGTGAACGTTCAAGAGAAGGTATTGAACTTTATGATGAATTAACTGAATCTAATTTAATGAAAAACTCAACTATGTTTGTTTCAAAAATGAACGAATCACCAGGAGCACGTATGTCAATTGTTCCAATTGGAGTAACTGCTGCTGAGTATTTAAGAGATGTTAAAAAAGAAGATGTTTTATTATTTATTGATAATATTTATCGTTTTATTCAAGCAGAAAACGAAGTAAGTGCAACACTTGGTAAAAAACCTTCAGTTGGAGGATATCAATCAACTTTAGAAAGTGATGTTGCAAATATTCAAGATCGTTTATTTAAAAATAAAAACGGAGCTATTACTTCATTTCAAACTGTGTTTTTACCAATGGATGATTTAAGTGATCCTTCAGCTGTTGCTGTGTTTAACCACTTAGATTCAAATCTAGTTTTATCAAGAGATCAAGCTGCTAAAAACATTCTTCCAGCTTTTGATCCACTAGCAAGTTCTTCTAGTTCAGTTGATGAAACTTTAATTGGTAAAAAACATTTTAACGCTATTATTGAAGTTAAAAGAATTTTAAAAGCTTATAAAGATCTAGAAGATGTTATTTTAATTTTAGGATTTGATGAATTAGATGCTGAAAGTAAAATTCTAGTTAAAAAGGCTTTACAATTAGAAAACTTCTTTACTCAATATTTCTTTATGACAGAACAATTTACAAAACAAAAAGGTCAATATGTACCTTTAAATGATACTATTGAAAGTGTTATTAGAATTATTGAAGGAAAATATATTAAACAATCTCCTGAAATCTTTTCATACATTGGATCAGCTTTAGATTTAAAAACTGATGAAGAGTTAGGATTATAATTTATAAATAATAAAAGCAAGACTTAGGTCTTGCTTTTTTACTAACTAATTTAGATTAATTTTTTGTAATTTTTGTAAATTTAAATTTATCTTGTTTATCTCTTAAATAACTAAATGAATAAGTAGATTCACTTTTATCATTTTTATTTTTAACCTTAGCAACTAAAGTTTCACTTAATAATTGATCTGATTTATTTTTCTTAGTATCTTTAAATTCAAATTTAATTTCAACACTAGATTCATCAATTATAAGTTTATCTAATGAATTATTTAAAGTAGTAATAATCTTAGATATTTGGTTAACAGCATTTTCTGATTTATCGTCTTTTTTACTTGTATCAACATTAAATACTTTATTTAATACAGTATCTAGTAATGAATCTTTTCCAATTGGATTATTTTTATCTGAAGTTCAACCTATGATTTCTAGAGTTTTATCTTGATTTTCTTTTAGAATTTCTAGTAGATGAGTTTTACCTTTGTAATCAAATCCATTAGGTTTGTATTCATATTTATCCATTACTTTAGCTAGATCAGTTAAACCAGTTAGATTAATATTTGAGCTAGTTAATTCAGCTAATTTTTCATTTCCTTTAACATCAAGTCCAGTTAATATTGTATCTAAAATATCAGCAACAGATTTACTTTGTAAAGGTTTTAAAGCTTTTCTATCTTTTCATGAAGCTTCATCAATTTTATTTAATGGAGTTGTTAGTAAACCTTTTAAGTTAAATTCTTTAACGTTTTTAAAGATTTTATCATAACCGTTTTCTAATGTAGTTAAGAAACCTCTGATTGTAGAAAATGGGATACTTCTTGAGTCTTGACCTACGTTTTTTAGTATTCCATCTATTGTTTCTCTAAATTTTTTGAACATTGCATTAACTTTGTTTACTAAAAATACTTCACCACTATAAAGATCTTTAAATGAATTTGTATTTTTATCATCCTTTTTTAAAATTGGAAAGGCAACACTTAATACTTCATCAATTAAAACAGCAAGTAGGAAAGGCAGTAATTGTATTTTATCTTTATATGAATCAGGAATTAATTTTGTATTTTTTTGCAAACTAGTTAGAATAGCAGGAATAACTTTAACAAATAGGGTAGATAAAGAATCGTGTAGATTTTTTGTTCCTGTTAACAAGTTATTTAATGTATAACCCATCCATTTATATAAATGAGGTAGTGAATCACTAATAACTTTTTTAAGTTCATCTTCTTTTGTGCTTCCACCAATTAATGGTAAGATTAGTTTAACTTTTTTGTTTAAAAAATCATTTACTAGAACGGTTAGAACAGTTACAACAGGATGAGCACTGTTTTTTTCATAGTAATCTTTTGCATTATCAGGAGTACTGGTTTCTGGGTATTCTACTTTATTTTGTGACAAGAATAAAATATTTAATAGTTTTTGTAATTCAAATCCATCTTTTTTAGTTTCATCTTTTAATTCATCAAGTGCCTTTTTAAAGAATGAAAAAATGTACTTTAAATTAATAGATGATTTTTTATCAGCAACTATTTTTTCTATATTTTTATCCTTATAAAGTTCTATTAAAAATTGTTGATTTGTTTTAGTAGCATCAAAAATATTATTAGGAGCTTTAGGAGTATAGTCTCTAGCATTTTCAAATAGACTTAATTTTATTTGCAAGAATTGAATGGCTTCTAAAATATAACCAACAATTTCTAATTCTTTACCAGTAGCAGGTTGACCAGGACCATTTAATGCTTTGCTTAATGCTTCTGCTGCTTCTTTTAATGATTTAGAGGCATTTTCAGTTTTTATTTTTACTGGAGTATATCTAGCTCCAACTTCACTTAAACCTACAGCATTAACTATTGATGTATAAAATGCATTATCTAGATCTTCGGCTTTTAGTTCCTTGTAATTTTTATTTACATCAATTTTATTTTGAAATTCTTCAACGTCCTTTGTAAAATCAACTTTTGGATTACTTAATTTTTCTAATCCCTCTTTTAAATAAGGTTTAACTTTTTCAAAAGATGATTTTAAAGTACTATTTACTGAATCAAATCCAGTCACTAAAAACGCTGGATTTAAACTAGTTGTTAGTTCTAATATTTTTAAAATATCATCACTATATTTATCTAAATCAGTTGTACCTAATCCAATTAGTTTAAAAATTTCACTAAATAAAGGAATAGAAGGTTTTTTAGTTTCTGAATCTAGTTTAATTTTTGAATCTAATCCAGATTTGTATGAATCTTTTTCAAAGTATTTATCAACAAGATCGTTTAATGTTTTTACATCACTGATACTACTATCAGTGTTATCTAATTTTAAATTATTGTCTTTTAGTAAATCAGTTAGTGATTTATTATTATATTCTTTTTTAATTTCTTCTAAGTTAACTTTTAGTTGGTCTGCTAAAATAAGCTCTTTAGCAAATAAACTAGCAGTTGTTTGGGCATTTGTTATAGAGTTATTATTTTCAAATTTAGTTTCTTTTTGTTTTGTATGGCAGGCAATTATTGGTAAACTAGCAGTTGTTATCATCATCATTGATGATAAAATTGCAATTAATTTCTTCATAATTTCTCCTATGTAAAACACTATTGTAAAATGTTTTACATTTAGATATTGCCAATAAAAGTAGGTTAAAAGTAGAAAATAACATAAATATAGAAAAACAACAATAGTTTTTAGCTAAAATAACCTAAGTTTTAGAAAATACTTAGTTTTTTAGAAAATAGTTGTTTTTTATGTTATAAAGCTCTTAATTACTATAAAAAATTATTAAAAATTATAAAAAAAACAAGATCTTAAATAAATTAAGATCTTGTCAACCACTTAACTTTGATTACTTAGTTTTTTGTAATTTTTGTAAATTTAAATTTAGACTGTTTATCTCTTGAATAACTAAATGAGTATTTAGATTCAGTATTATTAGTTTTATTTTTAACTTTAGCAACTAGAGTTTCACTTATTAATTGGTCTTTGTTATTTTTCTTTGTATCAGTAAATTCGAATTGAATATCTATATTTTCATAATCAAATGAATCATCTAATGAACTATTTGTTAGTGAAATAAGTTTTGCTAATTGATTAATGGCATTTTCTGATTTATCAGTGTTTTGATTTGTTTTAAAGTTAAATACTTTAGATAAAAATACATCAATTAATGAACCTTTTCCAATTGGATTTTTACTATCTGAAGTTCAACCTAAAATTTCTAAAGTTTTATCTGAGTTATCTTTTAAAATGTCAAGTAATTGAGTTTTATTTTTATAATCAATTCCATTAACTTTATAAGTGTAATTCTCAATTAATGATGCCACATCAGTTAAACCAGTTAGACTAATATTTGAACTAGATAAATCAGCTAATTTTTCATTTCCTTTAACACCAAGTCCATTTAATAAAGTATCTAAAATATCAGCAATAGATTTATTTTGTAATGATTTTGAAAAGTTCTTATCTTTTCAACTATCAGGATCTATTTTATTAATTGGAGTAGTTAATAAAGTTTTTAAATTAAAATGTTTTACATTTTTAAATATTTGATCATAAACACCTTTAAATATTTCTAAATAAGGTTTAGCTTGGTCAAATGGAATTTGATCAGCAGTAATTCCAATCTCAGATATTTTTTCTGTGATCTTATTCTTTAGTGCTTCAAAAAATTCATCTAATTTATTAACTAAAAATACATCTCCACCATATAAAATTTTGAATGAATTTTTATTTTCATCTTTACCATTAGTAATTATTGGAAATGCAATTTTTAGAGTTTCAGCAAGTCCAAGAGCAAATAACAATCCAGGAACTGCTGGAATTAATGCTTCTTTATCTTTAACTTTTTCTTTTAATGTAGTAATGTGTTTAAATAAGGAAGTTAAGATAGGTGACATTGTTTTAGTAAACAATATACCTAAAGTTTCATAGGCGTTATTAGTACCAGTTAGTAGATTAGCTAAAGCAAATGAAACTCATTTATATAGATAGGGAATTGATTCATCAGTAAATTTTTTAATATTATCTTTGTCTTTTGGGGCAAAAGTTGCAAGATTTTTTTCTACAAAATTTTTAGCTATTACTGTTAATAAAGTGACAAATGGATGAGCTTTTTTCTTTTCATAATATTCTTTAGAATCATCTGCATTTATTTTATCTGGATAATCTACTTTATTTGGTGATAAGAACAACATTGCTAAAAGTTTTTGTAATTCATATCCATCTAATTTCTTTTCATCTTTTAATTCGTTAACAGCGCTTTTAAAGAATGAAAGTATGTATTTTAAATTAATTGATGAAGGTTTTTTTTCTGTTATAGATTCGATAGTTTTACCTTTATAAAGTTCAGTTAAAAATTCTTGATTTGTTTTATTAGCATCAAATAAGTTATTAGCTGAAGTTGGAGTATGAGATTTTATGTTTTCAAATAAACTGAATTTTAATTGTATAAATTGAAGAGCTTGTAGAGTGTATAAAATGATATCTCATTCTTTACCTTGATTTGATTTAGCAGGTGAGCTAATTAATTTAGTTAACATTTCTGCTGTATTATCTAAGGTTTTATTAATATTATTAGTATCAATTTCAACAACTTTAAACTCTTTTTGATTTAATCCTGAACCTATAGCATTAATTAAACTTGTATAAAAAGCAATATCTAAATCTTCAACTTTTAGATCTTTGTATTTTACATTAACATCAAGTTTTTCTTGAAACTCTTTAACATTATTTACTACATCTTTTGAATTAGAAATTGAGTTAAATAGTGTTTTTAAACTTGGTTTAATATTTTTAAAAAATGATTGTAAAGTAGTGTTACTTTGATCAAAATTTGAAGAAATAAACATTGGATTTAAATTAACTAATAAAGTTAAAAGATTTGTAATATCATCAATAAATTTATCTGAATCAGTTATGCTTAATCCAAGTAATTTAAATAAAGGATTATCTAATTTCTTTTGTGCATCTAATTTGATTTTTGAATCTAATACATCTTTATTTTTGTATGAATCTTTTTCAAAATATTGATTAATAAGTTCATTTGATGAACTGATATTTTTAATATTTGAATCATTATTATCTAATTTTAAATTTGTTTCATCTAATAATAAAGCTAAGTCTTTTTGTTGATTTCTATTTTGAATTTCTTTTAAATTGATTCCTAGTTGATCAGCTAAAATAAGTTCTTTAGCAAATAAACTAGCAGAAGTTTGAGTGTTTGTTATTGAGTTGTTATTTTCAAATTTATGTTCTTTAGTATGGCAGGCAATTATTGGTAAACTAGCAGTTGTTATCATCATCATTGAAGATAAAATTGCAATTAATTTCTTCATAATTTCTCCTAAGTAAAACACTATTAAAAAGTGGTTTACATTAAAATATTGCCAATAAAAATAAGTCAAAAGTTAAAAACAACAAAAACATAAAAAAAGTCCAATAATTTTTAAAAAAACATAAAAAAACAAGATCTTAAAAACTTAAGATCTTGTATACTTGTTAATTTATTTTACTAATTATTTTTTTGAAATTTCAGTGAATTTAAATTTAGATTGTTTATCTCTAGAATAACTAAAAGTGTATTTAGTTTGTGTGTTTGTAATTTTATTTTTTACACTAGCAATCAAAGTTTGTGATAATAATTGATCTAATTTGTTTTTCTTAGTGTTAGTAAAATTAAATGTGATTAATATATCAGATTTTGTTATTTTACCAACAAACCATTCATTTAATAAATTAGTTATTTTTTCAATTTGATTTAAAACATTTTCTGAGTTGTTTGTTTTTAAATTAAATACTTTAGTTAAAAACTCATTAATTAATGATCTTTTATTGATTGGATTATTTTTATCTGAAGTTCATCCTAAAATTTCTAAAGTTTTATCTGGATTAGATTTTAAAATATCAATTAAGTTTTTGTTTTTGTAGTTGAGATCTTTAGTTTTATATGTGTAATTAACTATTATTTTAGCTACATCGTTTAAACTAGTTAGATTAATATTTGAACTTTGTAATTGATCTAATTTTTCATTATTTTGAACATTAAAAGTGTTTATTAAAGTATCTAAAATATCAGCAATAGATTTACTTTGCAAAGGTTTTAAAAAATTTATATTTTTTCATTTTGTTTGATTTATTTTATTAAGACAAGTAGTTAATAAAGTTTTTAAATTAAAATGTTTAATATTTTTAAATACAAAATTGTATTTTTCTTTAAATAAATCAAAATATTTTTTTATAATTTCATAAGAAATTTTTTGATCACCAAATAAAGGTTCTAATTTTGTTTTAAAAGTATCTTTTATAGTATCAAACATATCATCAAGTTTATTAACTAAAAAAATATCTCCACTATATAAAACTTTAAAAGCATCTATTTTTCTATCAGTTAATATAGGAAAAGCAATGTCTAATTTTGATGAAAATAACATAAATACAAATGGTGGTATTGATAAAATAAGTGCTTGGTTGATGTATGGTTTTAAGTTGATGATGCTATTAAGTTTAATGAACTAACAAAAGTTGATGCTTTAGCAATAGCAATTGGAACAAACCATGGAGTTTTTAAAAGCTCACCTAATTTGAATTTTGATCGTATAAAACAAATAAGAAATGCAATCAATACACCTTTAGTTTTACACGGTTCAAGTGGTCTATGTGAAAATGATTTAAAAAAAGCAATAAAAGCTGGTATTTGTAAAATAAACATTGGAACTGATTTAAAACTAGCTTATGCTAATAGTTTAAAACAATGATTTAAGGATAATCCAAATGATTATGATGCTAGAAAATTTAATCGTTTTGCAATTGATGAAATGAAAAAAGTAATTAAAGATAAGCTTGAAATTATAGGGTCAATTAATAAAGCTTAGTTATGAGAACCTAAACTAATATTTTGAATAATCTACTAATCATAGTTAAAAAGATGTAAAATGGTTAGAATTTGTTATATTAACATGTTCTAACTATTTTTTTATTTTGTATTTTATTAAAATAATTAATATAGTAATAATATTTTTTAACTTTAAAATAAAAATTTTTATAGGAGTTGTTAGATGCAAACAAAAAATTACATTGACAACATAATTATTAAATTACAAAAAATACAAGATGAAATAAAAGCGTTAAATAGTGCTAATCTTTATGATATTAATAAAATTGCTGAAAATGTTTTAGCAGAAATTCTTAATATCATTTATGATTGGTCTTTAATAAATGCAAATTCAATTCAAAATAATATGTCTGGTTTTGATTTAATTGATTATAAAAATAAGATTTTAATTCAAGTTTCAACAACCTTTACAAAAGAAAAATTACAAAGTTCTTTAAATAAAGAAATATATAAAGATTATCAAGGTTACAATTTTAAGTTTTTATCACTTATTAAAAATACTAAAAATAATTGAAATATTATTAATCCTTATAATCTGATTTTTGATTTAAAAAATGATTTAATTGATTTTGAAATTCTTTCTAATAAAATTTCATTCTTAAAACTTGATAAATTAGAAAAATTATCAAACCTTTTAGATAAAGAACTAAATGATAATTCTCTTATGCAATATAAAAACTTTAATGTTTCAATACTTGCTGATATTATTAATGAATTATCAAAAATTAATTTACGAAAAACTAAAGTTAGTATTCCTGAACCTATAGTTTTTAAAATACAAGACAAAATAAATAATAATGATTTTAAAAGAACTAAAGATACAATAAATGAATATTGAGTATTTAGTTCAATAATTACTAGTATTTATGATCAATTTGATAAACAAGCTAATAATAAAAGTTTTGCAGTTTTACAAAACATTAGACAAATATATCAAGATCAAGATGTGCAAAATAAGTACACTTCAGATGAAATTTATAATAACTGTAAAAATGAGTTAATATCTTTTATAAAAAATAGCACAAATTTAAAAGTTTTAGAGATTGAAAGTCTATCATTATACATTGATATAATATTAGTAGATGCTTTTATGAGATGTAAGATATTTAAGGGAATGGAGATTGTTTAATTATGTTAATACCAGATAATGTTCAACCAAAATTAACTGTTTATTATAATGCATCTTTAGTTTTAAAAGTGTTGTATGAACAAAATAATCTAGATATGGTTGATTTGTATGCTAATATAAAAAAAATAGATAATATTCCTTTTAATCTTTTTTTATTATCTTTAGATTGATTATATTTAACTGACAAAATTGATATAAATGATCAAGGAGTAGTTCATTTATGTTTATAAAAAGTTTAAAAATTTCTAAACAAAACGAGATTATAAGAAATTTAGAATTTAAAAAAGGTTTAAATTTAATTGTTGATAACACTTCTAGTGATGATTTAACTAAAACTGGTAATAACATAGGAAAAACTACAGTATTAAAACTAATTAGTTTTTGTTTAGCTGGTGATTCTAAAGATATTTATAAAACAAATGAAAGTAAAGATATAAATGATCCTGTTAAAGACTTTTTAGTAGATAATAAAGTTCTAATTACACTAGAATTAATTGAAAATATAGATAATCCATTTTCTAAAAAAATAGTTATTCAAAGAAATTTTTTAAAACAAAAAGAACAAATAATTAGAGTTAATAATAAAGATCTTAAAAACAGAAAAGAATTAACAAAAGAATTATTAAATATTATTTTCCCAAAACACAAATCAAAAAAACCTTCATTTAGACAAATTATTTCTCATAACTTAAGATATAATGATCAAAGTATTAATAATACTTTAAAAACTCTTCCAAATGCAAAAGATTCTCAGTATGAAATTTTAAATTTATTTTTATTTGGATTTAGTTTTTTAAAATCAGAAGAAGTTTTAAATCTTCAAGAACAGTTAAAACTAGAATATGATCATTTAAAAAAACTATTATCAAACAATCTAAATAAAGAAATCCTTGAACAAACTTTAGAAATAATTAAAAAAGAAATTAATGAGTTAAATAAGAAAAAAGAAACACTAAATATCAATGAAGATTTTAAAGAAAATTTAGATTCTTTTAATGAAATTAAACATCAAATTTCTGTTGTTTCAAGTAAAATTGCTTTATTAGAAATCAGAAAAAATACTATTAATGAATTTGTAGAAAAAATGAATTCTAATAGAAATTCTGTTGATCTAAAACAATTAGAATTAATTTTTAATCAAACTAATTTATTTATTCCAAAATTACATAAAACTTTTGATCAGCTAGTTGATTTTCATAATAAAATGCTAGATGAAAAAATCGCTTTTGCTAATAAAGAACTACCAGATGTTATTCAAAAACTAGTAACTTTTCAAAATCAACTAAATGATTTATTAAAAGTAGAAAAAGAATTAAGTGTTAAACTTTCAAAAGATGATACGTTTAAAGAATTAGATAAAATTATTGGTCAATTAAATGAAAAACATTATCAAAAAGGAGAATTTGAAACTAAGTTAAATCAGATTAATGACTCTGAAAAACTTATTTTAGATTTAGAACAAAAAATTAAAACACTAACTAATGAACTATATTCAGAAGAGTTTGAAGAACAAGTAAAAAATAGAGTTAAAGCTTTTAATACTTATTTTGTAAAAATGTCTCAGCTTTTATATAAAGAATGATATTCAATATCAGTTAACAAAAAAAATGAAAAAAATAAACCTATTTATCAATTTAGTTTAGCTGTATTAAATAATAGCTCTGGTAAAAAACAAGGTGAGATTATTTGTTATGATCTTGCTTATATACAATTTGCTGATCATTTTAATATTGATTGTTTACACTTTTTATTAAATGATAAAAAAGAATTAATGTCTGATAATCAATTATCTTTAATTAGCGATTATTTAGTAAATAGCAATGCTCAATTAATTATTTCAATGTTAAAAGATAAAATTCCTAGTGATGTATTTAAAAATTCTCATGTAGTTTTAGAACTTTCTCAAGAAGATAAATTATTTAAATTTTAATAATATTTTATTTACATATTAGAATCAAAAAATAAGCTTTTAAGCTTATTTTTTATAGTCTAACTTTTTAAATATATTACTATAATTATCTTATTTAAGGATTAGTATGAAAGAAATTAGATCAATTAGTTTATATGATATATTAAAATATTTCAGTTTAGTTGAACTTGATGAGTTTCAAAGTTCAAATGAGTATAAAAACACTACTAGTAAAGAAAAAGAACTGTTAGAAAATATTAAAAATGAAATTTTGAACAATCCTAAAGCTAATCTAAAAAAGCTTTTGGATAAATTAGATATATACAAATCAAATAATGATAACCTACTTGATCTAATTACTATAACAGAACAAAAATATTTGATAGGCTCAGATTTAATAGAAGACATTATTAAAAGGTATAAGATAAAAGATGGTATTATCAATACTGATAAATATACTAAAAAATCAACTCAGAGACATTTAAATTTTATATATCTAGTTATTCAAGATAAAATTTGCAATTTTTTATATGAATGTGAAAATGAATACGAACCATATGTAAATGATAATTTTTTAAACGCATTAAAAGAAATGCTTGATTTTACTAATTTTCATGAATTAATAAATTATATAGATAAAAGTTATAAGGAATTTAAACAAATTAGTAATAGTAGCAAAATTGGTTTTAAAAATAAAACTGAACAAAGAGGGTTTATCAATTTTTATATAATGACTACTCTTTTTTATTGTCAAATAAACATATTTGCAGATTATTTTGGTTGTTTTGATTTTAGTTATTTAACTTTATTTGCAAATAATAAAAAATAAAATGATTTAAAAGAAATTATTAAAAAATATAAAACGAGTTGAGAATATTTTATTTTTAATAATTTAGTTAAAGTAGAGATTATTTAGTTCTATATTTTTTACTTGTATGAAAAATTTTGAAATTTAAGTAGTTATTTGTAAAAAACTTGACAAGCTAATTTACTACTATATAAATATAAGAAAAGAAATTAACCTTATAGAAATATTGTTCTTAAAGTGTATTTCTTTAGTAATATATAATAATTTAGTACAAGAATATTTTTTGTGTTTTTAGGAGAAATATGAACTTATTAAAAAAGAAGAAAAATAAAATACTAGCATTTGCGATTATAGCTGGGTTAATGACTTCAGTAAGTTTGGGATCAACTGTTTTTTATTCAATAGCTGATAATTCTTTAGCAAGAGATGTTGATTCAACTAGTATAGTTGATGCTAACTTAGTTCCAATTAATGATATTGTTTCTCCTGATTCAATAAGATCAAATAGAGATAATAATATTAAAAAACTTGAAGGTAAAGACTTAAAACCAACTGTCAAAGATGAAGAAAAAAGAATTATAATTCCAGATAAAAAAGAAGAAAAACCAGAGACCGCAATTCCTGATACTAGTCATTCAACTCCATCACCACAAAATAAACCTAGAACTGAAACTAAAGTTAGAACTACTAGAAAAATTAACATAGCAGGAGCTGAAGTTGAAGCTGAAGTTGAAGGATATCCAGGTTTTAATGTTCTAGCTTATGATCAAGAAAGAAGAATTTCAAATCCAAATCCTTATACTAACATAACTGTTTCAAAGATCTTAAATGTTCAAGTTACTGAAGAGCTAAAAACAAATGTTGTTAATAATGCTTTGGGTGAAAAGGATGGGAAAGGTACTGGATTATTTAATAATACTTTTTTTAATGTAGCAACACGAGAACTAGAATCAAAAGAAAATTTAAGTACTATTACTGAAACTCTTAGAATGCAACACGGATATCAAGATTTTATACAACGTTATATTAAATTATTAGATTCACCTAATGTTGAAAAATTTTTAAAAGAAGATGCAAAAAAAGAATATCCATCTAAAAAAGCCAGTTTATCTAAAGATGAACTACGTGTTTGATTAATTTTAAATTTAGATAAAACTAAATTTACTAAAATGGCTTCTAAATCTGAAGCTTATTTAAAACAAGGTTTAACAATTGATCCTAGAAATGCATTTATTAATGAAGATGGCGAAATTGATTCTTATGGTTGAAATGTTCCTGATGAATTTAATACAGTAACTAGTCGTATGCAAAGAGATAATTCTACTAGAAGAGTATTTGGATACAATCAATGATATAGTAGATCATCTGATGATATACAAAATGGAAATTATCCAGGATGAGAAAAAGAAGAAGTGAATTTAGAAAGTGATCAAACTTTTAAAGCATATGGTATTAAAAACGATGAAGGATTTAAAATAACAAGATTAAAAAGAAAAGACAAGGTTGATACAAGTAAAGGTCAAATTAATGAAGGTATTGTTGTTGAAATTGATGCTTCTAATCCAAAAGGATATGAAAAATTAAAATCAGTAATAGAACAATTTAAATCAAAAGGCCAAGAAATTACTTCATATAGAATTAAAAATATGGGTGCTAATGATAGTGGTCAAAAATTTGGTGAAATTTTAGCTGCATTACCAGATAAATTACCACAATTAGAACTATTTTTCTCTGATAGAGATCCAAATACAGCAAGTTTAATCCATCTAGAAAATAAAAAAATTAAAGAACTATCTTTATATACTGATGGAAACTCATTAAAACGAGCTTGATCATTTAATCCATTATCATTTAGAAATACTGAATGAATTAATACTATTGATTATAATGTTAGTGCACAATATGGTAGAGGGCAAAAAATATATACAAGAGTCACTTTTAATACTTTAGCATTTGATGAAAAAGATTATGAAGATGGAAAATTACAAAGAATAAATGATGGTTTAAGAATGGCATATTATGCTAGAAATAATGAACCAATTTTTCAAGGTGGTCATGGTGCAGGATTAGATCCTGATACTAAATTAGGTGATAATAGTTATCCAACTGGACTAGATTTTTCAAGAGTTACTCAAATTAAATCATTAAAAGGATTAATATTTAATGATACTCAAAATGCAGGGAACGGGTCTAGAAATATTACTGAGTTAACTTTATATAATAATGGAGAAGTTTTTGAAATTTCAGCTGATGAATTAAATAATGCAAATATGCAACATTTATCAACTGGAGGTAGTCCAATTCCACCAAAACTATATTTTAGTAATGGTTATGCTACTCAAAAAATGAGAATTACAGGAAACGGATTAACTGATATAGGTCTTGAAAACTTATCTAAGTACTTTGCTTATAATGACGCATTTAAAGAAAAGAAAACTATTCAAGTAGATTCAAACAATTCAGAACTAGCAAATAAACTAAAAAGTTATGGATATAATGTTGAAAATGCTACAAACACAATTATTACATAATTAGTAGAGGAGTTTTTATAATATATGATTAAGAAATTATTAGTTTCGCTTGGTTCTATTAGTTTAATCTCTACTAGTATATTAGTAGTTGCTTGTGGAAATAAATTAGGTAAAGATGATAATAAACCTTTAAGTAACTCTGCTTTTGCTAACCTAATAAATAAAATAAATAACTCAGATGATTTAGAAAAATTGGCTGATTTATCTTTTAATTTAGGTAATAGAAAAGTTAATAAGAATGAGATCCTGCCATCATTACTGGAAAATAATTCTAAAATACTATCAGTTATTTTTAAAGGAAGTAATAAAAATAAGATTATTGTAACTGTTAATAATGTAAGTACACAAAAAGGCGAAAATAGTAATATTTCAAATATTCAAGGTGTTGCTGATGTTTCTCTAACTTTTACTAACAGACACACTAATAAATCTATAGATAGAAGAATTACCTTTACAGGTTTACAAAAAAATGGTGGAGCTGATGAGCATGGAAGAATTATAGGAAATCAGTTTGCCTATTTTGGTGGTGAAAAAGGTTTTCAAGAATATCTAAAATTAGATTTATTAAAAAGATTTGATTATGATAATGAGAGATATATGAATATCTTAAAAAGTTCATTAAATGTTGACTCAAAAAATAAGGTAGAAGATATTAAAAAAATACGTGATATTGATATAACAGAAGAACAAATCAAAACCTTTAATGAGAAGGCTAAAGCTGTTAGTTTTGATGAATACTATAATGCTGCTTTAAAAGGATTTACTGTACCTGTTTATGAAAATAATAGTAGTGAAGTTAAGCTAAAAGTAAATGATGGACCAGAAACTGGAAAAGGCTCTTCAGTTATTGATTCGATTGGAAGAGATCCAAATCGAACTAATGGATTAGCTAGAACTATTACAAATGAAACTTATAAAAATATTGCTACTCAAACTTTTCAAGTAACTTTTAGTTCTCCTAATAAATATGAAGAAGAAATATCTGAAGCTGAAGAATTTATTCAAAAAATTAGTTCGTGAAGCAAAGAACAATTTGAAGCTTATATGGCTATTCAAATTAGAACTCTAGAAACCAATTTTAATTATCAAAATTCTGAAATTGAAAGAGAAATTAAAAATAGTGATGTAAATCTGTACGCTGGTCATATTGATAAGTTAAAAGAAAACCAAAAGCAATTAAAGGAAAAATTTGAAAAAGAAAAAGCAGAATTACAGGCTTATAATCAAGAAAAATTAAAAAAATGACAGCAAGATGAAATAGATAAGTACAAGAAAAAAGCAAAAGATGAAGATGGTAAAACATTTAGACCAACTAGTGGTACTATGTGAATACTAGATCATCAAGTTTCATCTAATGGAACTGGTTCTAATAAATTCTATTTTGGAACTAATTCACACGTTGCTAAAGCTATAACTGATAAATTATCATCAATGTCATTAACACGAATTGATAAGAGTGTGGGTGTTGGACAAACATTAAAATTAAATTCATTAGATCCTAATTTTAAAACTTTCCATTTTTCAGATAATTTAAAAGAAGCAATTGATGTAATTTTTCATGCAACTGATTTTATAGAAGAAGACCAAAGACCTACTGAATTTCTAGAATCTAAGCAAAAGGAAAAATTTAAAAAAACTGGAATATATGCAGATTTTGCAGTAGTTGAAATTGACTTTGATAAGTTATTAAAAACATATAAAGAAAGTAATGGAAATACATCAAATAATAATTTCTGAGTTCAAAAGCAAGGACAACCTATAACTGATACCTATAAAGGTAAAGATATTAAAGAAATAGTATCGGATATAACAAATGATTATGCGAGTTTAGATGAAAGCAAAAAAGTTAAATTCAAATCTACTTCATATTTAGAAAAAGAGCAATATCCAACAATTGAACGTATGATATCTTTTGATCCAAATAATAAAACTGATTTAGATAAATTTAATAATTTAGAAAGTCTATATATACTAGGTTATCCGTCTGCTAAAGATGATTATTATTTTGATAAATATGAAGATCAAAATCAAGAAGCAATTAAGAAACTTGACTTCTCATTATGAACTAATAGCGATCAAAGGTACTATAATCAAGCTGCAAGAAAAGAAGGGTATCCACAAAAATATCCAGATTATTTACTAGATAAAGGTGAATTTTTATCATATCAAATAGGATATAGATCATTTATAGACAAACCTGGATTAACTGATGCATTTATAGCTTCAAGTAGAGTTGGAAATAAACTATACAAATTAAATGGTAAAGAATATTTCCAATATGGATTACAAATAATGCCTAGATTTTATGCACCAAGTGGTGGAGCTAGTGGTTCTAGTGTTAGAAATAATAAAAATGAATTAATTGGAGTTTTCCATGTTGCCAATGGTTCAGCTAAAACTGGATTAGCTACAGTATTTAGATCACCAGGTTATAACTATCAAGGATTATTTGGAAAGTATAATTTAGTTGAGTATGATTTAATTTATGGTGGAGCAAAACATCAAATTAATTCTTATAGATATTCTTTATATAGAAAATATAGAGATAAGCCCGATTTTAAAACAGCATTGTTTGAAAAAGGTTTAGATAGACAAAAAGGAATTCCAGATAAATTTAAGTTTAAAGAAACTAATTTTTCTAAGGAACATGATAAATATTTTAAAAGATAAATAGATTATTTTACAAATTATAAGTTCATTTGCTTAATAAGTAATTGAACTTTTTTAGTATAGAAAGAGAAATTTTTAATAAAAAGTTGTCTTTTTTGTTCTAAACATATTAATGAAATAAAACAATAATATACAAGTCACATAAATTTGATCATATTGTTTTTATAAATACAAAAATTAGTTTTATTTGATTTCTAGTTCTAGTTATATAGTTCTAACTATTACATTAATATTAAATTTATATAGTTATTTAATAAAAAATCATTCTAATTGAAAATATTCAAGAATTAAATATGTGCATAAATAGATTTTCAGATATTATTTTTTTATTTTTTAAAAATTACTATAAAATAATTTAGCATATTATTCTTTTTTTGGAGGAATTCATGAATTTATTAAAAAAGAAGAAAAATAAAATACTAGCATTTGCAATTTTAGCTGGATTGATGACTTCAGCTAGTTTAGGATCAACTGTTTTTTATTCAATAGCTGATAATTCTTTGGCAAAAGATGTTGATTCAACTGGTATAGTTGATGCTAACTTAGTTCCAATTAATGATGTTATTTCTCCAGATTCAATAAGATCAAATAGAGATAATAATATTAAAAAACTTGAAGGTAAAGACTTAAAACCAACTATTGAAGATGATAAAAAAAGAATTATAATTCCAGATAAAAAAGAAGAAAAACCTCAACCAGCAATTCCTGAAGTAAATCATTCAACATCAACTCCAATCGATAAACCACGTGTTGAGAATAAAGTTAGAAAAACTACAAAAATTAAAATTGCTGGAACTGAAGTTGAAGCAGAAGTTGAAGGATATCCTGGTTTTACAGTTCACGCATATGATCAATCAAGAAGAATATCTAATCCAAAACCTTATACTAATCAAATAGTTTCAAAAATTTTAAATGTTGAAGTTACTGAAGATTTAAAGAAAAATGTTATTAGTAGAGCTTTAGGAAGTGATGAAGGTAAGGGAGAAGGTTTATTTGATAATACTTTATTTAATGTTGCAGCAAGAGAATTAGAATCAAATGAAACACTTACAACTATTACTCAAACAGCTAAAATGCAATATGGATGACAAAGTTTTATTGAACGTTATATTAAATTATTAGATTCAGGTAATGTTGAAAAGTTTTTAACAGATAAAGCTAGAGCTCAATATCCAGAAATGAAATCTAAACTACCAAAAGATGAATTACGTGTTTGATTAATTTTAAATTTAGATAAAACTAAATTTACTAAAATGGCCTCTAGATCCGAAGCTTATTTAAAAGAAGGTTTAACAATTGATCCTAGAAATGCATTTATTAATGAGAATGGTGAAATTGATTCTTATGGTTGAAATGTTCCTGATGAATATAATACAGTAACTAGTCGTATGCAAAGAGATAATTCTGAAAGAAGAGTATTTGGATATAATAGCTATCATAGTAGAACTTCTTATGATATTGAAAATGGAAGTTATGAAGGCTGAAATGCAACTAAAGTAGATCTAAAAAATGATCCTGTATTTAAAGAATATAATATTGATGAAGATGCAGGAATTAAAATCACTAAATTAGAAAGACAAAATAAAGTTGAAGAAAAAAATGGTCTTATTAATCAAGGTGTAGTCGTTGAAATAGATGCTTCTAATACTAAAGGATATAATAGATTAGAAAGTTTAATTAAAGAATTCCAATCAAAAGGTCAAAAAATTACTTCTTATAGAATTAAAAATATGGGTGAAAAAGATAGTGCACAAGCATTTGGAAAAATTTTAGCAGCACTACCAACAGAACTACCACAACTAGAACTATTTTTCTCTGATAGAGATCCAAATACTGCTAGTTTAATTAATTTAGAAGATAAAAAAATTAAAGAACTATCTTTATATACTAACGGAAATTCATTAAAACAAGCTTGATCATTTAACCCACTGTCATTTAGAAATACTGAGTGAATTAATACAATTGATTATAATGTAAGTTCTGAGTATGGAAGAAATGCTAAAATTTATACAAGAGTGACATTCAACACTTTAGCATTTGATGAAAAAGACTATAACAATGGTGATTTACAAAGAATAAATGATGGTTTAAGAATGGCATATTATGCTAGAAATAATGAACCAATTTTTCAAGGTGGATTTGGTCCTGGTTTAAGTCCTGATACTAAATTAGGAGATAATAGTTATCCATCTGGTTTAGATTTTTCAAGAGTTACAAAAATCAAATCATTAAAAGGATTAGTATTTAATGATACTCAAAATCCAAGTAATGGATCAAGAAAAATTACAGAATTAACTTTATTTAATGATAAAGATTACTTTGAAATTTCACTTGATGAATTAAGTAAAGCAAATATGGAACATCTTTCAACTGGTGGAAGTCCAGTGCCACCAAAACTTTACTTTAGTAATAGATCAACTACTACAAAAATGAGAATTAAAGCAAACGGAAGTTCTCAGTTAGATCAGTCAGTAATAAATAATTTAAATAGTTACTTTTCTTATAATGAAGCATTAAAATCAAGTAAAACTATACAACTAGATGATGCAAATTCACCTTTAGCTCAAAGTTTAAAAAATTTAGTGTATAACATAGAAACTTCATCAAATAACATAATTACTTAGTTGGATTTAGAAAGGCAATTAATTGTATGCTTAAAAAATTATTAACTATACTTAGTTCAGCTACATTACTTTCTTCTAGTTTATTAATAGTTTCATGTAGTAATAAACTAGGTAAAAGTAGTAATAATAGATTTTTAACTGAACAAGAGTTTAATAAAATAATAGATAGCATTAATGATTCTAATGACTTAGAAAAATTAGCAGAATTATCTTTTAATAATGGTAGAAATAAAAAAGATCAAATATTACCTTCTGCTTTACAAGATAATTCTTCTATATTATCTGTTAAATTTAAAGGTGATTATAAAGATAAAATTAAAGTAACTGTTAATAACGTTTCTACAATTAGTGGTCAAAATTTAAACTTATCTAATACTCAAGGAACTGCTGAAGTTTCATTAACTTTTACTAATGTTTCTAATGGAAAATATTTAACTAAAAAAATAATGCTTTCTGGTTTGCAAAGAAATGGTGGAGCAGATCAACATGGAAGAATTGTTGGTAATCAATATGCATATTTTGGTCCAGGTGATGGATTTGAAAAGTATTTAAAAATGGATCTTCAACAACGTTTTGATTTTGATAATAAAAAATATATAGAGATTTTAGAAAGAACTCTACAAGCTGATAATAAAAACAAACTTGACACTATTAAAAAACAAAGAGGAATCACTATTAAGGATTCTGATATAGAAAAATTTGATAAATTAGCTAAAGATGTCAAATTTGATAGTTATTATAATGCTGCATTAAAAGGATTTACATTACCAGTTTATAGTGATAACGGAGAAGTTCAAGGTTTAAAAGTTCTAGATGCTCCAGAAATAGGAAAAGGTCCTTCTATTATTGATTCACTTGGAAGAAATCCTCATAGAACTAATGGTTTAGCCAGAACTATTCCAAATGAAATATACAAAAATATAGCTACTCAAACATTTCAAGTAAGTTTTAGATCTCCTAATCTATATGAAGATGAAATTGAAGAAGCAACAGAATTTATTACAAAAATACGTAGTTGATCTGATGAGGAATTTAAATCTTATATGGCTATTCAAATTAGAAATTTAGAAATTGAATTTAATTATCAAAATGATCAAATAGACATAGAATTAAAAAGTACTAAAGAAGAACAATATCCTGGTCATATTAAACAATTAAATGATAAAAAAGAAGAATTAAAGAAGAAATTTGATGAGGACAAAAAGAAATTAGAAGGTTATAAGAAAGACGATTTAACAAAGTGACAAGAAAAGGAAATTGAAAATTATAAAGAAAAGGCAAAAGATCAACAAAACATATCTTATAAACCTATTAGTGGGACTATGTGAATTTTAGACCATCAATTGCCAACCAATGGTAATAATTCTAATAAATTTTATTTTGGAACTAATTCACACGTTGCTAAAGCTATAACTGATAAACTATCATCAATGTCACTAACTAGAATAGATAAAAATGTTGGTGTAGGACAAACACTAAGATTAAATGCTTTAGACCCTAATTTTAAAACTTTCCATTTTTCAAATTTTAATAAGGATGCTGTTAATGTAATATTTCATGCCACTAACTTTATTAAAAAAGAACAAAGACCTACTGAATTTTTAGAGCCTAGCCAAAAAGCAAAATTTAAAGATACTGGAATATATGCTGATTTTGCAGTAATTGAAATTGACTTTGACAAACTTTTAAGCAAATATAGTAGTGGTTTAGAAACAACTAATAGTGATTTTTGGATTGAGAGCGAACAAAAACCTATTACAGAAAAATATAAAAATAAGAAAATAAAAGATTTAGTAACAGAAATTACTAATGGTTATGCAGATTTAAATGATAAGGATAAGGTCAAATTCAAATCATCATCTTATTTAGAAAACAATAACTATGATTCAATTAATCGTATAATTTCACTAAATCCAGATAATCAAGAAGAACTAAAAAAATTTAAGGAATTAGAAAGTTTGTTTGTTTTAGGTTATCCTTCTGCTAAAGATGATTATTACTTTAAAAAATATGAAGATGAAAACCAAGAATTAATTAAAAAAGACAACTTTTCATTATGAACAAATAGTGATCAAAGATATTATGAACAAGTTTCTAGAAAAGAAGGATATCCATCTAAATTTCCAGAATATGTATTAAATAAAGGTGAGTTTCTATCTTATCAAATAGGATATAGATCATTTATAGATAAACCTGGATTAACTGATGCGTTTTTAGCTTCAAGTAGAGTTGGAAATAAGTTATACAAATTAAAAGGTAAAGAGTATTTCCAATATGGATTACAAATAATGCCTAGATTTTATGCACCAAGTGGTGGAGCTAGTGGATCTAGTGTTAGAAATAATAAAAATGAATTAATTGGAGTATTTCATGCTGCTAATAACTCTGCAAAAACTGGTTTAGCTGCTGTGTTTAGATCGCCAGGATATGATTATAAAAAACTATTTGGTGATTATAATTTAGTTGAATATGATTTAATTTATGGTGGAGCTAAGCATCAAGTTAATTCATATAGATTCGAGTTGTTTAAAAAATATAAAAATGATTCAAACTTTAAAACAGCATTATTTAGCAAAGGATTAACTAGAGAGTTAGGTATCCCTCAAGAATTTAAATTTAAAGAAAATAACTTTAATGAAAATCATGAAAGTTACAACAAGTAATTTAGGTAAAATTATATTTTAAGAAAAAGTTCAAATACAAACTATTTGAACTTTTTGTTTTAATTGAATAATAAAAAAAAAAAAAAAAAACTGTATTGTTGTGTGGTAAAATTTTTTGTGATAAATTCGTGGATTATATATAAATTTTTGAAAATATAATTCAACATATTAAATTTAAATAAAATAATATAAAATAAATGAACACAATATTTTTTGGAGGAATTAATGAATTTATTAAAAAAGAAGAAAAATAAAATATTAGCATTTGCAATTTTAGCTGGCTTAATGACTTCAGCTAGTTTAGGATCAACTGTTTTTTATTCAATAGCTGATAATTCTTTAGCAAAAGAAGTTGATTCTAATGGAATAGTTGATGCTACCTTGATCCCAATTAATGATGCAATTTCTCCAAATTCTATTAAATCAAATAGAGATAATAATATTAGAAAGGTTGAAGGTGAAAATCTTCAACCAACTGTTAAAGAAGAAAAAAAGGTTATTATAATACCTGAAAAACAACAAGATAAACCGCAACCAGCAATTCCTGAAACTAACCGCGCAACTAGTTCACCTGAAGAAAAACCTAAAATTGAAACTAAGGTTAGAAATAAACAAACAATAACTATTGCTGGAACTCAAGTTGAAGGTGAGGTTGAGGGATATCCTGGTTTTACAGTGCATAAATATGATCAGGAAAGAGGACTATCTAATCCCAAACCATACACTAATCAAATAGTTGGTAAAATTATAAGTATAGAAGTTACTGACCAATTAAGAAAAAATGTTGTGGATCGTGCTTTAGGTGGTGCTGAAGGTAAAGGTGTTGGGCTATTTGACAACACATTTTTTAACGTGGCGTCAAATCTTAGTTCAAATGAAGATATAGCGACTGTAACAGAAACTATTAAAAGACAACATGATTATCAAAATTTTATAGACCGTTATATAAAATTACTAGATTCAGGTAAAGTTGTAGAATTTTTAAAAGATTCTGCCAAACCTGAGTATCCTAAGAAAAAGCAAGAATTGGATAGAGACCAATTAAGAATTTGACTAATTCTTAATTTAGACAAATCTAAATTTAATAAAATGGCTTCTAGATCTGAAGCTTATTTAAAAGAAGGTTTAACAATTGATCCTAGAAATGCATTTATTAATGAAAATGGTGAAATTGATTCTAATGCTTGATCACCACCTGATTCTCATAATACAGTAACTAGCCGTTTGCAAAGAGATAATTCAGAAAGAAGAGTTTTTGGATATAACAGTTATTATAATAGATCATCAGATAGTATAGAGAATGGTGATTACCCAGGATGAATAAAAACAGAAATTGATGTTGAAAATGACTCAACATTCAAAACTTATAATATTAAAAAAGATGAAGGAATTAAGATAACTAAGCTTGAACGAAAAGATAAGGTTGAAGAGAAAAATGGTTTGATTAACGAAGGAGTTGTTGTTGAAGTAGATGCTTCTAATGATAAAGGTTATCAAAAATTAGAAAGTTTAATTAAGGAATTTAAAAGTAGAGGTCAAAAAATTACTTCATACAGAATTAAAAATATGGGAGCTAAAGATACTAGTCAAAAATTTGGTGATATTTTAGCTGCCCTTCCTGATGAAATACCACAATTAGAACTATTTTTCTCAGATAGAGATCCAAGTACAGCAAGCTTGATAAATTTAGAAAATAAAAGTATTAAAGAACTTTCTTTATATACTAATGGGAACTCATTGAAAAAAGCCTGATCATTTAATCCATTATCATTTAAAAAGACAGAGTGAATTAACACTATTGACTATAATGTAAGTGCTCAATATGGTAGAAATGCAAACATTTACACAAGAGTAACATTTAATACATTAGCATTTGATGCTAAAGATTATAATGGGAATAATGATTTTCAAAGAATTAATGATGGATTAAGAATTGCATATTATGCAAGAAATAATGAACCAATTTTTCAAGGTGGTTTAGGTCCTGGAAATAATCCTGATACTAAATTGGGAGATAATAGTTATCCAACCGGATTAGATTTTTCAAGAGTTACTCAAATCAAATCGCTAAGAGGTTTAGAATTTGGAGATATTCAAAATCCTGGCAATGGTTCTAGAAAGATTACAGAATTAACCCTATATAATAATGATTCTGTTTTTGAAATTTCATCAGATGAATTAAGTAAAGCTAATATGCAGCATTTATCAACTGGTAATAGTCCAGAAAAACCAAAACTTCATTTTAGTAATGGTAATACCACTACAAAAATGAGAATTAAAGGTGCTAGTTTAGATGATTCTGCTATTGAAAACCTTAAAAAATACTTTGAATATAATGAAGCACTAAAAGCTAATAAAATTATCCAAGTAGATTCAGGAAATTCCGCTCTAGAAAGTCAATTAAGAAACCTAGGATTTACTGTTGAGAGTTCTACAAATTCTATCATTACTTAGAAAAGAGAGATTTCATAATATATGTTTAAGAAAATATTAACTTCATTTAGTGTTGTTGCTATAACTTCTTCTAGTTTTTTAGTAGTTGCTTGTGGAACTAAATTAAGTAGAGATGATAAAAAACCTTTAAATGATATTGAGTTTAATAAAATAATAAACAATATAAATGATTCAAATAAGTTAGAAGAATACGCTGATTTGTCATTTAAACTTAATTCTAGAGTAATTCCTAAAAATCAAGTTCTGCCATCTCAATGAGAAAATAATCCTAAAATGCTTTCTGTAATTTTTAAAGGAAATAATAAAAATAAAATTAATGTAATAGTTAATAGTGTAAGTACAAAAAATGGGCAAAATTTTAATATGTCTAATAGAGAGGGAACAGCAGAAGTTTCTCTGACTTTTATTAACTCTCACACTGGAGCAAAGGAAACTAAAATAATTAAATTTAGTGGTTTACTATCTAATCAAGGATTTGATGAAAACGGAAGAATTGTTGGTAATCAATATGCATATTTTAATGAAATTGGTGGTTTTGAAAAATATATAAAACTAGATTTAATTAATAGATTTGATTTTGATAATAAAAAATATATTGATATATTACAAAATTCCTTACAAGCTAATCCTAGTGATAAAGTTGGAAATATTAAAAAAATTCGTGATATTACAATAACAAATGATCAAATTAATGATTTTAATAAAAAGGCAAAAGAAGTTAAGTTTGACGAATATTACAATGCTGCTCTAAAAGGATTTACTTTACCTGTTTATGGAAATAATGGTGATGTTACTGGTCTAAAGGTTAATGATGGCCCTGAAACTGGTAAAGGTCCTTCTGTTGTTGATTCATTAGGAAGAGATCAAGCAAGAACTAATGGCTTGGCTAGAACTATTCCAAATGAAACATACAAAAACATTGCAGCTCAAACTTTTCAAGTAAGTTTTAGATCACCTAATTTATACGAAGAAGAAATTGAAGAAGCAAGAGAGTTTATTCAAAAAATAAATGAATGAACTGATGAACAATTTAAGTCATATATGTCTATTCAATTAAATAATTTAGGTATTGATTTTAGATATAAAAATGAACAAATTGAGCTAGAAATTAAGAATACAGATAAAGATAAATACCCTGGGCATATAGAACAATTAACTAAAAATCAGCAAAAATTAAAAGAAGAGTATGAAAAGGAAAAACAAAGATTAGAGAAATTTGAAAAAAAAGATTTAGAAAATTGACAAAAAAAAGAAATTGAAGAATACGAGAAAAAAGCTGAGGATACTCATAATAATTCAATTAGACCTGTAAGTGGTACAATGTGAATTTTAGATCATGTAATTTCTGAAAATGGTGCCAATAAAAATGGCAAAGATTCAACTAAATTTTATTTTGGAACTAATTCGCATGTTGCCAAAGCCATTAAAAAGAACCTTTCTTCTATGTCATTAACTAGAATCGATAAAAGTGTTGCTGTAGGTCAAACATTAAAATTAAACGCCTTAGATCCTAATTTTAAGACTTTTAATTTTTCTAATAATTTAAAAGATGCTGTTAATGTAATTTTTCATGCTACTGATTTTATTAAAAAAGAGCAAAGGCCTACTGAATTCTTAGAATCTAGTCAAAAAGAAAAATTCAAAAAAGCTGGTATATATGCTGATTTTGCAGTAATCGAAATTGATTTTGAAAAGTTATTAGAAAATTTCAAAACCGATAATAGTAATAATTCTTTTTGAGTTCAAAGACAAGAAAAAATAATTACTAATGAATACAAAGGTAAAGAAATAAAAGATATAGTATCTGATATCACTAATGATTATGCTAGTCTTCCTGATGATAAAAAAGTTAAGTTTAAATCTTCATCTTATTTAGAAGAAAATAAATATAGTGAAATTGACCGTATATTGAGATTTGATCCAACAAAAACTGATGAATTGGAAAAATTTAAGAAATTAGAAAGCTTATTTGTTTTAGGTTATCCATCCGCTAAAGATGATTACTATTTTAAACAATATGAAGATGATGACCAACAAGCTGTTAAAAAATATAATTTTTCATTGTGAACAAATAGTGATCAAAGATATTATAATGAATTATCACAAAAAGAAGGGTATGCTAAGAAATTCCCCGACTATCTACTAGAAAAAGGAGAATCATTATCATATCAAATTGGGTACAGATCGTTTATTGATAAGCCTGGACTAACTGATGCATTTATAGCTTCAAGTAGGGTTGGAAATAAATTATATAGATTAAATGGAAAGGAATATTTCCAATATGGTTTACAGATAATGCCTAGATTTTATGCACCAAGTGGTGGTGCTAGTGGGTCTAGTGTTAGAAATAATAAAAATGAATTAATTGGAGTGTTTCATTCCGCTAATAATTCAGCAAAAACTGGATTAGCAGTAGCATTTAGATCACCAGGATACGATTACAAAGGTTTATTTGGTAAGTATAATTTGGTTCAATATGATTTAATTTATGGTGGTGCTGAACATCAAGTTAACTCATATAGATATTCATTATACAAAAAATACAAAAATAAGAATGTAAAAACTGCTTTATTTAAAAATGGGTTGAGTAGAGAACAAGGTATTCCAGAACAATTTAAATTTAAAAAAACTAATTTTCATGAAAACCATGATGATTATAATGAATAAAACTAATAAAAAATAAAGATTAATTCATTCTTTATTTTCTATTTTTAAGGAGAAAATTAATGCACAAAACTTTATTTGAACAACAGAAAGTTTATGATAATGCTAAATATTTACTACAAAAAAATAAAGTAATTTCTAGAATATCAGTTTATAAGATTTTTACATTATCATATCTATTTGTTTCTTTAGTTTTGCTATTGATGTTAAGAGATTATGGGATCTTTAATAAAAAAATTATTAGTCCTATATATTTCTTAAATTTTAGTGAACCTATATATGAAGAATTTAATTGAGTTTTATTATTTAGAATTTCAATTTTAGGTTTTTTATACTTTTATCCATTAAAAAAAGCTTATTTAAATATAGAAACGAATAAACCACATTTAAAAATTTATAATATTTGGTTTTCATTATATTTAGGAATTTCTTTTTCAGCATTTGTTTTATTTTTTACTTTTACAAGCAAAGATTCAAAACAAATAATCAATCTAATCTATGGTTTAGTAGTTTTATTAGTTGTTGATATTTCATTTACATTATTTAACTACTATACTAAAAGAAAAATTAACCCTTTAATTTATTCAAATAAACTACCTTTATATGTTGATATAACTTCAAGAACTTTATTATGTTTAGCTACTTTAATTATCTTTTTATTATGATCTAAAAATAATGAAGTTGGATTAATGATTGTTAATAATAGTTTTTATAAAAACATCCTACTAACTTTTACAGTTAAAACTTTTACTAACTTTTTAATTATTTTTACAGGTTCACTAGTTTTAGGACTATTATTTATAGGTTTAAAGATTTATTGAATTTGAACACTAATTTATAAACAATTTAGTATTGATTTGATTAAAAATAGAATGTCATACTATGTTGTAATGTTATTTAGTGTATTTATTTGATTTATTAGTTTATTTTGATTAAAAATAAACCCGACTCATAAATTATTTAACACCAATTCTCATACTCAATATTTATTCATATTATTTGGAGTATTGAACTTTATTATTTTTATCTTATTTACTTATTTTGTTTATTTTAAAAACAAAATTAAAAGTCCGTTAATTAGATATAGTGCTTTAATTGTTTATCAATGAATATTATGAACTGTATTTATGATTTCAACTTTTATATATGATAAAGCTGAAGTTTCATTTATTAACTTATTAATAACTGTAATTTGTTCATTAACTACTTTATATTGACATTTTAAAAGACATCCATATGTTTCTTATCAGGCTTATGTTTTAATTACAATTAATTTATTATTAGTGTTTATTGTAATGTTATTATTTGGATTAAACTATGTTTTATTATCAATTAATAATAAGTCATTTAACTTTTTAATATCAGGATTAACTTTAACACAAACAGTAAGTATGCTAGTTGTAGTTATTAAAACTATTAGTTTAGTTTATATTCTAATTAATATGAGTATAGTTTTAAGTAAAATCACTAAAACTAATTAAAGGAGAACAATGAAAAAAAAAGAAATTAAAAAACCAGAATTAGGTTCTTTTGAAGTTTTTGATTTATATAAAGAGATTGTTAATAACAATTCTTATATTGATTATCAAAAATTACTAGCTAGTGTTTTATTAGAATGTAAACTTGGATTTAGTTCAAAAGAATACTTAGAGTTTGAAAAAATGTATAAAGAAGGTTTTGAAAAGAAGTTTGATCTTGTTTTAGATGATTTTGTAATTACTTTTAATGTTAATTTAAAATACAGTAATGATATTTTAGTTCCAATGTTAGCTGAAAAAGAAAATAGTAATACTGAAGCTATTAATTTAAAAACTAGTAAAAATGAAAAGTTAAATCAACTTTTAAAAGTATTTAATAAGTATGTTCAACAATTATTACAAGAACAAAATTATGTTGAAATTTTTCCAAAGATTATCTTATTTATTTCTAAAAGCACTAATCTATTAAAAGTAGTTTTTGATAAAGAATATGTAGTTTATAGAGGTTAGTATGGATTTAAAAAAAGTTGAAAATAAACTAGAAAGTTTAGTCAAAATCGAAAACAAAGTTCGTAATGACAAAAACATTTTATTAATTGACATTATTAAACAAAATAGTTTATTAAATTTTTATGTAAATAATGCCTTAACTAGCCAGGAAATGATTTTGTTATTAAAACAACACTATAACATTAAAACTTCATTAATTACTTTAGAAAATAAAAGTTTTAGTTTTATAAATAAATTAAATAACTTTTTGTTTCAAAAAAGAGATTTATGAATTTATGTAACTGAAGAACAAGAATTTGCAACAGATTCATATTCAAGATATGAACAGCATATTTTAAAAACAGCTAAATTAAAACAAGCAGATTTTATAAGTATTGGTTCAAGAGCTAGTAAGTTTTGTAAAGAAAATAAGTTAAATCTTATTTATGAAATTGATTCAGAAAATAGAGATTTAGAAGTTTGTTGAAAATTAACTCAAATTATTAAGTTCTTATTTAGTGAACAAAATTATGCTAGTTTACACTGTGTAATTAATTCAAATAAAAATAATCAGGGTAGTTTTACTATTTTACCTTTGTCTAAATTTGATTTAGATTCACTAGTTGAAACTAAACAAGAAATTAATTTACCAGATATTAAAAATATAAAAATTTATCCAAGCATAGATCAGTATCTTTTAACTCAAATTGATAATTTTTTAATTACTTCTATTAATTCATTATTAGTTGAATCTTCTTTTTATAAAGCAAAAAATCAATTAATTAAAACTAATAAAACAATTAATGAAGTAGAAGAAGAAATTAAAAAGATTAAGAAAAAAATCATTAGAATCAAAAGAGAAAAAGAGATAGAAGAAATAGTTTTACTAACAAGTAATAATAAAAAGTTTTTATTAAAAGGTGGTGTTAATTAATGATACATAGATATTTTAACGTCACAATTAATTTTATTGAAAATAAAAATGTTACTAAATTCGAATCTTGTCAAGTGTATTTTAATGTTGACCAAGAAGGTGAATGACAGTTATTAAATGAAAATGCTGTTTTGGGATATGAAATCTTGTTATTAAAACTAGTTGTTCTAGACCAAAGAACTAAATATCTGTTTGTTAAAAATACGAACATTATTGTTAATAATAATCAAATTATAATTAATACTTTATCTAGACCAAAATTCTTTTATAAAACTAATCTAAAAAAACTTTATTATAAAGAATTAGCAGAAGTAAATAAGCAAGTAAAACAATTAGAAACTATTCAAAAAATTGGACTAGATATTAGTAGTTTTTTAAATTTAAGTGAATTAAAAAACCAGCAATATATTTTAAAAATGAAGAACTTTTTTAGTTTAAAAGAGGAGCAATATGAAAATAAATAAAAATCACTCAAGACTTTTAAAATTAATTAGTATTGTTACTATAACAAGTTCTTCAATTATATTACCTAGTTTTTTAGTTACTAAAAACCAAGAAAGTTTTATTAGTTATAAACAAGATGGTGGTTCTGGTTCTGGAGCAGGTAATGGTGGAACTGGTTCAGGTTCAGGTGGTTCAGGAACTACAGGTACTGGTGGTTCAGGAACTAATGGTACAAATAATGGCAATTATGAAACATTTAATACAAGAGGAAAAAGAGAAAAAGATCCTACTTTTAGTACTTTTAAAGAAAAATTAAAAGAGCAATTAAAAAAAGGAATTGAGGAAGTCAAAAACGAAATTAATTCTTTTTTAGATGAAGAATTGAAGAAAATAGGTGATTTGAAAAGTCCTGAAACAGATAAAAATAAATACTTTGAAAAAATTGAAAGAAAGACATATTTAACAGAGTTAAAAAAATATTTTGATAAGGAAAAAAACTGAACTGAAAAGCCTGATGAACTAGGGTTTAATATTACTTTTCCTTATGTCATAGCAAATTTAGAAAAATTGTATACAGCAACTGTAAAATTTGAGGGAAAAGACTACTCTGATGTTAAAGTTGGTTTATCAACTGATAAAACAAAAGACATTAATAACAAAGAGAAAAAACTTGACTACTCTGATGTTATTAATGGCAAGAATAAATTAGCTCCCGATTCTAAACCCCAAGATAATTTTATAAATAGTAAAGAGTTTGATGACGCAGTAAATAATTATCTTAAAACTTGAAAAGCAGATGTTAAGAAAATGATATATCAAAATCAAGATATTTTAGAGTTTGGAAAAGATATTTTTTTAACACCTAGTAATGGTACAAATTCAAGTTCAAGATCAGAGACAACCACCCAGGTAGATGGATATACTGTCTTTCTTAATGATAAAAAACATAAAAATTGAAATGAATATATTAAAGAAAAAATTTCTAAAAGATTTACGCACTTTGATTTAGAACAAAACCAAAAATTTAAAATTGTCGACGAAGCTAAACCAACTCCAACTCCAACAAAACCAACATTACCTGATCCAACTAATAAACCGCTTGTCCCAACTAATCCCCCAAGTAGTCAAATAACCCAAGCAGTTGAGTCTTTACCAAATTTAGAACCTTATATTAATTATCAGTTTGCAAGTTATGATCTTTCTAATTTAAAAAGCAATTTAAGTAGTGCCCAACCTGAAGAAAAAGAAAAATATTTCTTCTTTTTAAATCCGATTAACACTAGATTTAAATATACAGTTGATCAAGTGTTGGATAACAATAGTGTTGTAGTAAGAATTACTGATCAAGCTAAAAACGGTAATTCAAGAACTTATATTTATGAAAATGTACAAATTGGTAAAGATTGAAGATTTTTAATGTTATTAGAAAAAGAATCTAAATATATCGAAAAAGAATTTAATAAGTTATATAAAGCGCTTTTATTAGATGAAAAAATTAACTATAACAGTTTAGCTCATGATTCATTACAAGAATCATTATTTAGTTTAGTAAATGCCGCTACTCAAATAGTAAGTAGTACTAATTTCAAATCTTTATGATTTGACAATATTATTAATAACTATCAAAAAATAGATGAATCTGATCAACTTGGTGATTACACTAATTGGGCAAATAAAAAAGCTAGTCCTTTATTTGAAACATTACTAAGAGCAATTAGTGCTTCAAAATTAAATAACAATCCAGGTTGATATGTACTAGTTAAAGCATTTAACAATGTTAAATATGACTTAGACCAATTAACAAATGATGAATCAACTTATAATTCACATTTAAGAAGAGCTCAAGAATTAGATTTAGATTTAAAATATTATGATCAACTTTATGAAGCCTTAGAACATTCTATTTTAAAACTAACAACAACAGCTAACCAATTAACTAAAAATCTAGGTATATCATCATGATTTAATAAATATACTGATGATTTAAAAGATACTAGAGAATATGTTGAGATTTTAAGAAATCTTTTAACTGGAAAACAAATTTCAAAAGGTAGTGAAGACTACAAAGAATTCATGGCTAATTATCAAAAAGCTATTGATAAATTAAGTCAAAGAAACCAAACTACTAATAAAACAGCAATTATTATTGGTTCTATATTATTGTCATTAGGGTTATTATTTATAATCACTAATTTATTGATTCTATTAATAAAAACTAAAAAGAAAAATAAAAATTCTAAATTAATCTTTATTGTTACTAGTTGTATTTCAGCTATTAGTTCAGTTATGGGAATAATTTTATTGATTTTAGGAATGAAAGGATAAAATAATGAATAAAAAGAATATGCAAAATCATACTCTTCCAAAAATTAGTGCAATATTTGATTATATTGTAGAAATTAAAGGTGAATTTGATTACCGCCAACAACAAGTGTTTACATCACTAAAAAATCAAGATGCTAGATTATTTTTAATTAGTGCTACAAATGATACTGCTTATTTATTAGCTAATTTAGAAGCTAATAAACTAGCTATTGGAGATGAATTAGTTTTATTTGAAGGTTCAAGTGAAATTTTTACTTCACAAAAACATTTTGGAAAAGTAATTGATGTATATGGAAATGCAATTTTACCAACTAATGAAATAATAAGTAAGAATGAAAAAGATCCATCTGATGAAATCTTTAAACTAAGTCACGATTTAATGAAAGTTCAAAGATTAAATCAACCATTATATACTGGACTAACTGCAATTGATTTATTAATACCAATTGGTAAAGGTCAACGTGAATTAATTATTGGTGATCGTCAAACTGGAAAAACTCACATTGCATTAAATACTATTATTAATCAAGCTAGAAATGGTGTTAAATGTGTTTATGTAGCAATTGGTCAAAAAAGAGAAAGTGTTTCTAAAATTTATAGAACTTTATTAGAATACAAAGCTATACATAACACTATTATTATTGATGCTCCAGCAATTAGTGCTTATGAGCAATATTTAGCACCATATATAGGAATGGCTCATGCTGAAAATATTTCATTAACTGATGATGTATTAATCATTTTTGATGATTTAACAAAGCATGCAAACATTTTTAGAGAAATTGCTTTATTAAGTAACCGTCCTGTTGGAAAAGAAGCAATGCCTGGTGATATGTTCTTTGCTCATTCTCAATTACTAGAAAGAGCAGGGTCTTTTAAAGATAGAAAAACTATTACAGCATTACCTATTATCCAAACAACAGATAATGATATAACTAGTTTAATTGCTTCAAATGTTATTTCAATTACTGATGGACAAATTGTTACAAGTAGCAAATTATTTTCACAAGGTATTTTACCAGCTATTGATATTGATTTTTCAGTGTCAAGAACTGGTGGAAGCGTACAAGACAAAACTACTAGGGCTGTTGCTGGTCAAATTAATAAAATCTATAGAAAATATAAAAGACATTTAAAACTATCAATGCTAGATTATAAATTAAATGACGAAGTTAGTGATTTAATGTATAAAGGACAAATGATAGATAAATTATTTACTTCAAAAGGATTTAGTCTATTTTCATATAACTTTGTTTTAATAATGACAAAGATCATTAATTGATCACTAATTAGAAATATTAAAGATGAGAAAAAAGCATTGTTATTTTTAGACGAATTAATTAATAACTATAGTGACGGTAAAAAACAATTTGAAATCATTAAAAATGGTGATGATTATGATGACAAAATGATGAAAAATTATTTTGCATTTGCTTTAAAACAATATTCTGATTATGTTGGATTAAATTGAGAAATTGATAATGAATATGATTTCTTATCATTAGATCAATCATTTTTAGAAAAAACTGCTAAAAAGTTAGGAGATAAATAATGAACGGAAAGATTATAAGTATATCTGGAGATGTAATTGAAGTTCAATTTGAACCATCAAATTTACCATCAATTAATCAATTACTAACAACTCATGATAATCAAACATATTTATTAGTAAAAAGTGTTATTAATGATACTAATATTAAAGCAATCATTATTTATGCTTCTAAACAAATTTCATTAAGCGATCCTGTTATTAATACTAAAAAAAGTTTTATGGTTCCAGTAGGAAGTAAAGCTAAAAACAATATTTTTAGCTTTACTGGAGTTTCATTAAATAATAAACATGATGAAAAACAAGAATATGTTGAAATGAACTCAACTATTAATAATAAAAGAGAATTAACTACTGAATTTGAATTAATTGAAACAGGTATTAAAGCAATTGACTTTTTTATTCCAATTTTTAAAGGATTTAAATTGGGAATATTTGGTGGAGCTGGTGTTGGTAAAACTGTTTTAATGAAAGAAATCATTTTTAATGTTAATAATAAATATAAGAACACTTCAAATATTTTTATTGGATCAGGTGAACGTTCAAGAGAAGGTATTGAACTTTATGATGAATTAACTGAATCTAATTTAATGAAAAACTCAACTATGTTTGTTTCAAAAATGAACGAATCACCAGGAGCACGTATGTCAATTGTTCCAATTGGAGTAACTGCTGCTGAGTATTTAAGAGATGTTAAAAAAGAAGATGTTTTATTATTTATTGATAATATTTATCGTTTTATTCAAGCAGAAAACGAAGTAAGTGCAACACTTGGTAAAAAACCTTCAGTTGGAGGATATCAATCAACTTTAGAAAGTGATGTTGCAAATATTCAAGATCGTTTATTTAAAAATAAAAACGGAGCTATTACTTCATTTCAAACTGTGTTTTTACCAATGGATGATTTAAGTGATCCTTCAGCTGTTGCTGTGTTTAACCACTTAGATTCAAATCTAGTTTTATCAAGAGATCAAGCTGCTAAAAACATTCTTCCAGCTTTTGATCCACTAGCAAGTTCTTCTAGTTCAGTTGATGAAACTTTAATTGGTAAAAAACATTTTAACGCTATTATTGAAGTTAAAAGAATTTTAAAAGCTTATAAAGATCTAGAAGATGTTATTTTAATTTTAGGATTTGATGAATTAGATGCTGAAAGTAAAATTCTAGTTAAAAAGGCTTTACAATTAGAAAACTTCTTTACTCAATATTTCTTTATGACAGAACAATTTACAAAACAAAAAGGTCAATATGTACCTTTAAATGATACTATTGAAAGTGTTATTAGAATTATTGAAGGAAAATATATTAAACAATCTCCTGAAATCTTTTCATACATTGGATCAGCTTTAGATTTAAAAACTGATGAAGAGTTAGGATTATAATTTATAAATAATAAAAGCAAGACTTAGGTCTTGCTTTTTTACTAACTAATTTAGATTAATTTTTTGTAATTTTTGTAAATTTAAATTTATCTTGTTTATCTCTTAAATAACTAAATGAATAAGTAGATTCACTTTTATCATTTTTATTTTTAACCTTAGCAACTAAAGTTTCACTTAATAATTGATCTGATTTATTTTTCTTAGTATCTTTAAATTCAAATTTAATTTCAACACTAGATTCATCAATTATAAGTTTATCTAATGAATTATTTAAAGTAGTAATAATCTTAGATATTTGGTTAACAGCATTTTCTGATTTATCGTCTTTTTTACTTGTATCAACATTAAATACTTTATTTAATACAGTATCTAGTAATGAATCTTTTCCAATTGGATTATTTTTATCTGAAGTTCAACCTATGATTTCTAGAGTTTTATCTTGATTTTCTTTTAGAATTTCTAGTAGATGAGTTTTACCTTTGTAATCAAATCCATTAGGTTTGTATTCATATTTATCCATTACTTTAGCTAGATCAGTTAAACCAGTTAGATTAATATTTGAGCTAGTTAATTCAGCTAATTTTTCATTTCCTTTAACATCAAGTCCAGTTAATATTGTATCTAAAATATCAGCAACAGATTTACTTTGTAAAGGTTTTAAAGCTTTTCTATCTTTTCATGAAGCTTCATCAATTTTATTTAATGGAGTTGTTAGTAAACCTTTTAAGTTAAATTCTTTAACGTTTTTAAAGATTTTATCATAACCGTTTTCTAATGTAGTTAAGAAACCTCTGATTGTAGAAAATGGGATACTTCTTGAGTCTTGACCTACGTTTTTTAGTATTCCATCTATTGTTTCTCTAAATTTTTTGAACATTGCATTAACTTTGTTTACTAAAAATACTTCACCACTATAAAGATCTTTAAATGAATTTGTATTTTTATCATCCTTTTTTAAAATTGGAAAGGCAACACTTAATACTTCATCAATTAAAACAGCAAGTAGGAAAGGCAGTAATTGTATTTTATCTTTATATGAATCAGGAATTAATTTTGTATTTTTTTGCAAACTAGTTAGAATAGCAGGAATAACTTTAACAAATAGGGTAGATAAAGAATCGTGTAGATTTTTTGTTCCTGTTAACAAGTTATTTAATGTATAACCCATCCATTTATATAAATGAGGTAGTGAATCACTAATAACTTTTTTAAGTTCATCTTCTTTTGTGCTTCCACCAATTAATGGTAAGATTAGTTTAACTTTTTTGTTTAAAAAATCATTTACTAGAACGGTTAGAACAGTTACAACAGGATGAGCACTGTTTTTTTCATAGTAATCTTTTGCATTATCAGGAGTACTGGTTTCTGGGTATTCTACTTTATTTTGTGACAAGAATAAAATATTTAATAGTTTTTGTAATTCAAATCCATCTTTTTTAGTTTCATCTTTTAATTCATCAAGTGCCTTTTTAAAGAATGAAAAAATGTACTTTAAATTAATAGATGATTTTTTATCAGCAACTATTTTTTCTATATTTTTATCCTTATAAAGTTCTATTAAAAATTGTTGATTTGTTTTAGTAGCATCAAAAATATTATTAGGAGCTTTAGGAGTATAGTCTCTAGCATTTTCAAATAGACTTAATTTTATTTGCAAGAATTGAATGGCTTCTAAAATATAACCAACAATTTCTAATTCTTTACCAGTAGCAGGTTGACCAGGACCATTTAATGCTTTGCTTAATGCTTCTGCTGCTTCTTTTAATGATTTAGAGGCATTTTCAGTTTTTATTTTTACTGGAGTATATCTAGCTCCAACTTCACTTAAACCTACAGCATTAACTATTGATGTATAAAATGCATTATCTAGATCTTCGGCTTTTAGTTCCTTGTAATTTTTATTTACATCAATTTTATTTTGAAATTCTTCAACGTCCTTTGTAAAATCAACTTTTGGATTACTTAATTTTTCTAATCCCTCTTTTAAATAAGGTTTAACTTTTTCAAAAGATGATTTTAAAGTACTATTTACTGAATCAAATCCAGTCACTAAAAACGCTGGATTTAAACTAGTTGTTAGTTCTAATATTTTTAAAATATCATCACTATATTTATCTAAATCAGTTGTACCTAATCCAATTAGTTTAAAAATTTCACTAAATAAAGGAATAGAAGGTTTTTTAGTTTCTGAATCTAGTTTAATTTTTGAATCTAATCCAGATTTGTATGAATCTTTTTCAAAGTATTTATCAACAAGATCGTTTAATGTTTTTACATCACTGATACTACTATCAGTGTTATCTAATTTTAAATTATTGTCTTTTAGTAAATCAGTTAGTGATTTATTATTATATTCTTTTTTAATTTCTTCTAAGTTAACTTTTAGTTGGTCTGCTAAAATAAGCTCTTTAGCAAATAAACTAGCAGTTGTTTGGGCATTTGTTATAGAGTTATTATTTTCAAATTTAGTTTCTTTTTGTTTTGTATGGCAGGCAATTATTGGTAAACTAGCAGTTGTTATCATCATCATTGATGATAAAATTGCAATTAATTTCTTCATAATTTCTCCTATGTAAAACACTATTGTAAAATGTTTTACATTTAGATATTGCCAATAAAAGTAGGTTAAAAGTAGAAAATAACATAAATATAGAAAAACAACAATAGTTTTTAGCTAAAATAACCTAAGTTTTAGAAAATACTTAGTTTTTTAGAAAATAGTTGTTTTTTATGTTATAAAGCTCTTAATTACTATAAAAAATTATTAAAAATTATAAAAAAAACAAGATCTTAAATAAATTAAGATCTTGTCAACCACTTAACTTTGATTACTTAGTTTTTTGTAATTTTTGTAAATTTAAATTTAGACTGTTTATCTCTTGAATAACTAAATGAGTATTTAGATTCAGTATTATTAGTTTTATTTTTAACTTTAGCAACTAGAGTTTCACTTATTAATTGGTCTTTGTTATTTTTCTTTGTATCAGTAAATTCGAATTGAATATCTATATTTTCATAATCAAATGAATCATCTAATGAACTATTTGTTAGTGAAATAAGTTTTGCTAATTGATTAATGGCATTTTCTGATTTATCAGTGTTTTGATTTGTTTTAAAGTTAAATACTTTAGATAAAAATACATCAATTAATGAACCTTTTCCAATTGGATTTTTACTATCTGAAGTTCAACCTAAAATTTCTAAAGTTTTATCTGAGTTATCTTTTAAAATGTCAAGTAATTGAGTTTTATTTTTATAATCAATTCCATTAACTTTATAAGTGTAATTCTCAATTAATGATGCCACATCAGTTAAACCAGTTAGACTAATATTTGAACTAGATAAATCAGCTAATTTTTCATTTCCTTTAACACCAAGTCCATTTAATAAAGTATCTAAAATATCAGCAATAGATTTATTTTGTAATGATTTTGAAAAGTTCTTATCTTTTCAACTATCAGGATCTATTTTATTAATTGGAGTAGTTAATAAAGTTTTTAAATTAAAATGTTTTACATTTTTAAATATTTGATCATAAACACCTTTAAATATTTCTAAATAAGGTTTAGCTTGGTCAAATGGAATTTGATCAGCAGTAATTCCAATCTCAGATATTTTTTCTGTGATCTTATTCTTTAGTGCTTCAAAAAATTCATCTAATTTATTAACTAAAAATACATCTCCACCATATAAAATTTTGAATGAATTTTTATTTTCATCTTTACCATTAGTAATTATTGGAAATGCAATTTTTAGAGTTTCAGCAAGTCCAAGAGCAAATAACAATCCAGGAACTGCTGGAATTAATGCTTCTTTATCTTTAACTTTTTCTTTTAATGTAGTAATGTGTTTAAATAAGGAAGTTAAGATAGGTGACATTGTTTTAGTAAACAATATACCTAAAGTTTCATAGGCGTTATTAGTACCAGTTAGTAGATTAGCTAAAGCAAATGAAACTCATTTATATAGATAGGGAATTGATTCATCAGTAAATTTTTTAATATTATCTTTGTCTTTTGGGGCAAAAGTTGCAAGATTTTTTTCTACAAAATTTTTAGCTATTACTGTTAATAAAGTGACAAATGGATGAGCTTTTTTCTTTTCATAATATTCTTTAGAATCATCTGCATTTATTTTATCTGGATAATCTACTTTATTTGGTGATAAGAACAACATTGCTAAAAGTTTTTGTAATTCATATCCATCTAATTTCTTTTCATCTTTTAATTCGTTAACAGCGCTTTTAAAGAATGAAAGTATGTATTTTAAATTAATTGATGAAGGTTTTTTTTCTGTTATAGATTCGATAGTTTTACCTTTATAAAGTTCAGTTAAAAATTCTTGATTTGTTTTATTAGCATCAAATAAGTTATTAGCTGAAGTTGGAGTATGAGATTTTATGTTTTCAAATAAACTGAATTTTAATTGTATAAATTGAAGAGCTTGTAGAGTGTATAAAATGATATCTCATTCTTTACCTTGATTTGATTTAGCAGGTGAGCTAATTAATTTAGTTAACATTTCTGCTGTATTATCTAAGGTTTTATTAATATTATTAGTATCAATTTCAACAACTTTAAACTCTTTTTGATTTAATCCTGAACCTATAGCATTAATTAAACTTGTATAAAAAGCAATATCTAAATCTTCAACTTTTAGATCTTTGTATTTTACATTAACATCAAGTTTTTCTTGAAACTCTTTAACATTATTTACTACATCTTTTGAATTAGAAATTGAGTTAAATAGTGTTTTTAAACTTGGTTTAATATTTTTAAAAAATGATTGTAAAGTAGTGTTACTTTGATCAAAATTTGAAGAAATAAACATTGGATTTAAATTAACTAATAAAGTTAAAAGATTTGTAATATCATCAATAAATTTATCTGAATCAGTTATGCTTAATCCAAGTAATTTAAATAAAGGATTATCTAATTTCTTTTGTGCATCTAATTTGATTTTTGAATCTAATACATCTTTATTTTTGTATGAATCTTTTTCAAAATATTGATTAATAAGTTCATTTGATGAACTGATATTTTTAATATTTGAATCATTATTATCTAATTTTAAATTTGTTTCATCTAATAATAAAGCTAAGTCTTTTTGTTGATTTCTATTTTGAATTTCTTTTAAATTGATTCCTAGTTGATCAGCTAAAATAAGTTCTTTAGCAAATAAACTAGCAGAAGTTTGAGTGTTTGTTATTGAGTTGTTATTTTCAAATTTATGTTCTTTAGTATGGCAGGCAATTATTGGTAAACTAGCAGTTGTTATCATCATCATTGAAGATAAAATTGCAATTAATTTCTTCATAATTTCTCCTAAGTAAAACACTATTAAAAAGTGGTTTACATTAAAATATTGCCAATAAAAATAAGTCAAAAGTTAAAAACAACAAAAACATAAAAAAAGTCCAATAATTTTTAAAAAAACATAAAAAAACAAGATCTTAAAAACTTAAGATCTTGTATACTTGTTAATTTATTTTACTAATTATTTTTTTGAAATTTCAGTGAATTTAAATTTAGATTGTTTATCTCTAGAATAACTAAAAGTGTATTTAGTTTGTGTGTTTGTAATTTTATTTTTTACACTAGCAATCAAAGTTTGTGATAATAATTGATCTAATTTGTTTTTCTTAGTGTTAGTAAAATTAAATGTGATTAATATATCAGATTTTGTTATTTTACCAACAAACCATTCATTTAATAAATTAGTTATTTTTTCAATTTGATTTAAAACATTTTCTGAGTTGTTTGTTTTTAAATTAAATACTTTAGTTAAAAACTCATTAATTAATGATCTTTTATTGATTGGATTATTTTTATCTGAAGTTCATCCTAAAATTTCTAAAGTTTTATCTGGATTAGATTTTAAAATATCAATTAAGTTTTTGTTTTTGTAGTTGAGATCTTTAGTTTTATATGTGTAATTAACTATTATTTTAGCTACATCGTTTAAACTAGTTAGATTAATATTTGAACTTTGTAATTGATCTAATTTTTCATTATTTTGAACATTAAAAGTGTTTATTAAAGTATCTAAAATATCAGCAATAGATTTACTTTGCAAAGGTTTTAAAAAATTTATATTTTTTCATTTTGTTTGATTTATTTTATTAAGACAAGTAGTTAATAAAGTTTTTAAATTAAAATGTTTAATATTTTTAAATACAAAATTGTATTTTTCTTTAAATAAATCAAAATATTTTTTTATAATTTCATAAGAAATTTTTTGATCACCAAATAAAGGTTCTAATTTTGTTTTAAAAGTATCTTTTATAGTATCAAACATATCATCAAGTTTATTAACTAAAAAAATATCTCCACTATATAAAACTTTAAAAGCATCTATTTTTCTATCAGTTAATATAGGAAAAGCAATGTCTAATTTTGATGAAAATAACATAAATACAAATGGTGGTATTGATAAAATAAGTGCTTGGTTGATGTATGGTTTTAAAATATCAGTATTAGTTTGTAGTGAATTTAAAATTTTTGGTATTACATTAGCAAATAAAATATCTAATATTTCATATGCATCATAACTTGATGATAATAAACTATTTAAAGCAAATGATATTCATTTATATAAATAAGCAATTGATTCATCTATAAATTTATCAATTTCAATACTAGTTATTTTTTGTTTTTCTAAAAGTAATTTAAGATTTTTTGATAAATAATTTTTTAATATATCTACTAATAAACTAACTAGAGGATGAGCTTTTAAATTTTTATAATAATCATTAATTTCTTTATTTTCTTTTTGTTCATCAATATCTTTACGATATTTGACTTTTTGAGTTGGTAAAAACAACATTGCTAATAACTTTTGTAACTCGATTCCATCTTTTTTATTTTCATCTTTTAATTCATTAACAGCATTTTTAAAAAATGAAAGTATGTATTTTAAATTAATTGATGATGGTTTTTGATTAGTTATAGTTTTTATAGTTTTATCTTTATAAAGATCTTGAATAAATTTGTGATTAGTTTTATCTTTATTAAATAATTTATCTTTTGATTCTGGTGTGTAATTTCTAGTATCTTCAAATAAACTTAGTTTAATTTGTAAAAATTGAAGAGCTTGTAAAATATAACAAATTATTTCTATTATATTAGTTTTATTATCAGTTTTATTTTTAAAAGAACTTAAAACTTTATTTAATAAATTACTAGCTTTTAATAATGATTCATTAATGTTTTTAACATTTATTTCTACTAGTTCAAATTCTTTTATTGAAAAAGCTAAACTAATAACATTAATTAAACTTATATAAAAAGCAGCATCTAAATCTTGTGCTTTTAAATCTTTATATTTTGTATTTACATCAATTTTGTTTTGAAAATCTTCAACTTTTTTTAATAAATTTTCTTTTGAACTATTTAAAGTTTTTATTCAATTTGAAAAGCTTGGTTTAATTTTTAAAAAAATTGCTTTTAAATTACTATCAATTTTATCAAAAGTAGAAAAAGCAAAAATGGGATTTAAATTAAGTGTTAAATTTAAAATATCTAAAATATCATCACTAAATTTATCTATATCAGTTTCTTTTAATCCAAAAAATTTAAAAATTTCTTTAAATATAGGATTATTTAAATTGTTTTTTATATTCTGTTTAATATTTTGATTTAAAAACTTTTTATAAGAATCTTTTTCAAAATATTTATCAACAAGATCATCTAGATCATTTAAGTCATTAATACTTTTATCCAAATTATCTAATTTTAAATTATTTTCTTTTAATAAAACACTTAGTGTTTCTTTATCATTATTAATTTTGTTTAAATCAACTTTTAGTTGATCTGCTAAAATCAATTGTCTAGCAAATAAACTAGCAATTGTCTGGGTATTTATTATAGAATTGTTAGTTTCAAATTTGAATTGTTTAGTTTGACAAGAAATTATTAATAAACTAGCAGTTATTATCATCATAAATGAAGATAAAATTGCAATTAGTTTTTTCATAATTTCTCCAAGTAAAATACTATAAAAAAAGTACTCTACACTTAGATATTGCCAATAAAACTACTTTAAAACAAGATTAAATAAAAATAAAAAAGTTCAAATGTTTTTAATACATTTGAACTCAAATTTATAATAAAAAACTAATTTTTTGTTATTTTTGTAAATTTAAATTTAGAATCTTTATTTCTAGAATAATCAAATAAATACATAGTTGTAGTTTTATTTTTATTATTTATAAACTTAGCTTCTAAATGTTGAGAAATTAACTGATTATATCTATTTTTCTTATCATCTAAAAATGTATATGTAATACTATATTTCTTTTCATTTATTTTAGTATTTAAAGAATCATTAACTGATAATAAGAATTTTGATAATAAGTTAATAGTGTTTTGTGAATTATCAGATTTATTATTTGTATTAATATTTAAACCTTCATTAAATATCACATCTAATAATGAATCTTTTGCTATTGGATTATTTTTATCTGAAGTTCATCCAATTATTTGTAAAGTTTTATCTGGATTAGATTTTAAAATATCTAATAAATTAGAATTTAGATCATATGTAACATTAGGTGCTTTATAATCATATTTTTCAATTTTTGAAGTAATTTTAGTTAAAACAGTTAGATTGATATTTGTACTTTTTAATTGATCTAATTTTTCATTACCTTTAACATTCAAATCGTTTAATAACTTATTTAAATTATCAGCAATTGATTTATTTTGATATTCTTTAGCAAATGTTTTATCTTTTCATCAAGATTCATTCATTTTATTAAGTGGAGTTGTTAGTAAAGTTTTTAGATTAAAGCGTTCAACGTTTTTAAAAATAGAATCAAAGTTATTTTTAAAAGTATCAAAGTAATGTTGAATTAAAGTAAATGGAATATCTTCAGATTTTACAGGTATAAAAGAACCGAATTTTTTAAATAAATTCTCTATTTTTTCTTTAAATGTTTTAAACATTTCATCAATTTTTTTAACTATGAAGATATCACCACTGTAAAAAGTTTTAAAGGAATTTTTATTATCTTTATTATTTATTGTCACTGGAAACGCAACATTTAAAGTTGGTTCTATTATTTGTTCAAATAATAAAGGAAAGGCAAAACTCTTAAACTTTACTATATCATCACCTATTAATTTTGTTTCTTCTTGAACTATTTCTACAATAGAAGGTAATACCTTAACAAATAGATCGCTAATTGTTTCATTAAAATTCTTTGCTCCAGTTAATAGATTTGTTGATGCATATGATATTCATTTATAAATATAAGGAATAGAACGTTCAATTAATTTTTTAACATTTTCCTCTTTAACATTATTTTTTGCTAATAAAGGAGTTAGTTTTTCTACTAAAAAATCCTTTGCTAGAGTAGACAATAAATAAATTGAAGGATGTGCTTGTTGTTTTTCATAATAATCTTTAGGATCATCAGCTTTAAGCCCATTTGTAGAGTATTCAACTTTTTGAGTTGATAAAAACAACATTGCTAATAATTTTTGCAATTGATATCCATCTTTTTGTTCTTTATCTAATAACTCTTCAACTGGTTTTTTAAAAAAGGACAGTAAGTATTTTAAATTAATAGAAGAAGGTTTATTTTCAGTTATTTTGCCTATTGTTTTATCTTTATAAGCATCTTTAATAAATTCTTGATTTGATTTATTATCACTAAATAAATGATCAGTTGATTTTGGATTATATTCTCTAGTACTATCAAATAAACTTAATTTTAATTGTAAAAATTGTAAAGCTTGTAAAGTATAAACAACAATTTCTCATTCTCTATTTTTTTCAGATTCTTTTTTATTATTTATAATTGATGCTAGATTTTGACTAGCTTGCTTTAAAGATTCATTAGGATTTTTTATATCTAATTCAACTACTTTATAAGTTTTAGAACTTAATCCTAAACCTATAGCATTAGTTAAACTAGTATAAAAAGCTTTATTAAGATCTTCTAATTTAAGATCTTTATAATTTTTATTTACATCAATCTTTTGTTCAAATTTTTTAATAATCTCAATTGCATTTTTATTGGGTTGTGATAAAGATTCTAATCAAGATTTTAGATTAGGTTTAATGTTTTTAAACATTTCTTTTAATAAAGAATCAATATTTGAAAAATGATTAAACATAAACATAGGATTTAGTTTAGAACTAAATTCTAAAACTTTGATAATATCATCACTTGTTTTATTAGCATTATTTATATCTAAACTAAGTAATTTAAAAACTTCATTTAATACAGAATTATTTAAACTCTTATCTGAATCAAGTTTTATATTTTTATCTAAAACATTTTTATAAGAATCTTTTTCAAAATATTTATCAATAAATTGACTTGTTGATTTTAATAAACTAGTATCTATTTCATTTTTATCAATAGATAAATCATTTTTACTAGTTAGTAGTTCTAGATTTTCATTCAAGTTTTTAATTTCTTGATAATTTAGTTGTAATTGATCTGCTAAAATAAAGTCTTTAGCAAATAAACTAGCAGCAATTTTTGTATTTGTTAGTGAATTGTTAGATTCAAATTTATATTCTTTTTTATGACAAGCAATTACTGGTAAACTAGCTGTTGATATTATCATCATTGATGATAATAAAGCAATTAATTTCTTCATAATTCCTCCCGTATAAAACTTAAAATCGGTTAGGATAAAAGTTTTATACTTTGTTGTTTTATAACAAATTAAAATAAAATTCAAATCTTGAAGTGTTTAAAGTTGTTTAAAATTAAAAAATAAATGATTAATTTTAAATAATATATCAACTTTATTTTTAATATCTTAAAATTAAATTAGTAAAAAAAATAAAGGAAATTTATGAATAAAAAAGTAATTTATCTAGCTACAACTAATAAAAATAAAGTTAAAGAATTTAGCCAGATTTTAAAAGATTATGAAATAAAAAGTTTATTAGACATACCAAATTATGTTGAAATCAAAGAAAATAAAAACACTTTTAAACAAAATGCACTATTAAAAGCAAAACATTTAGCAAAATATATTAATGGAGTTGCAATTGGTGATGATACTGGAATTTGTGTTAAAGCGTTAAATGATTTTCCTGGTATTTATTCAAAAAGATGAGCTTATCCTTTAACTAATCATTATGATATTTGTAATAAATTATTAGATAAACTAAAACATATTAATCAGTTAAATAAAAGAAAAGCTTATATGACAACTGCTATAGCTTTATATGATGTCAAATCTAAAAAACAGTTTGTATATCAATCAAGAGCTAATGGTTATATTGATTTTCAAGTTAATCAATCTGATTTTGGATTTGGTTATGATTTTATTTTTATTCCAAAAGGATATGATAAAACTTATTCTTTATTAGATAGTGATTTAAAAAATCAAATTTCAGCTAGAAAAAAAGCAATAGATAAATTAATTGATTATATTGATAATGTAAAATAAATAAGGATTTATATGAATAAAAGAAAAATAAATATTGTATTATATCAACCAGAAATTGCTCAAAATGTTGGAGCTATTATGAGAACTTGTGTTGCTATTAATGCAAGATTACATATAATTGAACCACTAGGATTTATTTTTGATGATCGTCATTTATCAAGACCAAGTGCAAATGAGTATAAATTTGTTGATTGTATAAGATATGATGATTGAAATGATTTTATAACTAAACATCCAAATATTACTTTATTTTGTTTATCAAGATATGGTCAAAAACCAATTTCAGATTTTGACTTTACAAAAATTAATGATGATGTTTATTTAGTGTTTGGAAAAGAATCAACTGGAATTAGTAAACAAATCATTAAAGATAATTTTGATACAACTTTTAGAATACCAATGATAGCACAAGCTAGAAGTATTAATATTGCAAATACTGTAGGAATTGCTAGTTATGAAGTTTTAAGACAATGAGATTATTTAGATTTAGTTAAATATGAAACTCAAAAAGGTAAAGATTATATTTTAAGTGAACGTTGAAAAGGAATTGAAGAATAATGAACAATTATCCATATATTTTATCTGATCTTGATGGAACTATTTCATTAAAAGATTTTTCTATTAGTAAAAAAACTATTAAAGTAATTAGAAAATATCAAAAATTAAGTAATAACCGTTTTTCATTTTGTACTGGAAGAGTTGATGGATCTAATAAAAAAATAGCAGATCAATTAAAAGTTAGTTTACCTATAATTTCATGTAATGGAGCTTTAATTTCTGATTTAAAAACAAATACAGTTATTCATGCTGATTATTTAAATAATAAGTTGATGAGTCAGTTATTTAAATTAGCTTATGAACATAATATTGATATTGTTGGATATACTAATAATTTAATGATAGGAACTAATCATTCTGAAAGAATTATTTCTTGACAAAATTATATGAGTAAAACTAAGAAAAAATATCATTGAGAAATTAAAAAGTATAATGATTTATTAGAAATATCAAATGATTTAAAAAATAATAAAATTAAAATTGTTGAAGTAATTATTAGTTTACAAAATTTATCAGATAATGATGCAAATGAAAAACTAAACTTAATTAAAGAATGTATTAAAGATAAATTTGATTTAGTTCAATCTTTACCAAAACTATTTAATATTATGAAAAAAAATGTTAATAAGTTATCAGGATTAAAACATCTAGCTAAAGTTTTAAATATTAATTATAAAGATATTGTTGTGTTTGGTGATAATTATAATGATATTGAAATGGTTAAAGGTGTTAAAAAAGGATATTGTGTAAGTAATGGTGTTGATGAACTTAAACAAGTAGCTTTTAATATTTGTGATAGTTTAGAAAATGATGGTGTTGCTAAACAAATAGAACAAATCATTAAAGAAGTTAAAAATAAAAAGTAATTTATTCATATTTATAACATTAATATAATTAATAAAAATTTATTTACTTAGACCTTAAATGGTCTTTTTTATTTTTTTAGCACTCACTATATGCAATTGCTAAAAATGTGTTACAATAGAAATAGTTAAAAAAAGATTTTAACTTAAAGGAGCTGAGATAGTGGAATTTCAAGAAAAAGGAAAAATAACTGATGCTTTAAAAAAATATACAAGAGATCTAACAAAAGATGCCAAAGATAATAAATTAGATCCTGTTATTGGAAGAGAAGAAGAAATTTCTCGAGTTATTCAAATACTATCTAGAAAAACTAAAAACAACCCAGTTTTAATAGGTGAACCTGGTGTTGGAAAAACTGCTATTGTTGAAGGATTAGCTCAACGTATTGTTAAAGGTGATGTTCCAACATTATTAAAAAACAAACGTATTTTAGAACTAGATATGGGTAGTTTGATGGCTGGAGCTATGTATATGGGAGATTATGAATCTCGTGTTAAAGCAGTTGTTAGTGAAATCCAAAAATCAAATGGTGAAATCATTTTATTTATTGATGAATTACATTTAATAGTTGGTGCTGGAAAAACTGGAAATAATAGTGGAATGGATGTTTCAAACTTATTAAAACCAGCTTTAGCTAGAGGTGAATTAAAAGCAATAGGATCAACTACATTAAATGAATATCGCCAATATATAGAAAAAGATGCTGCTTTAGAAAGAAGATTTCAAAGAGTTTTAGTTAGTGAACCAACAATTGATCAAACTATTTCGATTTTAAGAGGATTAAAAGATCGTTTTGAAACATATCATGGAGTAAGAATTCACGATAATGCCTTAGTTTCAGCTGCTAAATTATCAAGTAGATATATAACTGATAGATATTTACCAGATAAAGCTATTGATTTAGTTGATGAAGCTTGTGCATCAATTAGAACAGAACTTGCAAGTGTGCCAATTGAACTAGATCAAGTTAATAGAAAAGTAATGCAACTAGAAATTGAAACATCTGCACTAGAAAAAGAAAAAGATGATAAATCAAAAGAAAGATGACAAGAAGCTAAAAAAGAATTAGATAGTTTAAAAATAGAACAAGCTAATTTAAATCAAAAATGAGAAAAAGAAAAAGAAGAATTAAGTAAAATTAATTCTCTAAAATCAAGTATTGAAAGTTTAAAACAAGAATTAGAAACTGCTCAAAATGATGGAAATTATAAAAGAGCTGGAGAAATTCAATATTCATTACTTCCATCACTTGAAAAAAACTTAGCCTTATTTGAAAAACAATCTGGTTCAAAAATGATTTCAGAAGAAGTAACAGAACATGAAATTGCAAAAGTTGTTTCAAAATCAACTGGAATTTTAGTTGATAGATTAATTTCTTCAGAAAAAGAAAAACTTTTAAATCTTGAAGATTTATTAAAAAAATATGTAAAAGGTCAAGATCAAGCAATTAAAGCTGTAACTTCAGCGATTATGAGAAGTAGAAGTGGAATTAAAAATCCAGACAAACCTATTGGAAGTTTTCTATTTTTAGGACCAACTGGAGTTGGAAAAACTGAAGTTGCAAGAAGTTTAGCTGATATTTTATTTAATTCACCTAAAAAAATGATCAGACTTGATATGAGTGAATATATGGAAAAACACTCTGTTGCTAAATTAATTGGAGCTCCTCCTGGATATGTTGGATATGAAGAAGGTGGACGATTAACTGAAGCTGTTAGAAGAAATCCTTATTCAATTATTTTATTTGATGAAATAGAAAAAGCTCATAGTGATGTGTTTAACATTTTATTACAAATTCTAGATGATGGAAGATTAACTGATTCACTTGGAAAAACTATTGATTTTAAAAACACAATTATAGTAATGACTTCAAATATAGCTAGTCAATATTTATTAACAAATGATGAATTTGCTAAAGTTGATGATCAAAAAATTCAAGAAGAATTAAACCAAGTGTTTAGACCTGAGTTTTTAAATAGAATTGATAATATTGTCTACTTTAATGCTTTATCAGTACAAACTATTGGTGAAATTGTTGATAAAGTTTTAGATGAATTAGCAACAAGATTACAAGATGAACAAAACTATTTTATTAACTTTTCAGAAGAAGCTAGAAACAAGATTATTAATGAAGGTTATGATAGATTATTTGGTGCAAGACCAATTAAAAGATATATTGAAAAAAACATTGAAACATTAATTGCTCATCATATTATTAGTGGATTTTTAATTGAAAATACTAGATATATAATTGATGTTAAAAACAACCAATTTGTTTTAGAAGAATTTAAACAATTTAATTAGGATAATATGTTAACTAATAGGCAAATAAAAATTTTACAAACAATAGTTGAAGAGTTTATAAAAACAAATCAACCAGTTGGTTCAAAAAGAATTTTAGAATTATTAGATATAAAAATATCTTCAGCAACAATTAGAAATGAATCTGTAGTTTTAGAACATGAAGGATATTTAGAAAAACAACACACATCAAGTGGAAGAACTCCTTCAACTAAAGGTTATCGATATTATGTTGATAATATTATGAAACTAGATTCAGCTGATTATACTAGATTAAAAACTTATTTAAACCAACTATTAGATTTAAGAAAATATGATATTGATAAAACAATAAACTATGCTAGTGAAATCATTAGTGAACTTACTAAAATGACAGCTGTTGTTATTAAAAAACAAAACACAAAAGATATTAAGTTAAAAAAAATTGAATTAATTGTATTATCTGAAATTTTAGCAAGTGTATTATTTATCTTTTCTGATGGTGATGTGCAAAATAAAATGTTTAATTTAAAAGATATCTCTTTATCTGATTTAAAAATAGCAATTAAATTATTTTCAGATTTTTTAGTTGATGTTAAATTAGATCAAATTCAAAATTATTTATCTGATTTAAAACAACAATTAGCTTTAAGTATTAAACAATATGATTATGTTTTAAACACTTTTATAAATACTATTTTAGAATCAAAAAATGAACAAAAAGAAACTCACGGAATGAGATATATGCTAGAAAACCCTGAGTTTAATGATACTAATAAATTAAAAAATGCAGTTAAGTTAGTTGAACAATTATCTCCTTTTGATTGATTTAATATTGCTTATGAATCTAATAAAAATATGAATAAAATAGCAATTAAAATAGGAAATGAAATTGATCAAATTAATGATGATATTTCAATGGTTGCAACAGAATTAAAAATTGGTAATTCTTCTACTGTTTTAACTTTAGTTGGACCAAAAAGAGTAGATTATAACCAAGTTAACCAGTTAATGAACTTAATTATTGAAATTATTAATACAAAGGAGAATTAAAATGACTGAAGAAATAAAAAATAAAAGATTAGATCAAAAATATGCTAGTCAAAATAAAAACAAAACTAAAGCTGAATTTGTAAAAACACATCCAAAAAAATCTGAATATCATAAGTTAAAACATAAACTTAAAAGTACTTTATTAGAACTTGAAAAACAAAAAGAATTAAATGAAACTTTAAAACATTCAATTGATTTAGAAAAGAAAACAAATTTAGTTGAAATTAATAATTTAACTAAAAAATATAATCAAAAAGAATTAGAAATTAAAAAATTTGGTGCAAGTAGTTTAGCAAAAGATTTGATTCAACCTTTAGAAATTTTAAAAAAAGTTGTTAATTCTTCTAATAATAATGAAGCAGTTCAAGCTTATGTTAAAGGGTTTGAAATGATTGTTAATCAAATAAATAATGTTTTAGAATCACATCATATTAAAGCTATGAATGTAAAAGTTGGAGATATGTTTGATCCACATAAACATGATGCTAATGAAGCAGTTGAATCAGATGTTTATAAAACAAATCAAATTATTGGGATATTAAGTGATGGATATATGATTCATGATAAAGTGCTAGTTTATGCAATAGTTAAAGTTGCAAAATAATTAATAAATATTTTAAAAGTAAAAGTAATTAATATTAAGTTACAAGGAGAAATAAAATCATGGCAAAAGAAAAAATTATTGGAATAGATTTAGGAACTACTAATTCAGTTGTTTCAGTTATTGAAGGGACTCAACCTATTATTTTAGAAAATCCTGAAGGTCAAAGAACTACACCAAGTGTTGTTGCTTTTAAAAACTCAGATATTATTGTTGGTGGAGCTGCTAAACGTCAAGCTGTAACTAATCCAAATGTTGTTCAATCAATTAAATCAAAAATGGGAACTACAAGTAAAGTTAATTTAGAAGGAAAAGATTATACTCCAGAACAAATTTCAGCTGAAATTTTAAGATATATGAAAAACTATGCTGAAGCTAAATTAGGTCAAAAAGTAACTAAAGCTGTTATTACAGTTCCTGCTTATTTTAATGATGCACAAAGAAAAGCTACAAAAGATGCTGGAACAATTGCTGGATTACAAGTTGAAAGAATTATTAATGAACCAACAGCAGCAGCATTAGCTTATGGATTAGATAAACAAGATAAAGATGAAACTATTTTAGTTTATGATTTAGGTGGAGGAACTTTTGATGTTTCTATTCTAGCTATTGGTGGTGGTAATTTTGATGTTATTGCAACTAGTGGAAATAATAAATTAGGTGGAGATAATTTTGATGAAGAAATTATCAAATGATTATTAGCAAAAATTAAAGCTGAATATAATATTGATTTATCAAAAGAAAAAATGGCTCTACAAAGATTAAAAGATGAAGCTGAAAAAGCAAAAATTAATTTATCAAGCCAATTAGAAGTTGAAATTAATTTACCATTTATAGCAATGAATGAAAATGGACCAATTTCTTTTGCAACAAATCTAACAAGAAGTGAATTTAATAAAATTACAAAACATTTAGTTGATATGACAATTCAACCAGTAAAAGATGCTTTAAGTGCTGCAAAAATAACTGCTGCTAAAATTGATGAAGTTTTATTAGTTGGTGGTTCAACTAGAATTCCAGCTGTTCAAGATTTAGTAAAAAGTTTATTAAATAAAGAACCAAATAGATCAATTAATCCAGATGAAGTTGTTGCAATGGGTGCTGCTATTCAAGGTGGTGTTTTAGCTGGTGATGTTACTGATATTGTTTTAGCTGATGTTACTCCATTATCATTAGGTATTGAAACTATGGGTGGAGTTATGACAAAATTAATTGAAAGAAACACAAGAATTCCAGCAAAAAGAACTCAAGTATTTTCAACTGCAACAGATAATCAACCAGCTGTAGATATTAATGTTTTACAAGGTGAAAGAGCAATGGCTGCTGATAATAAATCACTTGGTCAATTCCAATTAACAGGAATTCAACCAGCTCCAAGAGGAATTCCACAAATTGAAGTTACTTTTGAAATTGATACTAATGGTATTGTTAGTGTTTCTGCAAAAGATAAAAATACTAATGAAGAAAAAACTATTACTATTTCAAATTCAGGAAATCTAAGTGAAGATGAAGTTGAAAGAATGATTAAAGAAGCACAAGAAAATGCTGCTAATGATGAAGCTAAGAAAAAACATATTGAACTAAAAAATAAAGCTGAAAACTACATTAATATTATTGAAACTTCACTAGCTCAAGCTGGAGATAAAATTAGTGGTGAACAAAAAGAACAATCACAAAAAATGGTTGATGAAATTAAAGAATTAGTTAAAAATGAAGATTATGATGCTTTAGAACAAAAAATGAATGAACTAGAACAAGCAATGGCAGCTGCAGCTGAATTTGCTAATAAACATAATGATTCAGAATCAAATAATAATTCATCAGATCAAAATAACTAATATCTAAATATATAAAAACTAACTTTTGTTAGTTTTTGTTTTTATAGAAAAGAAGAGAGAATATGGCAAAAAAGGATTATTATGAAGTTTTAGGTGTCTCAAAAACAGCTAGTGAACAAGAAATAAGACAAGCATATAGAAAATTAACAAAACAATATCACCCCGATTTAAATAAATCTCCAGAAGCTCACGATAAAATGGTTGAAATTAATGAAGCAGCAGATGTTTTATTAGATCCTGATAAACGTAAAAAATATGATCAATATGGTCATATGGCTTTTGATAATTCTAGTGGATTTTCTTCTAATTTTACTGATTTTGAAGATATGTTTTCAAATATGCGTTCTGGTGGAACTTCATTTTTTAGTAATATGTTTTCTGAATTTTCTGATTTTTTTGGTTCAAGTAGATCAGATTATCAAAGATCAACTAAAGGAGAAAGTGTTAGTTTAAACATTTATTTAACATTTAAAGAACTTTTATTTGGAGTTGAAAAAACTATTGAAATTGATCTATTAACAAATTGTAGTTTTTGTAATGGAACTGGTGCTGAATCAAGTAGTGATATTAGTATTTGTTCTACTTGTCATGGAAGTGGTGAAGTTATTGTTGAAAAAAATATGGGATTTTTCCAATTTCAACAATCAGCAAAATGTTCTACTTGTCATGGAAGTGGAAAAATTATTAAAAACAAGTGTAAAAACTGTAAAGGAAAAGCAAAATATTTACAAAAACAAATAATTGATGTTAATATTCCAAAAGGAATTAGACCAAATCAACAAATTAAACTTGCTCAAAAAGGACATGCTTCAGTTAATGATGGAGTTAATGGTGATTTAATTGTAAATATTTATTTAAAACAATCTAAAGTATTTCAAATTATTAATGATAATGATATTTTAATGAGTTATAACATTAGTTATTTAGATGCAATTTTAGGAAATGAAATTAGTATTAAAACTTTAGATGGTGATATTAAATATAAATTACCAAAAGGAATTAATTCAAATGAAATTATTACAATTTCAAATAAAGGATTATATAAGTCTATAAATAGAGAAAAAAGAGGAGATTTATTAATCAAAGTTAATATTGTAGTTCCTAAAAATTTAGATAAAAAAGAAAAAGAATTAATTGAACAACTTTATAATCAAACTTCATTTAATCCAGAAAATAATATAGATAATTAAGCAGATTTAATCTGCTTTTTGTTCTGCTTATTAATTGCAAAATACAAAAAAATTGATAAAATATAAAAGTTGGTTATTTTTTAAAAAAATATCAATCAAAAATAAGAATTCACTTTCCTAGTGCTCAAATTAAATAAAAAGAGTGGAAAGTGTTCGAATTATTTTGAAGTTTAACAAATGAAAGGTTATTATGTCAAGAGAAATAACAAGAGAAGAATTATCTGCAGCTGGTGTTCAATATGGTCACCAAACTAAAAGATGAAACCCTAAAATGAAAGACTACATTTTTGGAGTAAAAAATAAAAATCATATCATTGATTTAGAAAAAACTATTACTCACTTAAATGCAGCACAAAAATTATTAGAATCACTAGGAAGCAAACAACAAAAAATATTATTTGTTGGAACTAAACGTTCTGGTAAAAATGCTGTTAAAGAAGCAGCCTTAAGAAGTGGAAATTTCTACATTAACAATAGATGATTAGGTGGAACATTAACTAATTTAAAAACTATTTTAATTAGAATTAAAGCTTTATGAGAAATTGAAGAAGAAGAAAAAAAAGGTCGTTTAGCTTTAAGAACCAAAAAAGAACAAATTAAAATTCTAAAAGAAAAAGCTAAATTAGAAAAAGCTTTAGGTGGAATTAAACAAATGCATAAATTACCAGCAGCTATTGTAGTTGTTGATCCTAAAGGTGATGAAATTGCAGTTAAAGAAGCAAGAAAATTAAACATCCCTGTAATTGCTATTTGTGATACTAATGCTGATCCAGATATGATTGATTATGTAATTCCTGGAAATGATGATTTACAAGAATCAGTAAACTTAATTATTAACATTTTAGTTGAAGCTTATGCTGAAGGTGCTCAAATTAAAATGAACCCATCAGTTTTAAAAACTGTTGCTCCAAAAAGAGAGCCAAGACAAAACAGATTAGCTGTTAATACTGAAAATACATCTGAAACTACAACTAGTGAACAAGCTGTAGTTGAAAAACAAGTTGAAAAAGTAAGTGAACCAAAAGCTGAATAAGGAGAAAAATATGGCAGTAGATGCAAAATTAATTAAAGAATTACGTGAAATCACTCAAGCAGGAATGATGGATTGTAAAAAAGCTTTAGAAGCTAGTGATAATAATATTGATAATGCTATTGTTTGACTAAGAGAAAATGGTTTAGCTAAAGCTGCTAAAAAAACTGACCGTGTTGCAGCTGAAGGAATTGTTTTAGCAAAAGAAAATGATCAAAAAGTTGTAATTTTAGAAGTTAACTCAGAAACTGATTTTGTTGCAAAAAATGAAAAATTCTTAAGCTTAGTTAATGAAATTGCTGATGCTTTATTAAATTCTCAAGCTTCAAGTTTAGAACAAGGTTTACAAGTAGTAACTAAATCAGGTCAAACTATTGAACAAAGTTTAATTTCAGCAACTGCTACAATTGGTGAAAAAATTGCTTTAAGAAGATTTGAATTAGTAACTAAATCAAGTGGTAGTTGTGTAATTTATAATCACGCTAATAAAAGAGTTTCAACTTTATTAGTATTTGATAACAAACTTGATTCAAGTGATGCTTATAATGTTGCAATGCATGTTGCTGCAATGGCTCCAAAATACATTAATATGGATCAAATTCCAGAAGACTTTAAAAATGCTGAAATGCACATTATTAAAGAACAAGCTAAAGATGATATTAAATTACAATCAAAACCTGCTAATGTTTTAGAAAACATTTTAAAAGGAAAATTATCAAAACGTTTAGCTGAAGTTAGTTTATTAGATCAATTATTTGTAATTGATGAAAGCTTTAAAGTTGGAGATTTCTTAAAATCAAAACATGTTTCATTAGTTAAAATGATTAGATATGAAGTTGGAGAAGGAATTGAAAAAGTAGTAACTAACTTTGCTGATGAAGTTGCTGCTCAATTAAAATAATGATTAGTTTTAATACAGAATATTTTGGAATTATTTCAGGTTTATTAATTACTTTTATTTTATTAATTAATTTGATGTTTAATTTCTACTTGTTTAAATTTACTAAAAAACAAGCTTTAGCTACTCACTATAATAAATTTTATTTTATTATCTTTTATACAATTTCATTTATAAGTTTAATTTTAGCAATTATAAGTTTAGTGTTATTTAATGTAAAAGATAAAGTATTTAGTCAAACTGCTAGTGAAAATCAAAAACTAGCTCCAACAATTGCTTTAAGTGTAATTAGTTTTATTTTATTAATTAGTAAAATTATTTTATTATTTATTTTTCTACCAAGATTTGCATTTAAAATTACTGAAAATGAAATTTTATATTTAGGTGAAAAAATTGAATTTAAAACTATTACAAAAATAATTGAAGATACTGAATCACATGCTTTATATATAAATTACAAACCTTCAAAAAGAACTTATAAAAGAATTAAATATCCAAAAGCTTGTCCATTTAATCAAGCACTTAAGCAAAGTACAAAAAGTACTAGTTTAGAAATTTCTAATCAAAATGCTAATGAGTATTTTAAAAATATAAAAGAATTATCTTAGAATAAAAAGTATGATTTGAAATCATACTTTTTTTATATACAACTTATAGATACTTTTTTTATTCTTATACTAAAGCTAATTATGTTTTTTTGTATAATTAAAAAGAGTTATTTTGAAGTATTTTGAGGTGAAAAATGAATTATAAATACAAAACGGTGCTTTTAAAATTAAGTGGTGAAGCTCTAAAAGGTGAAGCTGAAGTTTATGATAAAAAGTGCTTAGAAAACATTGCAAGTCAAATTGTACATTTAGCTAAAAACGGTCTAAAGTTAGGAATTGTTATTGGTGGTGGTAACATTTGACGTGGTAAATTAGGACAAAGTATCGGAATGGATGCTATTAATGCTGATTATATGGGAATGTTAGCTACAGTTATGAACGGATTAGCACTTGAAAGTACTATTACTAAAATGGGATATGACAAAATTAAAGTTTATTCTTCACTACCAATCAAAACAGTAACTGATGATTATAATTTTAAAAAAGCAAGAATTAAAATGAATGAAGGGTTTATTTCTATTTTTGTAGGAGGAACTGGTTATTCATATTTTACAACTGATACAACTGCAACAATTAGAGCAATTGAAATTGGAGCAGAAGTAATTTTAATGGCAAAAAATGGTGTTAAGGGTGTTTATGATAAAGATCCAAAACAACATGATGATGCTAAATTTATCAAACATCTTACTCATCAAGAAGTTGTTGAAAAACAATTAAGAATTATGGATCTAACTGCAGCTACTTTAGCAAAAGATGCTAATTTAAAGATTGAAGTTTTTGATATGAGTGGAGATAATAATATTATAAAAGTACTAGAAAATAAATTAGAATCAACAATTATAGAATAGGAATATGATTATGACTGATTTAATTATTAAAAATGCACAAGAGCAAATGAAAGAAACTATTGATGCATATGTTTTACATTTAAGACAAGTTAGAACTGGAAAAGCAAGTGGTGCTATTTTAGATAAAGTAATGGTAAATTATTATGGAAGTTTAATGCCATTAAACCAAATTTCTCAAATTACTACTCCTGAAGCTAATTTAATTATTATTAAACCATATGATAGAAACATAATTACTGAAGCAGTTGGAGCTATTCATAAAGCTGATTTAGGATTAAACCCTGTAAGTGATGCTACTTTAATTAGAATTCCAATAGCACCATTAACTGAAGATGTAAGAAAAGATCTAGTTAAAAAAGTTCATAAAGAATTAGAAGGTTATAAGATAAGAGTTAGAAACATTAGAAGAGATGCTATTGAAGAAGTTAAAAAAATTGAAAATATTTCAAAAGATTTAATTAGTGATAGTGAAGATCAAATTCAACAAGTTACAGATAAATTTATTAAACAATTAGATGATTTAACAAAAGAAAAAGAAAAAGAGTTAATGACAATATAATATGAACACAACTATTATAGAAATGTTTTATAATGATTTAAAAAACATTTGTCAAAAGCTAAATATTAATAAAGATCCAATTATTGAAATTAATAAAAATAATACACCAGGTTTATTATCAAGTTCTATTTGTTTAATTAGTAGTAAACAAGTAAATAAAAAACCAATCGAACTAGCTGAAGAATTTAAAAACCAATTATTATTAACTAATAATTATTTAAAAATAGAAATAGCTGGTCCTGGGTTTTTAAATGTACTAGTAAAACCTGAAATTTTATCAACAGTTATTAGTAATGTTTTAAGTTTAAAATCTAAATATGGAAATTTAGAAAAACAAAATAAAATTATTAATATAGAGTATGTTTCAGCAAATCCTACAGGATATTTACATATAGGTCATGCTAGAAATGCTGTAATTGGATCAGTTTTAGTAAATTTATTTAAAAAAGCTGGTTATAAAGTACAAACTGAATATTATATAAATGATGCAGGTAACCAAATTAATGTTTTAGCAGTAACTGTTTTTGTTCACTACTTACAAAATTTAAATATTGATGCTAAAAAACCAGAAAATTGTTATGCTGGTGATATGTATGATGATTTAGCAAAAATTATTATTGATCAATATGGTGATCAATTTAAAGATATTAAATATACTGATAATCAAATATTAGATGAAAATGTACATTTATTATTTAGACAAATTTCAACTGATTATTTTTTAAAAATCATTAAACAACAATTAGCTGATTTTAATGTAAAAATTAGACACTGATCTAGTGAACAAGAAGTTTATGATACTCATCAAATTGAAAAAGTTTTAAAATTATATGAACAAAAAAATGCTTTATATAAAAAAGATGATGCTATATTTTTAAAAACTACTCAATTTGGTGATGATAAAGATAGAGTCTTAGTTAAATCAGATAATACTTATACTTATATTCTTCCAGATCTAGCTACTCATAATTTAAGAATTAAAAGAACTAAAGCAGACAAATTAATTAATATATGAGGTGGAGATCACCATGGATATATTAAAAGAATGCAAGCAGGATTAGCTTTACTTGGAAATGATATGAACATTTTAGAAATCCAAATGGTTCAAATGGTAAGACTAATTAAAGATGGCAGTGAATATAAAATGTCAAAAAGAAAAGGTACTGCTGTTTGATTAGCTGATCTTTTAGAATTAGTTGGAGCTGATGCTTTAAGATATATGCTAGCAAGTAAATCTGCAAGTTCACATATGGATTTAGATCTAGATTTAATTACTTTAAAAAATTCATCAAATCCAGTTTATTATGCTCAATATGCAACAGCTAGATGTAATTCAATCTTAAATCAAGCTAAATCTAAAAAAATTAAACCTTTAATCAAACCTACTAATTTATTAACTAATCCAAAAGAAGTGGAATTGTTATTAATATTAGATAACTTTAAAGAAGTAATTAAAAATAGTGCAAATAATCGTTCAACTCAACAAATTTGTGATTATATTCAAACTATTTGTAAAATTTTTCATTCTTATTATGCAGAAATTAAAATTATTGATGAAAATGATTTACAATTAACTAGGTTGAGACTAGGTTTTATTAAAGCTATTTTACAAGTTTTAGAAAATGCCTTTTTTATCATTGGAATTCAACCAGTTGTAGAAATGTAAAAATTTTTTAAAAAAAATAGCAAAATATATTGCATATCTATTCTTGATTTTATATACTTATCATTGTGTGTTAAGAAGATTACTTCTTAATAATGACGATCTTTGAAAACTAAATAGAATAATTATTGTACAAATCTTGTCAAAAGATTTATTTGAGTAATAAAAAAACTTATAACAATAAAAATAGTCAGAATCGCTTTTATTTAACAATTTTTAAAATGAGAGTTTGATCCTGGCTCAGGATAAACGCTGGCGGCATGCCTAATACATGCAAGTCGAACGGAAGTGCTTGCACTTCAGTGGCGAACGGGTGAGTAACACGTATCTAACCTACCTTATAGCGGGGGATAACTTTTGGAAACGAAAGATAATACCGCATGTAGATCTTATTATCGCATGAGAAAAGATCAAAAGAACCGTTTGGTTCACTATGAGATGGGGATGCGGCGTATTAGCTAGTAGGTGAGATAATAGCCCACCTAGGCGATGATACGTAGCCGAACTGAGAGGTTGATCGGCCACATTGGGACTGAGATACGGCCCAGACTCCTACGGGAGGCAGCAGTAGGGAATTTTTCACAATGGACGAAAGTCTGATGAAGCAATGCCGCGTGAGTGATGACGGCCTTCGGGTTGTAAAGCTCTGTTGTAAGGGAAGAAAAAAATAAAGTAGGAAATGACTTTATCTTGACAGTACCTTACCAGAAAGCCACGGCTAACTATGTGCCAGCAGCCGCGGTAATACATAGGTGGCAAGCGTTATCCGGATTTATTGGGCGTATAGGGTGCGTAGGCGGTTTAGCAAGTTTGAGGTTAAAGTCCGGAGCTCAACTCCGGTTCGCCTTGAAAACTGTTTTACTAGAATGCAAGAGAGGTAAGCGGAATTCCATGTATGTGTAGCGGTGAAATGCGTAGATATATGGAAGAACACCTGTGGCGAAAGCGGCTTACTGGCTTGTTATTGACGCTGAGGCACGAAAGCGTGGGGAGCAAATAGGATTAGATACCCTAGTAGTCCACGCCGTAAACGATGAGTACTAAGTGTTGGGAAACTCAGCGCTGCAGCTAACGCATTAAGTACTCCGCCTGAGTAGTATGCTCGCAAGAGTGAAACTCAAAGGAATTGACGGGGACCCGCACAAGTGGTGGAGCATGTGGTTTAATTCGAAGCAACACGAAGAACCTTACCAGGGCTTGACATCCAGTGCAAAGCTATAGAAATATAGTAGAGGTTAACATTGAGACAGGTGGTGCATGGTTGTCGTCAGTTCGTGCCGTGAGGTGTTGGGTTAAGTCCCGCAACGAACGCAACCCTTGTCGTTAGTTACTAACATTAAGTTGAGAACTCTAACGAGACTGCTAGTGTAAGCTAGAGGAAGGTGGGGATGACGTCAAATCATCATGCCCCTTATGTCCTGGGCTACACACGTGCTACAATGGCTGGTACAAAGAGTTGCAATCCTGTGAAGGGGAGCTAATCTCAAAAAACCAGTCTCAGTTCGGATTGAAGTCTGCAACTCGACTTCATGAAGCCGGAATCACTAGTAATCGCGAATCAGCTATGTCGCGGTGAATACGTTCTCGGGTCTTGTACACACCGCCCGTCACACCATGAGAGTTGGTAATACCAGAAGTAGGTAGCTTAACCGCAAGGAGAGCGCTTCCTAAGGTAGGACTAGCGATTGGGGTGAAGTCGTAACAAGGTATCCGTACGGGAACGTGCGGATGGATCACCTCCTTTCTATGGAGATATTTATTTTACTGACTATTTAATTCTATTTAGTTTTCAGAGATCGTCAAACATCTCTGAAAAGTAAGATTGTTCTTTGAAAACTGAATATTAGATGAAATGCAATTTTCTGATTATAACAACATATTTATAATTAGATAATTATTACGAATTTTATTTCGTAATGACATCAAAACAATTAACTAAAATTAATTGAGTTACAAATTGCTAGAAAGATTTTCTAAAAAATAGTAAGAGCATATGGTGAATGCCTTGGAAAATGGAGCCGAAGAAGGACGTGACTACCTGCGATAAGTCTGGGGGAGCTGGAAGTGAGCTTCGATCCCGGAATTTCCGAATGGGGAAACCTAATATGATTTATCTCATGTTGTCTATAAGTGAATACATAGCTTATATGATGGGAACCTAGGGAACTGAAACATCTTAGTACCTAGAGGAAAAGAAAATAATAATGATTCTGTTAGTAGCGGCGAGCGAACGCGGAACAGGCCAAACCATCCTACGGGGTGGGGTTGTAGGACTTTTGTTCGAGTTAGAAAATCATTATATAATAGAAGCTACTGGGAAGTAGCGCCATAGAGGGTGATAGCCCCGTATATGAAATGTAATGATCTCAAAGAAGTATCCTGAGTACGGCGAAACACGTGAAATTTTGTCGGAATCTGCCAAGACCACTTGGTAAGCCTAAATACTACCATTTTACCGATAGTGAACCAGTACCGTGAGGGAAAGGTGAAAAGCACCCCGAAAGGGGAGTGAAATAGTCCCTGAAACCATATGCTTACAAGAAGGTAGAGCCCGTTAATGGGTGATACCGTGCTTTTTGTAGAAAGAGCCGGCGAGTTACTATTGCATGCAAGGTTAAGTTGATATAAATGGAGCCGTAGTGAAAGCGAGCCTTAATAGGGCGTTTAGTATGCAGTAGTAGACACGAAACCAGGTGATCTAGCCATGAGCAGGTTGAAGTTAGGGTAAAACCTAATGGAGGACCGAACCAGTATTCGTTGAAAAGACTTTGGATGACTTGTGGCTAGCGGTGAAATTCCAATCGAACCTGGAGATAGCTAGTTCTCCCGATATATCTTTAAGGATAGCGTTGTGTGAATTGTTATGGAGGTAGAGCACTGAATCTATGATGGCTGCACCTAGCGGTACTGATTAGAATTAAACTCCGAATGCCATAATTTGTGCACAGCAGTCAGAACATGGGTGATAAGGTCCATGCTCGTGAGGGAAACAGCCCAGATCGTCAGCTAAGGTCCCTAAGTGTAAACTAAGTGTGTAAGGATGTGGAACTGCACAGACAGCTAGGATGTTGGCTTAGAAGCAGCCATCATTTAAAGAGTGCGTAACAGCTCACTAGTCGAGTGATTCTGCGCCGAAAATGTACCGGGGCTTAAGTTTACCACCGAAGCTACGGATTGTATGTAAATACAGTGGTAGGGGAGCGTTCTAAATACAATGAAGTCAGACTGTAAAGACTGGTGGAGTGTTTAGAAGTGATTATGCCGGCATGAGTAACGTTTGGAAGTGAGAATCTTCCACGCCGTTTGACCAAGGTTTCCTGGGCAAGGTTCGTCCACCCAGGGTTAGTCAGGACCTAAGGCGAGGCTGACAAGCGTAGTCGATGGACAACAGGTTGATATTCCTGTACCAGTTAATTAGTGATGGAGTGACGAAGAAGGATAGTATATCCCGGGTGCTGGATGTCCCGGGCTAAGCACAAAGATGGCAATGTTGGCAAATCCGCATTGTATTAACATTGAAGTGTGAAAATAGGGGAGTGAACGGTTCGCCTAGTAACGAAGTATATGACTCCAAGCTTCTAACTTAATAATTAACTGCCTGTACCTAGAACGAACACACGTGGTCAAGGAGAAAATCCTAAGGCAAGCGAGATAACTGTAGCTAAGGAACTCTGCAAAATAACTCCGTAACTTCGGAAGAAGGAGTGCTCATCTATGATGAGCCGCAGTGAAGAGGGAGGGGCAACTGTTTAACAAAACACAGCTCTCTGCTAAGTCGCAAGACGATGTATAGGGGGTGACACCTGCCCAGTGCCGGAAGGTTAAAAGGAGAAGTCAGCGCAAGCGAAGCTTTGAATTGAAGCCCCGGTGAACGGCGGCCGTAACTATAACGGTCCTAAGGTAGCGAAATTCCTTGTCAGGTAAATTCTGACCCGCACGAAAGGTGTAATGATCCCTTCGCTGTCTCGGCTGCAAACTCGGTGAAATTTTAGTACCGGTGAAGATGCCGGTTACCCGCAACTAGACGGAAAGACCCCGTGGAGCTTTACTATAACTTGATATTGAAATTTGGTATGACGTGTAGAGGATAGGTGGGAGACTATGAGACTAGGACGCTAGTTCTAGAGGAGTCAACCTTGGAATACCACCCTCGTTATATTGGATTTCTAACTTGGATCTATTATTCAGATTAAGGACAGTGTCTGGTGGGTAGTTTGACTGGGGCGGTCGCCTCCCAAAAGTAACGGAGGCGCTCAAAGGTATCCTCAGTATGGTTGGAAATCATACATAGAGCGCAAAGGTAGAAGGATGCTTAACTGCGAGACTTACAAGTCGAACAGATACGAAAGTAGGACTTAGTGATCCGGCGGTCCCGTGTGGAAGGGCCGTCGCTCAACGGATAAAAGTTACCCCGGGGATAACAGGCTTATCTCCCCCAAGAGTTCACATCGACGGGGAGGTTTGGCACCTCGATGTCGGCTCATCGCATCCTGGAGCTGTAGTCGGTTCCAAGGGTTGGGCTGTTCGCCCATTAAAGCGGTACGCGAGCTGGGTTCAGAACGTCGTGAGACAGTTTGGTCCCTATCTGTTGTGGGCGTTGGAAAATTGAAAAGAGCTGTTCCTAGTACGAGAGGACCGGAATGGATGCACCCCTGGTGCTCCTGTTGTCACGCCAGTGGCACAGCAGGGTAGCTATGTGCAGAAAGGATAATCGCTGAAGGCATCTAAGCGAGAAGCCTCCTTTAAGATGAATTTTCCCATTCTTTTAGATGTAAGATCCCATGTAGACCACATGGTTGATAGGATGGATGTGTAAGTGCTGTGAGGCATTAAGCTAACCATTACTAATAGATCGAGTGAATTTTAGAAAATGCAATTTTAACTACATTTCAAGCTAATAATCAGTTTTCAAAGAACAATCAAAAATCAATCTGGTGGTTATAGCATAGAGGTCACACCTGTTCCCATGCCGAACACAGAAGTTAAGCTCTATTACGGTGAAGATATTACTTATGTGAGAAAATAGCAAGCTGCCAGTTTTAAGAACCCTAGTGGTTCTTTTTTTATTTTATTTTTTTAAAATCATTAATCTTTTATTAATAATTTATATAAAATACTATGTTAATTTATAATAATAATAGACTAAAGAAAGGAGAATTATATGCGACATATTGTTAAAAGCTATTTAAAAACTTTTTTTCAAAAAAATTATGTCTCAACATTTGGGATTCTTCTTTTTATAATTACTTTAGCAACTGTTATTATAGGAATGTTAGCTACACCTTTACAATTAAATAATAGAATCAATTATTTAGCAAAACATAACACTAGTTATAATTCAATATTAGATACTAAAACAATGAGTTATAATCCTGAGTTTAGTTATAATTATTTTTATTTAAATAAAGAAATTAATAATAAAGAAATTGATTATACTAAATTATCTGATCTTTATATAAGTGCAATTAATAGTCAATTAGAAAGTCATTTTGCAGATACAACTAGTGATAAAAAAGAAAATAATCTTTATATTTATGATTCTAATAAACCTGATGATAAAGTAAAAATCGATTTTATAGGTAATCTAATCAATAAAGACTTATTTAGATATAGAAATGGTGCTTTAATTAAAGTTGAATCTCATATCATTAATAAAAATCATAATAATACAACTAACAATTCAACTAGTTTTTCTAATGTTTTAAATCAAGTTTGAAAAAGAGTACTTGATGATTTTCATCAAAGTATGAGTGATGGTTTTTATTTAGATGATAAAGTTAAATTTGATTATATAGTTTCTGAAATTTTTAAATCTTATTCTCGTTTTAATAGTTTTTTAACTATTAATGAAATTAATTTAATTGACAAATCAGTATTAGCTTTAAAACTAAATGAAATTTTAAATAAATCTAATCAAAATAAAAAAGATGAACTAGTTAAATTTTTTACTTCTAAGTTAGATGGATTAAAAAAACAAATGCAAAATTATCAAAAAGAAAGGATTTATTTACCTTCCTTTTTAGTGTTTTCAAAACAATTTTCAAAGATTTTATCTGATGAAAAGTTTTTATATGATGATCGTATTTATTTAGTTGATCAGTTATTAAATAATGTAAAAGATTTTGCTTTACAAATCAAAAAGACTTTTAAAATTCAACAAACTTCAGTTGGTCAAGTATTACCATTTTTAACTTTACAACTAACTTCTGATAATCAAATATTTAAAAATACAAATAAAGATTTTAATCAAGTTCAATTTGATAAAAATCATAAAGAATCAAAATTAGCAAATAAATGAAATTCTAATATTAGTTATCAAAATAAAGTTAATCCAACTGAAATAGTAATTTCATCTTCTTATGCTAAAGCAAGACATTTAAAAATTAATGATGAATTTGTTATTCCTAGTTCTAATATTTCAGATCTTTATTTAAATTTAGTTAATAAAAAAGATGCTTATTATTTAAATTCAATTAACACTAAAATAGTTGGAATTGGTTCAACTTTTGATGATATAGTTTCAAAAAACTCAGCTACTGATTTTTTTCAAGATAAAACTAGTTATGTAGTTGGTTATACTAGTAAAGAATTTATAAACTCAATTAGAAATTCTAGATGAAACTTTGCAAACAAATTTGATACTTCTTATCAACCTAACTTTAGAGTTAAAAACTTAAATAACTCAACAACTCAAGATTTAAATAAACATCTAGTTATTAAATTTGATAAATGATCAGATCAAAGTTATTCAGTTTTTGATAAAAGTAGTTCATTAGTTACTGAATGATACTCTTTAAGAACTTCTCAAGCTATTAACTCAATTAAAGTTCAAGTAATTATTTATATTGTTATTGGAATTTTTGTTTTATTACTTTCATTTGTCTTTATTAACTTTGCATTAAAAAAAGAAATGAATGAAACAAGAAGACAAATTGGTATTTTTAAATCTTTTGGTTATAAAGTAGTTGAACTTTCTTGAATATTTGCTTTAAAAACTTGATTAACAATCTTTTTTGGATTAATTATTGGATATATATTATCAATTCCTATTCAAGTTTATTCATCTTCAAACTTTGTAAGTTCAGTAACATTTACTTTTAATAGTATTTATATTTCACCAACATTAATCATCTTTTTAGTTGGTATTATTCCTTTTGTATTTTTAATGGGTTCTTATTGAGCTTCAATTATTTATATAAAAGAACCAGTATTATCTTTAATGAATAATTTAAAAAAATCTAAAAGAACTAGAAGTGGTGCTTTTACTAAGTTATTATCAAAACATAATATTGGGTTTAACTATAGAATGAGATTATCTTTTATTAAAAATGCTAAAGGTAAATTTGCTGTAGTTCAAATTCTATTTGGTTTTGCTTCTTTAACTTATACTTTATTATTTGTAGCTCAAGCTATTTTATTTCAATCAATTAATCAAAGTCTAGCAACTATTAAAGAAGATGTTATTACAAAATCAGTATGAAATGTTAATAAAAAAATTGATAATACTAGTACAAATAATAAGTTAGGTTATACTGATAAAAATGATCCTAAAACTAGACAAACTCTAACATATCATGATTTAAATAAAAAAGATATTAATACTTATTTAAACACTACTTTAAAACAAACTGATAGTAGATACAGAGTTGAGTTATTTTTAAAAATTTTAAATAATACTTTTAATTTGGCTTCAAATGATAAAAAAATTGAAATGATTTTACCAAGGAAATATGCTAAAAAAACTTTAACTCCATTTTTACAACCTGGTAAAACTAATAATGATGATTATGAAGTTTTAACTAATAATAATGATTATTATTTAAGTTATATTAGTAAATTTAATTTATATAATCAAAATCCAAAATGACAAACTGCTTTAGATGATTTTAAAAATAATAAAGAAATAAAATTAACATTTAAAAATTTAAATGATAATAGTTCATATAAAGTGTTTTATGATTTAGATAAGATTAAAAAAGATGAATTGCAAAACACTATCATTGGTTTATCATCAATTAGAGATAATTCAAATAACACATTGTTTTTAAGTTCTTTTGCTAAAATCTTTTCTTATAAATTAGTACAAGCTTATAGTTTATTTGAAGTATTTATTAATTATAAACAAACACAAAATATAGATAAAGCTTGAGAACTTTTACAAAAAGATAATGACTTATTATCATTTAATCCAGGTAGTCAAAAATATTGAACTATTGCAAATAACCCTTTATTAGAAAAAGTTATTAAAAATAATCTATTAAAAAAACCTAATAAAGATAAAAATAATTTAGCTTCAAATATTAATTTTTCAATTGATTCTTTATTAAATTCAACTAGCTTATCAAATGCTAGTCAAAGTATTTTACTAGCTTCAATGATAATGCAAAACTTAGAAAATAATTTTACTAAAAATCCAATTGTAAGTTTTAATCAACTATTTTATGATTCATCAACAGATTTATTAGCTGCTATATTAAGAGCTTCAAATAGTGATATTTTAAATCCTGGATCTTATGCTTTAAACTTATATAGATTAAAAGATCATAAGTTTGGTGATATTAATCAGTTTTTAAACTTTAAAGGTGTAAGTATTAATGGTTTTGAAAGTTTATTAGAACTACCAAAAAGACATAATAATTTACCAACTTTTAATGTTATAGTTCCTTATTATTATGCAAAATCTAAAAATTTAGATATTAATAGTAAAATTTTTGTTGAAACTAGAACTACTTTTGTTAAGAAGTTTGTTTTAAATGTAGTTGGAATTAATAAATCTGAAACTTTATCAATTTCAAAAGTTCCAGATATCATATTAGATTATGATTTATTTGCTAGTGAAATGTTTTCTGATGATTTATATAAAAATAATAATCCTTTAATTTTTAACCAATTGTGAAGTAAAAATAAAATCTTAGAAGGAACAATTAACTTTACTAAATTAGATGATTCATTTAAAACAATCAAATATTATGGAAATAATTTAGCTATTGATATTAACAAAAATGCTCCTATCTTTTTATCATTATATTCAAATATCTTTAATGAATTTCATAGTTTTATTTCTAAATATAATGAACTAGATCAACAAACAGATATTTATAACACACCAAACCCTACGCTTGAAACTATAAGTAGGTTAAATTCAAAAGTGTTTAACTTTAATCTAGCAAAACAAGCAATAAGTAAAATTATTACAATTACAAATCAAGTAATGTCGTTATTTATATTATTAGTAAGTTTATTATTAACAATTATTTTAATTGTTGTTATGAATATAGTTGTTGATGAAGCTAAGAAAACTATTTTAACACTAAGAGCAATTGGGTATGAAAATAGTGAAGTTAATTGAATTGTTATGGGTAGTTATATAATTGGAGCTATAATTTCATTTATTATTGCTTATTTATTATCTAATTTAATTTGATGGTCATTTTTATATTATGTAAGTTATAAATGACATATTTATATATTCTTAGCGTTTGATTTTAAAACTTTATTTGTAACATTTACAGTAATTGCATTTGTTTTATTTATTGGTTGATTATTTTCAGATAAACAAGTTAAAAAAACTCCACTAACTCAAGTAACTCAAGCTGAATAGGAAAAATATGATTGACTTTTTAACAATTAAAAATAACTTTTTTAAAAATAGTGTTTCTAAAAATCAAAAAACTAAATATTTAGATATAAATATTAATTGAAGTTTTTCTGATTTTGAAGATATTTTAAATAAACCTAATTTTATTACTTATTTACAAAACTCTTCTAAATTAAATTTTTCTTATTTAATGATTGATGCAATTGAAAATAAAATTGATCAAATTAGAAATTTATTTAAAAAAACAAATTTAGCTTGTATACAGTATTTATTAAAAACAAATAATGATCATTTTATTGAAATTAATTATAAGAAGTTTTTATTAACTAGTTATACAGTTTTAAAAACTTTTATTAATGAGATTTTTATTTATTGGATTTTTAATGATGCTTTAAAAAATGATTGAATCGAGTTTAATAAAGTTTATGATAATAATTTAATGTATGATTATTATTTTGAAAAATTAGAACTAGATTTTCAAAAAAACTTATTTACTATTATTAAAGCAATTAATAAAAAAATAAATGATCCTGTAATTAGAATTTTAATTTCAGCTTATATTGAAGATATTAATAATAAACAAACTTATTTAAATCAAACTTATAAGAATTTAAAATAAAATATAAAGTGTTTAGAAAGAAAAACTTATGATAGAACAATTAAATGAAATTTTAAATAACTTTAAAACTAAATTAAAAGATGTTAAAGATTTAAATGATTGAGAAGACTTAAAAAAAGAATTTATAGGTAAAGATTCAAGTTTAAATTCAATTTTAAAATCAATTAAATCAATTAGTAATGAACAAAAACAACAAATTGGAAAATTAGCTAATCAAATTAGAGTTGAAATTATTGATAAATTAAATGAAAAACAAGAAGAGTTAAAAACTAAAGAATTATTAGTAAAATTAGAAAAAGAAAAAATCGATGTTAGTTTATCAAACTCTAGTTTAAAATTTGGTTCAAAACACATTTTAAATATTGTTATTGAAGAAATTAGTGATATTTTTACTGAAATTGGTTTTGAAATGGTTAGTGGAACTGAAATTGAATCTGATTTGTTTAACTTTCAAAAACTAAATCTACCTGTTGATCATCCAGCAAGAGATATGCAAGACACTTTTTATTTAGATAATAATTTAGTTTTAAGAACTCATTGTACTAATATGACTTCAAGAATGCTAACAAAATTAGCTAGTTTAAAAACTGATGATAATAATTTAGCTGTAATTAGTTATGGTAATGTTTATAGAAGAGATGATGATGATGCAACTCATTCTCACCAATTTATGCAAATTGATGGATTTGTAGTTGGAAATAAAATTAGTTTTGCTAATTTAAAATGAATTTTAAAATATATGTGCCAAAGATTATTTAACAAAAACGTAAATATTAGACTACGTCCAAGTTATTTTCCATTTACTGAACCTAGTGTTGAAGTTGATGTTAGTTGTTTTAAATGTGATTCAAAAGGTTGTTTTATTTGTAAAAAAACTGGTTGAATTGAGATTTTAGGTGCTGGAATGATTAATGAACAAGTTTTAAAATTAAACGGTTTAGATCCAAATAAATGTTCAGGATTAGCTTTTGGGATTGGAATTGAAAGAATTGCAATGTTAAAATTTAACATTTCAAATATTAGAAACTTTTATGAAAACAATGTTAAGTTTTTAGAGCAATTTAAATTTTATTCAGAATAGGAGTTTATATGATTATTACAAGAAACTGATTAAATAAATATCTTGATTTAAATAACATTTCAAATGATCAAATTAATGTTTGTTTAAATTCTTTAGGATTTGAAGTTGATAATGTTTATGATCTAAACTCATTAAATTCTGAATTAATTTTAGGTTATGTAGAAAAATCTGAACCAATCACAAACACTCATTTAAGATTAAATCAAGTCAATATTGGTTCTAAAGTTTTACAAATTGTGTGTGGTGCAAGTAATGTTAATAAAGATCAATTTGTAATCATTGCTCCTATTAATTCAACTATTGCAAATGGTTTAACTTTAACTAATAGAAAAATTCAAAATCATGAATCACAAGGAATGATTTGTGCTTTAAATGAAATTGGAATTAGTTCTTCAGTTATTAATAAAGAAGATCAAGTAAAAATTTATAACATTTTTGATCATAATTTAGATCTAAAAAAATATATCGGAAGTGATGTTAAAAAAATTATTGGATTAGATGATTATTTATTTGAAGTAGATTTAACTTTAAATAGAAGTGATTGTTTAGCTAGTTTTCAAATTCTAAAAGAAATTGCAAATTACTTTGATTTAGAAATTAAAAACTTAGATAATAATTTTTCTAATTTTAATAAAAATACTTTAGATTTAAAAATTGATTTAGATAATAAAATTAAAGATCAAGTTAAAACTATAAGTTATTCATATTTTAATTTAAATAATAAAATAGATAAATTAGATGCAAAAGATGATATATTTTTAAAAATAAATCAAATTAGTTCAACTAATAATTTAATTTCTGATCTTAGTTTAATTTCAAGTTTATCAACTGCTCAAGCTCATATTTTAATTGATCTAGATAAACTAAATAATTTAAATCTAAAACTAGAATTTGTAAATCATGAAAATAAACAACTTTTATGTTTAACAAATGATAATCAAATTATTAATATTATTGGGTTACAAACTGAAGATAAATTTAATGTTGATTTTAATTCAAAAAATGTTTTAAACATTATGTTAAATATTGAACCTAATTTGATGAGAAAACAACAAAAACTTTTAAACATTTCAAATACTAATCTACAAAGATATATAAAACCAATTAATCCTAATTTATTTAATTTAGCTAATCAATGTTTTACTAATTTATTAAATAGTTATTCTTTAATTAATAAAGCTTATGAAGTTAAGATATTAAAACAAACTTTTAAAAATATAGAACAACTAGATATTAAACTTAATCAAATTAATGACTTATTAGGAACAAATCTAACTATTGATCAAATTAAAAGTTTATTTAAAAAATTAGATTTTAAAATCACTAATAAAAATGATTTATTAACTTTTAAAATTGATCCAAACAGAATTGATATAGCTAGTAGAAATGATTTATGTGAAGAAGTTGCTAGATTATATTCATATGATAAAATCCAAGAAGTTCCTTTAACATTTACTAGTTTTAAAAAACCTAAAAACTTAAATTTAAAACTAGAAAATAAACTAACTAATTATTTAATTGGATTAGGGTTTAATAATACTAAAACTTATTCTTTAACTAGTTTAGAAGAAACTAATCATTGAAATTTATTTAATATTTCTGATTTTATTAATTTATTATCACCATTATCAAACTTAAGACAAACTTATAGAACTAATTTAAGTAAATCTTTAATTGATGTAGCTATTTATAATCATTCTATTAATAATAAAGAATTAAAACTTTTTGAAATAGCTGATATTTATAATTTAAAAGATTTAAAACAAAGACATTTAGTATTTTTAACAAGTAATCATATTTATAAAAACAGTTTAAATCACCAATTAGTTGAAAATAATTTTTACTATAATAAAGAAATTTTAGAAAATATTTTTAATTTATATAATTTAGATTTATCAAAAATTAAATATGTTAATAATATTGATGTTATTAAAGAAATTCATCCATATATAAATACTACTATTTATTATCAAAACAAACTTATAGGATTTTTATACAAATTAAATCCTAAATTTGAACAAGAAAATAAGTTAAACCAAACTTTTGTATGTGAAATTAAATTAACTATTTTAAATGAATTAAAAAATAACTTAATAGAAGCAAAACACTTAAGTAAGTTTCAAAGTTCTTCAAGAGATATAACTATTGAAATTTCAAATGATTTAGCATATCAAGATGTTTTATTAAAAGCTTTAAATGATGTTAAATATCTAACAAGTAGTAAAGTTGTTGATTTATATTTAGATGATAATTTAATTAAAAATAATAAAAAAGCTTTAACAATTCAATTTGTATTTAATGATTTAGATCATCAATTAGTTGAAAATGAAATTAATGAGCAATTTGAAAAAATAATTTCAAATATTAAAGAAATGAAAGTAGTAATTAGATAATGAAACTAGTATTTAATCAAAATGATTTTAAATTAAAAAAACATTATGAATTAAAAGAAGAACTAATTGATTTAGATCAAATTAAATCTAATAACATTTTAGTTAAATCTTTTGATTTTATTAATTATGATTTAGATCTTGATTATAATGAATCACTTAAAATTATTACTATTAATGGAGTAATAAATTATACAATATCTGCAACTGATTGTAGAACTGGTGAATTAATCAAATATAGTGATTATATTGATTGAAATGATGAGTATAGTTTTACAAATAGTAGTGATTTTAACACTAATATTATTATTGGTGATGAATTTAATTTAAAAGATTATATAATTGAACAAATAAATCTAAATATTCCTTTCAATTTAACTTTAAATAATGATATACTTAATAAGTATGGTCTTGGATGAAGTTTAGAAACTGAAGATGAATTTATTACTAATAAATCTAATCAAACTGATCCTAGATGAGACCAACTTGATAATATTAAATTAGATGATAAAAACAAATAAGGAGGTGTATTAACATGGCAGTACCATTTAGAAAAACTAGTAAATCTGCAAAAAACAAAAGAAGAAGTCATTTAGCACTTTCAGCTGCTAGTTTAGTGTCATGTACTAATTGTGGGGCTATGATTAAACCTCATCATGTATGTAAAGAATGCGGATTTTACAAAAACAAAGAAGTTAAAGTAGTAGAAGCATAATAACATTAATTAGTAATTTGGTTGTATTTAATACAACCTTTTTTTATTTTAATTTTAAAGTGGTATATTAATTATAAATAGTGGGTTAAAGTGGGTGATAAATGAAATGTTATTTGGAACGTATGAACATTGTATGGATGCAAAACAACGTTTGACTTTACCAGCAAAACTAAGAAATAAACTTTCAAATCCAGTTTATCTAACTAAAGGACATGAAGCAGATTTAGAAATTTGATCAAAAGATGATTTTTTATTACAAATTAAAGAAATTTTAGATCAAAAAAACGATCAAAAAGATATTAGAAATATTGAAAGAATTATTTGATCAAATACTGTTGAACTTGATATAGATAGTTTAGGTAGAATTAAGATTCCTTATAATATAATTCAAAGTTTAAATATTGAAAAAGATGTTTTTATTTTAGGATTAGGTAATCGATTAGAAATTTGAAGTAAAAATAAATATAATCAACATAAAAATCAACTTGTAGTAAATATAAATAGGTAGGAAATTTTATGGATAAACATATTCCAGTTTTATTAGAAGAAAGTATTAAATATTTAAATATTAAACCTGATGGTATTTATGTTGATTGTACTTTAGGAAGAGCTGGTCATTCTAGTGAGATTTTAAAACAACTTAATCAAAAAGGTTTTTTATATGCAATTGATCAAGATCAAATAGCAATTGAACAAGCAAAAGAAAAACTAGAAAAAATTAGTAACAATTTTTTATTAATTCAAGGTAATTTTTCTAATCTTTCAGCTTTACTAGCAATAAATAATGTTTTTAATGTTGATGGTATTTTATATGATTTAGGTGTTTCATCTCCTCAAATTGATATACCTAGTCGTGGTTTTAGTTACAAGTTAGATGGTCCATTAGATATGAGAATGGATACTAATACTAGTTTAACTGCTTATGAAGTGATTAATAATTATTCTGAAGCTCAAATTTCTGAAATTTTATTTAAATATGGTGAAGAAAGTTTTTCAAAAAGTATTTCTAAAAAGATTGTAGAATCTCGTCCAATTAATTCAACATTACAACTTGTTGAAGTAATTAGATCAGCTTTGCCTCAAAAAGTTCTAAAGCAAAAAAAACACCCTGCTAAAAAGACTTTTCAAGCTTTAAGAATTTATGTTAACAATGAATTAATTGTTTTAGAAAATTCTTTAAAACAAGCTTTAGATCTTTTAAATAGTAAAGCAAGAATTTGTGTTATTACTTTTCATTCTTTAGAAGAAAAAATTGTTAAAAATATTTTTAATAATAGTACAAATTATTTTCAAGAACAATTATTAAGTAATCTACCAATTAAAGCTGATTTAAATTCTAAATTTAGATTAGTAATTAAAAAACCAATTAAACCTAGTTTATTAGAATTAGAAAAAAATCACCGGTCACATAGTGCAAAACTTTGAGTAATTGAAAAAAACTAGAGGTATTTATGGATAAGCAAATTTTTCCAATCATTGAATTTAATAAAAATACTATTAACTTTCAAATTATTAAATATTTTAATGATCAAGCTATTATTTTATATAAAAACACTTATGTATCTAGTGAAAGTGAAATTTTAGAAAAAGATCAAATAAAAGATAGTTTAAATGTTTATAAGTTTTTAGCCAATTGCTTTAGTGATTTTGAAAAAAACTCTAGTTTTGCAAAAATTAAACAAGTAGGTTTAATGATTTCAAATTCAATAAATATTACAAAAAAAGTTACTAATTATGATTTAAAGTCAAAAGATAAAAAAAGTAATTTAAATACTAATTTAGATTACATTGTTAAAAAAATAAATAAATTACAAGTTTTAGATGATTCAGATTTAAAAATATTAGATTCTCATTTAATTGAATTACAAGTAAATAATAATATAGTTGATTATCAAAACTTAGATAAATATTACATTAATAATAATGATAATAATAAATTAGTAATGACATTTTTAGAACTATCAATTAGTAGTGAGTTATTTTATTTATTAGAAAAAATATTTAACAAACTTTATAAACAAATTGTATTTATAAAACCAAAAATTGTATGTCTAAACCAATTAGTTAAAAGTCAATGTAAAGAACAAAAACTAGTAATAAATTGAAATTGAGATGAAATTGAAGTTGGTGTGTTTAATAACAATGTTTTATTAAAAATTTTAAAATTTTCATTTGGAATAAATAAAATTATTAGAAATCTAAGTCAAACATTAAATATAAGTTTTGAAATGAGTAAAGATTATTTATTTAATAATTTAGATTTAAGTTCTTATAATATTGATAGTTTAAATGTATTAAGTTTATGAAATAGTTCAGAAAATAAATTAGAAACTACTAATGGAAAACAAATAAAACAATTAATTAAATCTATTATTAGTGAAATTTATAAAACTGTTAAACAAAATGTTTTAAAAGATGAAAATATAAATAATTATCAAATTTATAATTTTGGTTTAATTAATAAAATTATAGCTATTGATACAATTTTAAATGAATTTAAAAACGATCATTTTATTAATAATAATTTTATAGGAGATATAGATTTTGAACAAGATTCATCATCTTTTATTGGTGCTAGTTTAGTCTTAAAAAATGCCTAATTTACTAATTAAAATGAAAAATTAGCAAATTTTATTAAAGCTTTTTTGATAATTTATAAAAAGCACTAGTAAGATAAAAAAACTTATAAAAAATCAATATATTATTATTATTAGAAAGGGCTAAATATGACAAACGAATTTAAACAAATAGCAAGAATTAAAGTACTTGGTGTTGGTGGGGCTGGAAATAATGCCATAAGAAGAATGTTTGAAGAAAATGTTCAAGGTGTTGAATTTTATATTATAAATACAGATGCACAAATATTAGAATCATCACCAGTACCAAACAAAATTATTTTAGGAGAAAAAACTACTAAAGGATTAGGAGCTGGAGGAAATCCTGAAGTAGGAAAAGCAGCAGCAATTGAAAGTGAAGAAGAATTAAGAAAAGTAGTTGAAGGTGCTGATTTAATCTTTATTGCTGCTGGAATGGGAGGAGGTACTGGAACTGGTGCTGCTCCTGTAATTGCTAAAATTGCTCAAGAATCTGGAGCTTTAGTAATTGGAATTGTAACTAAACCATTTATTTTTGAAGGAAGACATAGAAATGTTAATGCAAAAGAAGGTTTAGAAGAATTAAGAAAATATGTTGATTCAGTTATCGTTGTTTCAAATGATAAATTACTTGAATACATTGGATCAATTCCAATTGCTGAATCATTTAAAGAAGCAGATACAATTTTAAAACAAGGTGTACAAACTATTACTGATTTAATTGCAGTACCTGCAACTATTAACTTAGACTTTGCAGATGTTAAATCAGTTATGTCTAAAAAAGGAAATGCTTTATTTGGAATCGGAGTTGCTTCTGGAAAAGACAAAGCTATTGAAGCAGCAAGAGAAGCAATTTCATCAAAATTATTAGAAGCTTCAATTGAAGGAGCAAAAGACATTATTGTAAATATTACTGGTGGAAGAACTGTAAGTTTAAATGATGCTTATGATGCAGTTGGAGTTATTGGTCAAGCTGTAAACAATAAAGATTTAAACATTGTTTTTGGTATGGCTATTAATGATGATTTAACTGATGATGATGAAATTATTGTTACAGTTATTGCGACTGGTTTTGAAAACAAAAATTTGCAAAACCAAGAACCTAATATTTTAAAAAACCCAAAAATAGAACCTGTAGTGCAACCTCAACCAACTAAAGTTGTTGAACCTGTAGTTGAAGAAGAAACAGATGAATATGATGATGAAATGAGTGCAACTACAAATGACGATACTGAAGAAGACTTTAATGATGATGATTTTCCAACATTCTTAAAATAGGAGACTAAAATATGTTTTTTAAAAAGAAAAAAAATTTTTTTAAACATGATGAACAAGATCATGATCAAATTGAGTTAGAATTAACTGATTCTGATATTTTTGAACAAGAAAGTCCTATTTTAAAAGATAGTTATACTCAAACAACTAATCAATTTAATCAAAATCATCAATCAAATACTTCAAATAATCAAAACACTTCAAATATGAATCATTCAGATATGAATAAAAGTCCTATTAATACTTATGTGTTTAGTCCAATGAAATTTTCTGAAGTTCAATCAATTGTTGATACTTTATTAGAACACAAAGTAGTAGTTGTAGATTTTAAAAACTTAGATGATAATAAAGCTAAACGTTTTAAAGATTTTTTATCTGGAGTTTTATATGTTAAAAAAGGTGAATACATTAGACTTAATGAAAATATTTATAAATTTATAATTAATTTATAGTTTATTACTTATTTAATATTTAAGATGAATGAAAAATATCCTAATCTAGCAAAAACTATGATTAATATGTGAAACTCTAGGTTTTCAAAAACTATTCATAAAAGAGATGAAGGTTTTGCTATTAATTTTAGCCCTATTAAAATATTTTCATTTTTAAACTCTATCAATAGAAATTCAAATAAAAAGTTAAAAATTAATGAATATAAAAACCCCAATTTAAATTTTTGAATTTATTCATTAGATAATACTAAACTAGCTGCAAGTATTTGGTTAAATGAAAAAGAATCAAATAAATGAGTAATTGGAGTGCACGGTTATAATTCTAATCGTTTAGATGTTTTATATTTATTATGACATTATCAAAGTTTAGGTTATAATATCTTAACTTTTGATTTTAGAAATCATGGTATTAGTGATTCTAATTGTATAACTTGAGGTTATAAAGAAAAATGAGATCTAATTGCTGTAGTTAATTGGTTAATTAAACATTATGATGTTAGTTTAATTGGACTAGTTGGTACTAGTATGGGCGCTTTTACAACTAATTATTTTTTACTAACTGAAACTGAGTTAATTAAAAAAGCAAACATTAAATGAGCAATTTCAGATTCTTCATATATGTCAGTTAAAAACCTTTTACAAAGAATGATTAAAGATTATTCTCCTAAGTTTTTAAATAATCTTTGAAAAGATGTTTTAGATGATATTTTAAAAATCTATAATACTGAATATGATGTTGATTTGACTAAATTAGATTTTGCTAATTTAATTCAAATTAATACTAAATATATTCCAGTTTTATATATTCATAACCGCTTAGATAAAGTTACTAGTTATTTAGATAGTTTTAGAATGTATCAAATGAAAAACAATATTGAAAACAGTTTAGATAATCAAATTGAAATTTATGATCATGGTACACATCATACAAAATCAATTATTGAATTTGAAAATGAATATATAACTAAAAGCTTGAATTTTGTTAAATTACATGAAAATAAATAATTCTATAATTTAATAATCATTTTAATAATGTAATGTTTTTATTAGTTTATTAATCTTTAAAAGATCTTAAAAAATAATGAAATTAAAAATAAGTCAGAATTGACTTATTTTTTTATTAAATAAAAATTTAAAAAAGTATAATATTTTTGTTAAGTTAAATATGATTCAACTTTATTTAAATAACTATAAAAAATTAGACAATAAGTTTAATTTAATATAAAATATTTTTAATATAAAAAGACACATTTTATAAATAAACTTTTTGCAGAGAGCTAATGGTTGGTGGAAATTAGTAAAAGAGTTTATAAAATATCACTTTTTATTTTCAAAAAAGAAAAGCTATAGCTGAGTAGAATTTTGCGGTTGTCACGTTAAAACTATAAAGATAAATTATAATAATATTTTTATAATTTAATTAGGATGGTACCGCGGTAAATCGCTCCTTAGTGGAGTGTTTTTTTTGCTTTAGAAAGGAAGAAAATTATGTCAAATAAATTCAAAGACACTTTATTAATTGGTCAAACTGATTTTGATATGCGCGCGAATTTAAATCAAAAAGAACCTAAATTTGAACAATTTTGATTAGATAATCAAATTTATAATAAAAAAATGAAATTAAATGAAAATAAAAAAGTTTTTGTTTTACATGATGGTCCACCTTATGCAAATGGAGATTTACATATAGGTCATGCTTTAAACAAAACTTTAAAAGATTTTATCATTAGATATAAAAATGCTACTGGATATTTTGCACCTTTTATTATGGGTTGAGATACACATGGACTACCTATTGAAAGTGCAATTACTAAAATGGGTGTTGATCGTAAAGCTATGGATAGTGTTTCATTTAGACAGCTTTGTTATAAATATGCACTTGAACAAGTTCAAAACCAAGCTAACCAATTTAATCGTTTAGGAATGTTTACTGATTATGAAACAAAATATGTAACTTTAACTCATGATTTTGAAATGTCTGAATTACGATTATTTGAAAAAATGTATCAAAAAGGCTTAGTTTATAAAGATGCAAAACCAATTTATTGATCTCCATCAAGTGAAACTGCATTAGCTGATTCTGAAATTATTTATAAAGATGTAACTTCTCCTTCAATTTATGTAGGTTGTGATGTTGTTAATAGTAAAGAATTTGAAAATACTCAATTAATTATTTGAACTACTACTCCTTGATCTTTACCATCAAACCAATTGATTGCTGTTGGAGAAAAAATTAAGTATAGCTTAATTGAAGTTGAAAATTTAGATAAAAAGTTTATTTTAGCTTCTGATTTGTTAAATCAAGTATCACAAAATATTGGATGAGAAAATGTTAAAGTACTTAAAGAATTTGATGCAAATAAATTAGTAGGGCTAAACTATGTTCATCCATTATATGACCAAATTATTAGTAAAGTAGTTTTAGGACATCATGTTACAAGCGAATCTGGGTCAGGTTTAGTTCACGTTGCTACAGGGTTTGGTGAAGATGACTTTTTAATTGGAAAACAAAATAATATTAAACCTTTTGCCCCAATTGATAATCAAGGTAAATTCGATGATCGAATTAGTGATTTAGATCCAGAACTTGTTGGAATGTTTTATCTTGATACAAACAAAATTATTACTAAAAGATTAGAACAAAGTCATAAATTATTAAAATTAAAATTCTTAACTCACTCTTATCCACATGACTGAAGAACTAAACAACCAGTACTTTATAGATGTACTTTACAATGATTTGTTAATTTAGCTCCAGTTAAAGATGAAATTCTAAAAAATGTTGATCAAATTGATACTCATCCAAAATGAGCAAAAAGACGTTTATATCAAGTTTTAGATGAAAGAACTGATTGAACAATTTCTCGTCAAAGATTATGAGGAGTTCCAATTATTGCTTTTTATGATCAAAAAAATAATTTAGTGTTAAATAATGAAATTTTAAATTATGCAATTAATAAAATTGAACAAGTAGGAACAGATGCTTGATTTAGTTTAGATGCTGATGAATTTTTACCAGATCAATATAAAAATAAATCACTAAGAAAAGAAAAAGATATTTTAGATGTGTGATTTGATTCAGGAAGTAGTGCAATTGCTTTAAATCAAAAATATCCAAACTTAAAATTACCATATGATGTTTATTTAGAAGGAAACGATCAATATCGTGGTTGATTTAATGCTTCAATGATTAACTCAACTATTTATTCAGGAATTTCTCCTTATAAACAATTAGTATCTCATGGAATGACTACTGATGAAAAAGGAAATAAAATGTCAAAATCACTTGGTAATGGAGTTGATCCAATTGAGTTTTCAAATGAACTAGGTGCTGATATTTTAAGATTATGAGTAGCTTCAACTGATTTTACAGATGATCAAAAAATTGGAAAAGAAATTATTAAACAAATTAGTGAATCATATAGAAAAATTAGAAACACAATTCGTTTTATTTTAGCTAATTTAAATGATTTTAATCCTCAAACTGATTATCAAAAAACTTTAAGTGAAGTTGATATGTATAGTTTAGCTAATTTAACTAGTTTTAAAAATAAAGTACTTCAAGCTTATGAAGAATTAAACTTTAACTTAGTTTATACATTAGTAATGAATTATGTAACTAAAAATCTATCTGCATTTTATTTAGATTTTATTAAAGATATTTTATACATTAATAGTAAAAATGATCTAAGAAGAAGACAAGTTCAAACAGTTTTATATGAACAATTTTATTGCTTAATTGATGTTTTAAGACCTATTTTAGTTCATACAGTTGAAGAAGCTTATCAAAACTTAAATGATAATAAAGTTGAATCAGTTCACTTATTAGATAATAGAGAACAAAACTTTGTTTATGATGAACAATTTATTAATAAATGAGATAAAGTAATGCTTTTAAGAGATGATGTTAATAAAGCCTTAGAAGTTAATAGAGAAAATAAAATTATTAATAAAGGATTTGAAGCAATTGTTTATATTAAATTAGACCAAGAATATGAATATCTAAAAGAAATTAAAGATTTATCTCAAATATTTATTGTTAATAGTATTTATTTTGTAGATAATATTGATAATGATTTTATTAGAACAAATATTTCATCAATTAAAGTTGAACAAAAACAAGGACTTAAATGTCAAAGATGTTGACAAATTTTTGATAATTTAGTTGATGATGAAATTTGTTATAATTGTAATAATGTAGTTAAATCTTTATAGGTGAGAAAATGTGATTAAAAGATAAATTAGTAGAAGCAAAAGTTTTTTTAAAAAACCACAATTATCTTTGAAAATTTAAACTATTAGTATGTTTACCTATTTTTGTAGTTCTAACTAGTTTAGATTGAATTACAAAAGCTATTGTTGTAGGTCATATGAAATTAGGTGAAACTAAAACTTTTTTATCTGGGTTTTTAAATTTTCATTATGTAATTAATCTTGGAATGGCTTATGGTAGATGAAATGATAAAGCTTATTTAGTAATTTTATTAGCAACATTTTTTAGTTTATTTTTAACAATAACTTTTATATTTTTAAATAATAAAAAATGATTAATTGTTTTAGTAATTATATTAGCTGGATCTTGAGGTAATTTATTAGCTAGATTATGAGCTCCTGGTAATGAAGATAATATATATTATGGAGTTGTTGATTTTTTAATTTGAGATTTTAGTTTATTTAATTCAAGAAATTATGTTTTTAATTTAGCTGATTTATATGTAAATATTGCTATTGGTTTAACAATTTTATTTACAATTATTGAACTTGTCATATTTATAAAAAGTAAAATTAAAACAAAAAGACAAACAGAAAAAATAGAAAATGAACAAAATAACTCTTAACTCATGTGATTTAACTTTAAGATTAGATAAATTACTAACTAAATTACTAACTGATTATGATTATTCAAGAAGCTATATTCAAAAATTAATTAAAGAAGAATGTGTTAGTGTAAATGATCAAATTATTACTAATAATAATTTTGTAGTTAAACCAAATTCAGAAATTATTATTAGTATAAAAGATGCAACTTTAAATGAAAATATTAGTAAAAATGAAGATATTGATTTAGATATTATTTATCAAGATGATGATTTATTAGTTATTAATAAACAAAATAATATTACAGTTCATCCAAGTTTAAATAATACAAATAATACAATTGTTAATGCTTTACTAGCAAGTGATGTTGAACTTTCTTCAATTAATGGCGAGTTACGTCCTGGAATTGTGCATCGTATTGATAAACAAACAACAGGATTATTAATTGTTGCAAAAAATGATAAAACTCATAAATTATTAAGCGAAATGTTTAAAAACCATCAGATTTATAAAGAATATTTAGCAATTGTAAGTGGAGTTATTAAACCAAATAAAGGTTTAATTGATGCTCCAATTGGAAGAAGTGCAATTGATAGAAAAAAAATGAGTGTTACAGCAAAAAACTCAAAACAAGCAATCACTAGTTTTGAAGTTGTTGAAAGATTTTTACAAAATACTTTAGTAAAATGTCAAATTCAAACTGGAAGAACTCATCAAATTAGAGTACATTTTAACTATATAAATCACCCTGTTTTAAATGATCCAATTTATGGTAAAAAACATCAAGATTTTACTGATTTTGGACAATATCTACATGCTTATAAATTAAAGTTTATTCATCCAATTACAAAAAAAGAAATTGAATTAATATCACCTCTTCCTAAAGAATTTGATGATAAAATTAAAGAATTAAGGGGTGAAAAGAATGACTAATCTTTCTACTAGTTATAAAAAGACTTTAGAAAACTTTTTTATTAAAAACTTTAAATATAAGTTATTAAAATCTAAAGTTAATTCTAGTGTAAGTTATCTTTATAGTTCTAATGAAAAACACCAAGTAATTATTTTAAATTTTGATAATAGTATTTCTTTTGAAAAAGAACAAGAATACATTATTAAAAAACTAGAAAAACAAATTAAAAAAAATGTTAATGTTTTTCATATTGTAATTGATGATGATAACCAACTAACTACAAAACCTAATTTAATTGTTTTACATTCTTCAATTCAAACTTTAGCTACTAATTTAGAACCATATTTTAAAAATACTAATTTATTATTATTTGACAAAACTGATGATAATGATTTAAATCAAGAAAAACAAACAAATGAAGAAAATAACGCAAAATTATTTACTAGTTTTTTAGAAAATGTTAAAAATAATAAAATTTCATTTTCTTGAGCAGTTTTATTTATTCTGATTTTAATACCATGCTTATTACAAATTGCAGGATATTTTATTTTAGAAAGAAATCCAAATACTAAAAATTTATTAACTTTAGCTTTTGGTGGAACTAATTGAAATTTAACAATTATTGGAAAACAATGATGAAGAATTTTTACATATGGAATAGCTCCACTTAAACAAAATGGATTGATTGTTGATATTTTAAGCTTATTAATTTTAGGAACTAGTTTTTTTAGTATTTCAAAAATTACTGAAATTCAACTAGCAAATACTAAAAAATTAATTCTAGTAACTATTTTAAGTTATTTAATTTTAGGTTTATTTTCAAGTAGTGTTTTACCAACAATTTATACTGGTGGAATTATTAGTACTATGGGAATATTTATTGGTGTATTACTAATTGATGTTGCTGGTTCAAGTACACCTATGGCTAAATTTAGTCAAGCAAAAACTATAGTTTATATTTTAATTTTAATTGGATTTTCATTCTTTTTAGGAGATGGTTGAACTGGGTTATTAATTACAGGAACTGCTGTAATTTTAGGAAGTGCATTTTGAGGTATTTTTAAAGTAAATATTAAAGAATGAACTTGAGTACAATATGTTTATATTTTTCTAATTTTAGCAATTTTAGCTATTAGTTTAACTTTTATTTTCCTACCACGTCTAACTCCAGCTTTAGATCAACACATTATAATCACATTATCAACTTATTATAAAAAAGGTTGATTTAGTGTTGATAGTTTAAATAAAATAGTGAATAATATTGGTTGAGATGGACATTTTAATCAATTTGGAAAGTTTATTACTAATTTTTAATTATGAGTAAAAGATTAGATTATTTATCTTGACAACACTATTTTATGTTGATTGCAAAAGCTAGTGCTATGAGAAGTAAAGATCCAAATACTCAAGTTGGTGCTATTGTTGTTAATGAATTACAACAAATTGTAGCAACTGGATATAATGGATTTCCTCGTGGAGTTAGTGATGATGAATTTCCTTGATCAAAAACTAGTAAAAATTGATTAGAAAATAAATATGCTTATGTTGCTCATGCTGAATTAAATGCAATTGTAAGTAGTAGATCTGATTTAAGTAATTGTGATTTGTATGTAACTTTATTTCCATGTAATGAATGTGCAAAAATTATTATTCAAGCTGGAATTAAAAGAGTTTATTATGCAAATGACCCTTATCATAATAAAGATGAATTTATAGCATCTAGAAAAATGTTAGATGCTGTTAATATTAAATATATAAAATTACCAGATATTGAAATTAGTCTTAAAGTAAAAGATTAAAATCAATATCTTTTTATTGGAAAAGGATTATATGAAAAAACTATTATTTTTATTATCAAATAGCATTTTATTTAGTTTAAGTGCTTTATTTATTTATAATTTAAACTCTAAGAATAATAGTGAAAATAGTAGTTTTGTTTTAAAACAAACTAAAAAAGAAGAAACTGATTTAAGTAAGATATTTGATAGAGATGCTTATGTATCTATTAAAGATAGATTTGTTAATACTAAAGAAAAAGTTATAAATGCTATTAAGGGAAAATACTCTAAAATAGATGTTTCACAATTAAAAATCGAAATCAAATCAGATAAGAATTATGGAAAAATAGACGTTGAATTATCTCCTAAAGATTCAAAAAGTAAATATACAGGTAAATCTACAATACCATGTTATACAAAATATGATATAAATGATAAAATTGATGATTTTGAATTACTTAAAAAAGAGACCATAGATCTTAATACAAGAGAAAATATACTTGATATCCTTAAAAAAAGAAGGGTTTCTAAACAAGTTGAAATAGACTTTGAAATAAAAAATATAAAAGAATCAACTGCTACATTAGTCGGGAATGACTTTGGTGATTATTATGGTGAAACTGAAATTAGATTCAATGCTAAAAAAGTAACATTAAGTTCTATTATCGATAATACTAAAATCAATCTTTTAAAGCCTACAAAAGATGCAGTTATTGAATTTATTAATAATAAATATCCGATATTAAAAAACGTAGGTTTATCAATAACAATTGATGATCAAAAGAAATTTATAGATATAACTTCTAATGGTGAAAGCAAATTTCACGGTACAGTTACATTGACCTATGAATTGCCTAACACCCCGCTACCAAAAGAATCAAAACCTGATAATAGTAATGAATCTGAAAAAAATGAAGACAGAAGAAATAAAAGTAAGGATTTGGAAGATAATGAAATAGATTCTGAAATGTTATCAGATCAACCACAAGAAATTCCAAAAAAACCATCAGAAGGTTCAACAATTAAAAATGAGAATAAAAAACAACCTGAATCAGAACCTGATTTATCAAATTTATCAACTTCTAATCAACCAGAATCAAAATCAAATAAAACTATGAATTATAATCCACCAGTTATAGATAAAAGTTTAAAATCTAATTCAAATACAAGTAATTTACAAATTCCTAATAAAGAATCATCTAATTCAAAGAAAGGCTCATCAGGATCAAAAACTGGAGTTATAGTTGGTTCAACTTTAGGAGTAAGTGGGGTTGTTGTTACAGGTGCTGTTGGATCTTGAATTTATTTTAAAAAACGCAAATAACTAATTAATAGGTAATATTATGATTGATAATGTTGGTATAGATATAGTTGAAAATAAAAGAATTAAATTAAAAAAAGAATTCATTATTAAAGTATTATCAGAAAATGAAATCAAAACTTTTAATAATAAAAATAAAAAACAACAAAAAGAATTTTTAGCTGGTCGTTGAGCTGTTAAAGAAGCAATTATTAAAACATTAACTCATCCAATAAGTATGAATAAAATTGATATTGAATATGTTGATCAAAAACCTGTTATTCAAAATCAAGAGTTAAATAATATTTTAATTTCTATATCTCATGAAAAAAAATATGCTGTTGGAATTGCTATAAAACAATGTAATATTAAAGAGAATAAAAATTAAAATATCATTTAGAAAAGTGGTTATATGAAAAAACTATTAGTTTTATTATCAAGTAGTGTGTTACTAAGTTTAAGCTTTTCATCTATTTATTTATTGAATTATAAAAATAATAATCAAGTTGTTTTAAAACAAGAAAATAAAGAAGAAACTGATTTAACAAAAATATTTAATAGAGGTTATGTTTCTATAATATTAGAAGATATGAGTAAATTAAAAGAAAAGGTTATATCAGCGATTAAAGCTAAGTATAATTTTTTAAATTTTGATTTGCTAGATATACAAGTAGGTATCTTGAAAAACGGTAGACAAACAAGAAACGTTCTAATAAAACCTAAAGATAGTGTAAAAGATAATAAATATAAGAATCAAGAAGAGATTGAATATTATATTAAAAAAGATATAGCTAAAGAACTAGAAGATTTTATAAATTTAAATACTATTGTTATAAATACAGAATCTGAAATATTAAAAACTATTAGTGAAAAATTAGATACAACCACTTTTAAACAAAAGCACTTTTTTGTAAGTAATATAACTGAATCAACTGCCATTATTAATGCAAAAGATAGCAATGATGATTTCTATGGTAAAGTTGAAGTTAAATTTCAAGCAAAAAAGAAAACTTTAAGTTCTGTTTTTTATAACTTTGAAGTAGATTCAACTGATATAAAAGATGATAGTGATTTATTAAAATATATTCATAATAAAAAACCGTTGCTTGCAAAAGAAAAACTATCTGTAGAATTTGATTTTTCAAAATCTAGTGTAACTATAATGGTTGATAATAATAGTTCAAATTATGATGGTAATGCTATTATAAAATTAAAACAGTCTAAGAGTTCTGAAAAACAAAAGACAGATAAAAGTATGAAAGATTTTAAAACTGAAGACAAATTAGAAACTGAAATTACACCAAAATCACCATCTAAAGTCTTGTCTAAACCTATTGAAGAAAAAATGCAAAAAGATATGTCGGATATTAAAAAAGAAGAATCACCCAAAGACAAGAATATTTCAGATAAAGAAATGTCTTCTGAATCACCATCTATAAATGAAATGAGCATACCTGAACCATCACCTACTCTAGAACCAAATAAACCATCAACTCCTATAATTGATAAAAGTCAAAACAAAAATTCTGATAACAAAATTCCATCTATTCCAAATAACACAATGAATAAATCTAATAAAAAATCAACTGGATCAAAAACTGGAGTTATAGTTGGATCAACTTTAGGAGTTGGAAGTGTTGTTGGGGTTGGTGCTGTTGGGTCTTGAATTTATTTTAAAAGACGTAAATAATTAAACATTTTCTAATAACCATATAAATATCTATATAAGAGAATATTCTATTAAAGTAATTGATGATAAAATTATTTATAGAGTGTTCTCTTTTTAAATACTCTTTAAATAAGGGTTAAATTATAAATTAACATTTAATAGAAAGAATGAATAAAATGAATCAAACTAGTAATTTAGAACAACCAACAACACAAAACAATTTAGAACAAGAAAAAAAGATTAAAGATTATATTCATGTTAATCCTTGAAAAATGTTATTTATGTGATTACCTTTATTACATATAAAATTTAAAGCAGCTAAAATTGTTAGAAAAAATAAAAAACAACCAGATAGATATCCTGAAGAATACAGATATAACTGAGTTAAAAAAGCTGTAAGTAAATTATTATATGTACTAGATGTTAATATAAAAGTTGAAGGTATTGAAAACTGAGTTGATAAAGGAGTAATTTTAGCTGCTAATCATCAATCAAATATTGATCCAGCTATTTTATTTGCTATTAATGATTTTTCAAAACAACAACCATTAGCTTTTATTGCAAAAGAAGAACTATGAACAAGCAAAAAATTTAAAAACTTTGTTAGATTAATTGATTGTATTCCTTTAGATAGAAAAAGTCCTAGAAGTGCTTTACAAGCATTTAAAGAAGGAAAAGATTTAGTTGTTGATTATAAACGTTCTTTAGTAATTTTTCCAGAAGGTACTAGAAGTCATTCTCAACAAATGAATAGTTTTCATGCTGCTTCTTTAAAAGTTGCTCAAATGTCTCATGCTCCTATTATTCCTGTTTCTATTATTAATTCATATCAAGTTTTTGCTCAAAAAAGACCTAAAAAAGTTGAAGTTAAAGTTGTTTTTGGTAAACCTATTTTACCAAGTAAACATATTTCATTAAAAACTGAAGATTTGACTAAATTTGTTGAAAAAATTGTTGATTCAAATCTAAAAGAATGAGAAAACAAAGAAATGAAATATGAATTAAAAAAACTAACTAAAAAAGATATTAAACAACTTAAAGAAGGAGACAAAAAACCTAAATCTAAAAAACAATCTAAAAAAACATTCAAAGATCTATTTAAAATTGTTGATTAATCATTAATCCTATTGTTTTTAAATTTAATATTAGAAAAGAAGTGATTTATATGAAGCTAATCGATAAAATAAAGAATTTTTTTAATAATATTAAATCTTGTTTTACAACTAAACCAAAAGTTATAATTAGAGACAAAGTTAAAGCTATTGAAACTAAAACTAATAGTGAAGAAAATAAAGAAAAACTAGATCAAAAATCTAATATTCAATCTAGTGAAACTTATACTGATATATCTAATAATTCTGAATATATTAATAAAAGAGCTATTTTAGATTCTCAAAATGAATTTAAATTAAAAGTAATTTCAAATAAAAGTGAAGCTTTAGAACAACTAGCTGATATTAAAAACACTTTTAAAAATTGTACTGATTGTTTAAATATTTATAAAAAAAATCTTGATGATATGAAATTAAAAATTTTAAGACTAAAAAAACATATAGATCATAATTATGGTTTTTTAGGTGAAGAAAAAGAATATCAGGATTATGTTTTTATAGATAATATTGAAACTTATTCTCAAACTGATGAAATGGCAGGGTTAAAATTAGTTAATAAATTAGAAGATCATTTTAATAAGTATTCTAATTATGATATCGATTATTTTGTTCCTTGTACTAATCATAAAGACTTAATTGATAAGTACAAATTATTATCAATTAAAGTTCAAGATTTAGATAAAATTATTTCAAATTAATCTCTTAATAATTACAAATTCTAACTTCTTCTAAAATTATTTCATTTTTTATGTAAACTATTGAAATATGTTATAAATGATATAAAATTATTTGTGTCTTGTGTTAGAGGAAGCGAATTTATCTTGCTGACTTAGCTCAGTTGGTAGAGCAATTGACTAGTAATCAATAGGTCGAAGGTTCAAATCCTTTAGTCAGCACCAGTTCTTGGAGGGGTAGCGAAGTGGCTAAACGCGGGTGGCTGTAACCCACTTCCTTACGGTTCGGGGGTTCGAATCCCTCCCCCTCCACCATTTTATTGGGCTATAGCCAAGCGGTAAGGCAAGGGACTTTGACTCCCTCATGCGCCGGTTCGAATCCTGCTAGCCCAACCATCTTGACTCGTTAGCTCAGCAGGTAGAGCAACTGGCTTTTAACCAGTGGGTCCGGGGTTCGAATCCCCGACGAGTCACCATTTATATTAACCCCAAGTGGCGGAATAGGTAGACGCATTGGACTTAAAATCCAACGGGCTTTACATCCTGTGCCGGTTCAAGTCCGGCCTTGGGGACCATTTTTGAAAACAAACATGCTTTAAAAGGCATGTTTTTTTGTGCTTAATTTATATTGAATTTAAGTAAAAAAAATGAATCCAAATGGATTCATTAAATTATTTAGCAGGAGTTGGTGCTGCTGGTGCTGCTGGTGCTGGTGTTGGAGGTGTTTGAGGTGCAGGAGTAGGAGCTGGACTAGGGGTTGGAGCAGGAGCAGGTTTAGATTCCTCAGGTTTGTTGTCCTTTTCACCATCTTTTTTCTTGTCGTCTTTTTTAGCTTCTACTTTATCTGTACCTTGATATTTTCAATCAGTTTTAGGAGTGATCATTGGATCTGTATCTTGTAAAAGTTTAACTACATCATACATTCCAATAGCTTCTTTTAGATAACCTATTCATTTATCATAGATCCCTTTTCTAATTTCTGATCCATTAGTAGTGTTATCAACTGTTTTAGTAGCATTTTTTTGATCTTGTTTACTAAAAGTTTCAAAACCACTTACTATACCATAAAACATTTTATCTCTTAAAACTAAGAATAATGGTCCTTTTAGGTTTTTAACTTTATCTTGTAATTTTTCAACTTTTTCAGTTACTGTATTATCATTTTTATTAAAACTAGAACTAGTTTCTCCATAAAATGCTTTTGCTCAGTTTTTAACAAGATACTCATTTAGAATTTTAGAAGTTAAACCTTTATTTCATATTTCATCATCTGAATCATATTTAAAGTTTTTAATCACAACTTCATTAGTCATATTTTTAAAGATTTGTTTTGAATCAGATGGATTTTTATCATCAATAACTCATCTTTCTTTTTTAGTTTTACTATTTTTATCTTTTTTAACTTCAACATTGTTTAAAACAGTTGTATGATTAGTTGTACTATTTCAACTTAAATTATTTTTAAATTTATAAATAAAACTAGTAGCATCACTTGTTGATGTATCATTAATTTTTTTAATAGCTTCATCTAAAGATTTAGTGTTTGTTAATTCTTCTAAACCTTGTTCAAATGATTTTGCTGATTTATTATCACTAGCTCCTAAATATAAAATCATTGTTTTATTTTCAGATTGATTAATTAGGTTTTCTAGTTCTTGATATTGTTTATCTGTTGTTTTACAACTTATAGCAAAACTAGCACTTGTTGTAATAACAAAACTGCAAGCTAATAACGATAGAAGTTTTTTCATTATAACACTCCTTTATCTACAACAATTATTTTACTATATTTGAATGTGTTTTTAGTTTTAATTTAGGATATAAAATTAATAAACTATTAAAAAACTTGAAAACCTCTTTTGAAATTGGTAATATTTTATAAGTGTTATAAAAGTTTGATATCTGGGAAAGGTGGTAGTTGAGATGCGTGAAAAATACATTTTACGTTGTACAGTTTGCAAAAATGAAAACTACATCGGTAAGAATGATAAAAAGAAACCTAAAATAGAAGTTTCTAAATACTGCAGTAATTGTAATAAACATGAAACCCATAAGCAAAAAAAATAGTCTTCTGACTATTTTTTTATTTATTAACTTTAAAATTAAAATAAGGATTTTAAAATTATGATTATTCAAAAGACTTATAAAAATAATAAACCAACAGTTTATTTAGTTACTACACCAATTGGAAATTTAGAAGATATTAGTTTAAGAGCAATAAACACTTTAAAACAAGTTGATGTAATTTGTTGTGAAGATACTAGAACTAGCAAAGTTTTATTAGATAAATATCAAATTAAAAATAACTTATTATCTCTTCATAAATTTAATGAAAATCTTAGAGTTGATCAAATTATTAATTTATTAAATGAAAATAAAAATATAGCAATTATAAGTGATGCTGGAGTTCCAATTATAAGTGATCCAGCAAGTTATATTATTAATCAATTAAAAGAATTAGATATTAATTGTAATATTACTGCAATATCAGCAGGTTCAGCTTATATTCACGCATTAATTTCTAGTGGTTTTTTAATTGATAGTCATTATTTTTATGGTTTTTTAAAAAATAAAAACAAAATAAGTAAACAAAATGAGCTAGCTGAGTTAATCAATAAATATGCAAATGATTCAATTATTTGTTTATATGAATCAGTACATCGATTAAAAGATACTATTAATTGTTTAAATGAAATATTAAATCAGAATCATAAAATTGTAATTAGTAAAGAATTAACTAAAATTAATGAAGAAATTATTTATGGATCTATTAATCAAGTTAATCAATATATTAATAGTGAAGAATTTGTTTTAAAAGGTGAATTTGTTATTGTTATTGATAAAAAAACTACTGATTTAGTTAACAAGTATTCAGATATAGAATTAATGAATTTAATAGATATAGAAATTAAAAGTGGTTATAAATTAAAACAAGCTTGTGAGATTATTAGTTTAAAAACTCAAATTCCAAAAAATATTTTATATAAAAAGTACATTTCTAAAAAAAATTTCTAATACCTTAATAGGAGGTATTAATATGAAAGAAATTAATTTAGAAAACACAAAAGAAATTATAGGAGGAGCTGGAGTTAGTGGAGCTTTAGTAACTGGTATTGCTAAAGTTATACAATCTGGTTTTGAAGGAGTAAGCAATTTTATAACTGATATTGCAAGTGTTGGTTTTGCTTTTTATCAAGCTAGTAAAAATCCAATAAAAGCAGAATATAAAATTGGAAATAGTAACTTTAAAATAGATAATACAAAACTAGTTGATTTAAAAATTCAACAAGCAAAAGCTCAAGAAATCAAAGTTCCAGTTTTAGAAGTTGGAAATAGTAAAAACAACATTAAAATCAATTACAATGATTCTTATAATAATAACGAACAAGTAAATGATATTTATAATGATTTTGATCAAAATATTAGCATTTTTAATTAATTAAAACCTTTTTAGTAGTTATCTTGTTTTATTAGTTTTGATATAGTAATATATAAATGTTGAAAAAAAGTTTCAACCGCTCTTTTGTATGTTTAAAAGAAGGAAAACTCACGTACATAGGCGAGTCTAGACTGGAGGAAAATAATGTTTGCAATCATTAAGACTGGTGGAAAACAAGTTAAAGTTGAACCAGGTCAAGAAATTTTTATTGAAAAAATTAAAGGTGAAGTTAATGATAAAATTACATTTGATGAAATTTTAATGATTGATGGTCAAATTGGAACTCCATTTGTTAATGGAGCTAAAGTTTTAGGAACTATCATCAAACAAGGTAAAGCAAAAAAAATCCGTGTTATAAGATATCATCCAAAGAAAAATGTAAATAAAATTTATGGTCATAGACAACCTTTTACTAAAGTAAAAATTGAAGAAATCAGTGCTAAGTAATTATGGTTGATATCATAATTAATTATAAAAATAATAAGATTGTTCAATTTCAAATGAAAGGTCATGCTAATAGTGATGAATATGGTAAAGATTTAGTATGTGCTGGTCTTACTGCAATTGTTAGTGGAGCTTTAAATGCGATTGATGCTTATTATAAAAATGATGTAGATATTGAAATTTTAGAAAACAAAATAACTATTTTTGTAAAAAAAGAAGATAATTCAAATTTACAATTAATGTTAGATATGTTAAAAATTCAAATACAAACTATTACTATTCAATATCCAAAAAATGCAAGATTAAAGGAGGTGTCTTAACATGCGTTTCTTATTAGGTTTACAATATTTTGCTTCTAAAAAAGGAGTTGGATCAACTAAAAACGGTCGTGATTCAGAATCAAAACGTTTAGGAGCTAAAAAATCTGATGGTCAATTCACTAATGCAGGTTCAATTATTTACAGACAAAGAGGAACTAAAATTCATCCTGGTTTAAATGTTGGACGTGGTGGAGATGACACTTTATTTGCTTTAATTGCTGGTACAGTTAAATATGAAAAATTTGGAAAAAACCGTACTAGAGTAAGTGTTATTCCTAATTAATTAAAGGGTTCTTTATGAACTCTTTTTTTGTTTTCTTTTCATTCTTTTAATTTTTAAATAAGATAGATTAAATCAGATAGACTAGTAAACTATAATAATAATATAAGGGCAGTAATAAATAGTATTACACTTCTTATTTAATTTATAGAAATAAAAATAATAAAGAAAGGCAGTAGATAATATGAAAAACCTTAAAGGTGTGTTTGCTGCTTTATTGATTCCATATAAAAAAGATGGTTCAATAGATGAGCAAGCATTAAAAAAGTTCATCGACTATAATATTGAAATTTCAAATGTTGATGGACTTTATGTTAATGGTTCAACAGGAGAAGCTTTTCTACTTTCAAATTCTGAAAGAAAACAAATTTTAGAAATTGTTGCAAAACACGTTAATAAAAGAGTGCCTTTAATTGCTCAAGTAGGTTCATTAAACATTTATGAATCAATTGAACAAGCAAAATTAGCTGAACAATTAGGATATGATGCTATTAGTGCAGTTACTCCTTTTTATTACAAGTTTAATTTAGATCAAATTTTAAATTATTATAAAGAAATTAAAAAAGCAACTAATTTACCTTTAATTGCTTATTATATTCCTTTATTATCTGGTGTTAATTTTTCACTAGAAGCTTTTGAAAAATTATTTGCTATTGATGGAGTTATTGGAGTTAAGTTTACAGCAACTGATCTATATACTCTTGAAAGAATCAAAGCAAAATATCCAGATAAATTAGTATTTTATGGATTTGATGAACAACAATTATCAGCATCAATTTATAATATTGATGGTGTAATTGGTTCAACATTTAACGTTAATGCTAAAAGAGCTAAACAGTTATTTGAATTAGTTAAAAATGGACAAAACAAACAAGCTTTAGAATTACAAAACCAAATTAATGATTTTATTGATATAGTATTAGCTAATGGGTTATATGCTATATTAAAAGAAATTATAAGACAACATTATGATTTAAATGAAGTATTTTGTAGATTGCCAATGACTCAATCAATTTCTCAATATGCGTCAAAAGCAAAAGAAATTAAAGAAAAATATTTAAAAGATATTTAATATGATTAATTTGCTTGCCAAAAGTACTACAAATCTTGCAGTTAAATCATTTCACTGAGCTGATTATGTAGTATTAGTAATTTACTTATTATTTACTTTAGGAATTGGTTTATACTTCCAATTTAAATCAAAATTACAAAAAGCTGAAAATACAGATGAATATTTTAAAGCTGGAGGAAAAACTCCAGGTTGAGTTGCTGGTTTTTCAATTTATGCAACTACACTATCAGCTATTACTTATATGGCAACACCAGCAAAAGCCTTTTCAACAGACTGGTTATTTGCATTTGGTAATTTAACTATTTTTATTGCTACTCCATTATTAATCAGATTTATTATTCCGTTTTTTAAAAAATTAAATGATGTTTCTGGTTATGGTTTTTTAGAAAAAAGATTTAGTTATTTTTTAAGAGTAGCTGCAAGTTTAATGTTTATTTTATTTCACGTAGTAAGAGTTGGTTTAATTATTTATTTACCAACAATTGCTCTAACAGCAGTTACAAATATTAATCCTTATTTAATTGCTGTAGTTATTGGAATATTTTGTGTTATTTCAACTGTTTTAGGTGGATTAAATGGAGTTATTTGATCAGATTTTATTCAAGCAGTAGTTTTAATTGGTGGAATTTTATTAGCAATAATTTTTGCTTTAATTAAAATGCCAAATTTAGCTGAAGTTAATAGTAAAGTTATAAATAATCATAAATTATTAGCTAAAGAATCAATTATTCCTCAATCTTGAGCTAAACCTTGAATTTTAATTCTATTTTTTGGTCAATTAATTAATACTTTTTATCAATACATTGGATCACAAGATGTAGTTCAAAGATATCAATCAAATCAAAGTTTTAAACAAGTTAAAAAAGGACTTTGAACTAATGCTATTTTATCTTTAATTACTATTTTACTATTCTATGGAATGGGTTCATTATTATATGCATTTTATGCTCAACAAACAGGTTTAAGTAATGTAAATGATATAATTAAAAATCTTGGAATTAAACAAAACAACCAAATTTTACCATACTTTATAGTAACTGTATTACCAGCTGGTATTAGTGGATTAATTATTGCTGGAATTTATTCAGCTTCAATGAGTACAATTTCTTCTTCACTACATTCAGCTGCTACTTGTATAGTTGAAGATATTTTAGTAAGAATTAAACCTAATATAAAAGACAAACATAAAATGTATTGAGCTAAAAGTTTAATTTTAGGTATAGGATTATTAGGAACAATTGCTGCAATATTTTTAATTATTACTAAAGCAGATAATTTATTAGATTTATTTGCTGCTATTATTGGATTGTTTGGAACTTCTGTTACTGTAATTTATTTATTAGGTATTTTTACAAAAAGAACTTCAAACATTGGAGCAATTATTGGATCAGTTAGTTCATTTATAATTGTTTTAACTATTTTTATAATTAATAAAATAGGTAAAACACCTGTTTCAGATTTTTATGGAATTATTTTAGCTTTTATAATTGGGCTATTATTAGGATATTTATCAAGTTTTATTTTTAAAAACAAAAAAATAGATAAACTTGATGGTTTAACTGTTCATACTTTTTCAAAACAAGACTTTAACAAAATGGTTGAAGATGGTGAAAAAGAATGACAAGAAATTAAAGCAAGTGAAACTCAATTTAAAAAAGATTTAATTAAAAAAATTAAAAACAAAAAAGTAGCTAGAAATTAGGTGAAGTAATGATTTACGATAAACTTTCTAATTTAAATAGATATTTAAATATTCATAAAAACATTGATTTTGCTATTAATTTTATTAATCAAACTAATTTAAAAGATCTTAAAGATGGAATTAATGTTATTAGTGATACTTTGTTTTACAACAAATTTATAACAAATACAATAGAAAAAAATAATGCTGTATTTGAATCTCATAAAAAATATTTAGATCTTCATATTTTAATTAGTGGAGATGAATTTATAGGTCATGAGTTTGTTGATGATTTAAACGAACAAGTTGAATATAATTTAAAAGATGATGTATGTTTATATAAAACAAAAACAACAAAAACAATTTATCAAAACAACCAATCATTTGCACTATTCTTTTTTACAGATGCACATTCACCAAAAATCAAAGCAAATTGCGATCAAATTACAAAGGTAGTTTTTAAAATTCTATATGACTAATATAAAAAAATATTTATCTATTGATATTGGTGGAACTTCTATAAAATATGGAATCTTTAATGAAAATCTAAAACCTTTATTTATTAATAGTGTTAAAACTATTCCTATAAAAGATGAATTATTAAAACAACTAGTAGATATTATTATTTCTAGTTTACCTTTTGATGGAATTAGTATAGCAACTGCTGGGGTTGTTGATAAAAACGGAATAATTAAATTTGCAAATAATAATATTTCTGATTATTCAAATTTTGATTTAAAAACTTATATACAAGACTTTTTAATTGCTTATAAAAATTTAGTACCAATTGAAATTATTAATGATGCTAATAGTGCTAGTTATATTGAATATGTTAATAATAAAGCTATTAAAAATAGTGTTACTCTAACTTTAGGAACTGGAGTTGGAATGGGTATTATTTTAAATGGTAAATTATTTTTAGCAAATAATGGTATAGCTGGTGAAATTGGATATATAAAAAACTTTAATCAAATTGTTGATATAGATTTATCTTGATCAAAATTTATATCACATCTTAATCAGAATAAATATCATTATGATTCTAGTGATATTTGAACTTTATATAATAAAAACGATTTTTATAAAACTCAAATAGATAACTATTTAGATAAATTAGTTAATTTATTATGCACAATTAGCTATATTTTATCTCCTCAAGTAATTTATCTAGGTGGAGGGTTTAGTTATTGTAGTGAACAAATTTTAGAATTAATAAATAATAAATTTCAAAAAGAATTTGTATTTTATAATATTAGTCCTATTGAAATTAAATACACTTCAAATAAAAATGATTCTGGAATTTTAGGAGTTTTACATTTATTAGTTGATAAACATTTTAAAAATTAGAATTTAACAGCCTCTAAATTAGAGGTTGTTTTATAATTAATAAGACTAATTTAGAAAGGTTTTATGAATTTAATTGATCAAATAAAAAACACATTAATCATTTCTTGTCAAGCAGTTGATGATGAACCATTAAATGATAGTTATGTGTTAAGTAAAATGGCTTATGCTCTAGTTTTAGGTGGAGCTAAAGTTCTTAGATTAAGTCAAGTAGAACATATTAAAGCTATTAAACAAGTTGTAGATGTTCCAATAATTGGGTTAATTAAAAAACATTATGATAATAGTGAAGTATTTATTACACCAACAATTAAAGAAGTTGAACAATTAATTGATTTAAAAGTTGATATAATTGCACTTGATGCAACTTTAAGAAAAAGACCAGATCAAAATCTAGCCGATTTAATAAAAACAATTAAAACTAAATATCCAAATCAGTTATTGTTAGCTGATTGTTCTACTATTGATGATGCTATTAATGCTCAAAATTTAGGTTTTGATTTAATTGCAACTACTTTAAGAGGTTATACTAATCAAACTTTAAATCATAATAATATTGAAAATGATTATCAATTTTTAAAAGATTTAAAAAAAGTTATTACAAAACCAATTATTGCTGAAGGTGGAATTTGAACTCCAAAACAAGCAAAAGATATTTTAGAACTTGGAATTCATAGTGTTGTTGTTGGATCAGCTATTACTAGATTACATTTAATAGTAAAATATTGAAATGAAAAAATAAAATAAATTGTATAAACAAATATTTTTAACTTTTGTTTTTCTAATAGGACTATAGTATATAGTTCTTTTTAAAAATGAACAATTTTTACTATTTTTATGTCTAAGTTGATAAATAATTATTAAAGTTGATTTGTTATATTATTATATTAGGAGTGTTTATTATGAAAATTGATGAAAAAGAATTAATATCTAAGTATTTTGATCAAGCTTTAAATGAAACAATGAAAGTTGTTTCTATTCCTTCTTATCTAACTGAACCAAGTAGTGATGCTCCTTATGGAAAAGGTTGTAAAGAAGTATTAGATTATGTAATTGATCTAGCTAATAATTTAGGTTTTCAAACATATAAAGATGTTAATAATAAATATGGGTTTGTTGATTATGGAACTGGTGAAAAATTATTTGTAATTTTAGCTCATTTAGATGTAGTTCCACCAGGAAGTATTGAACAATGAGTAACTGATCCTTTTGTTCCAATCATTAAAGATAATAAATTAATTGGAAGAGGAACTTTTGATGATAAAGGTCCTGCAATAATGAATTTATTTGCTTTAAAATATTTAAAAGATCATAATTTTGTTTCTTCAAAATATAAAATCAGACTAATTTTTGGACTAACTGAAGAAACTACATGAGATTCAATTCAAACTTATATTAAAGATCATGGAGTTGGTGATTTAGGATATACTCCAGATGGTGAATTTCCTGTAGTTTATGCTGAAAAATGAATTACAAATTTAGACATTATTTCAAATGAACCAACTGATATTCAAATTAGTGGTGGAGCTGCTTATAATGTTGTTTGTGATACAGTTTGATATAAAGGACCAAAAATTAAACAAATACAAGAGTATTTAAATAAAAATAATATAACTACAAAAATAGAAGATGATAAATTAATAGTTCAAGGAAAAGCAGGTCATGGAAGTTTACCATGATATGGAGTAAATGCTGCAACTTGATTAGCTAAAAGTATGTATGAAAATGATGTTCATCATAAAATTACAGATTATTTAGCAACAAATGTGCATTTAGACTTTAATTTAAAAAATGTATTTGGTGATATTTCAGATGAAACTGGTGAACTAACTCAAAATGTAGGAATTATTGAAATTAAAAATAAATTTGCAAAAATTGGATTAAACTTTAGAATTCCAGTATTTACTAATCCAACTCAAATTTTTATTCCAACATTAACTAAATATCTAGAAAAAAATAACTTATCTTTAGAAGTTAAAAAAATTGATAATAGTTTATATGTTCCTCAAGATTCAGATTTAATTAAAAAAATTATGAGAGTTTATCAAGAAGTAACTCAAGACTATAAAGCAAAACCAATTGCTATTGGTGGGGGAACTTATGCTAAAGCAATGCCTAATGTTGTTGCTTTTGGTGCTGAGTTTGATATTGAAAACTCAACTATGCATGCATATAATGAATATGTTAAAATTGATGATTTAAAAAAGATGCTAGAAATTTATACTAAAGCCATTGTTCTACTAACTGAATAACATTCATCTATTACTTTTATATATTTTTATGTTATAAAAAACTTAGTAAAGAATATAAAAGAAAGAGATAAAATGAAAAAATATTTATTTAATTTATTAACTATAATTTATATGTTTATGATTGTTTTAATCGCTAACGAATCATTTGGTTATGGTCATAATGCTCAATTGCACTTATTAGGTAAATTTAATCCAGCTTATGGATTAGCTGTAAGTGGAGTTGTTCTTAGCTCATTATTATTAGTTATTCCTTTTTTACTAACATTTGTTAAAAAAACAAGAAAAGTAGAAAAAACATTATTTATAACTAATTTTGTGATTTTTGTTATAACTATAGTTTTATTATTTTTAGCAAGCATATTTTTTATGATTAATAATATAGGAACTATTGGATCACATATTGGAATTATTGTTTTATATTTAACTGTAATTGGTGTAGTCTTACAAAACTATTCAAATATCTTTAAAATTAAATTGACAAAAAATAAAAATCAAACTACAGAAAAATAAAACAATAATTATTAAGGAGAAATATGAGTAAAAAAGTTAGCATTATTTTAATAGCTGGTGGTAGTGCTAGTGGTAAAACAACTATTGCTAGTAAAATAGCTAATGAGATTTTAAAAGATAAATCTGTAGAACATATTTCAATGGATAATTATTATAAAGATTTTAGTAGCTTAACTTTTGAACAAAGAAATCAAATTAATTTTGATCATCCTAATTCAATTGATATCGATCTTTTAATTAAAGATTTAAAACAACTTTTAAAAAGACAAGATATTTTTGTTCCAACTTATGATTTTACAAAACATATTAGAACAGATAAAGAAAAACTAGTTAAAGCTAGTGATGTAATCATAGTTGATGGAATCTTTTCATTGCATTTTGAAAAATTGCGTGAACTTGGAGATATTAAAATATTTGTTAAAACTCCTGATGATTTAAGATTCATTAGAAGACTAGTTAGAGATATAAAAGAACGTAATAGAACAATTGAAAGTGTTATTGATCAATATTTAACTGATGTTAAACCAATGCATGATCTTTTTATAGAACAAACTATAGATTATGCAGATATTGTAATACCTTTTAAAAAAGGAAATGATGTAGCTATTGATATAGTTGCTTCAAAAATAAAAGATTTATTAAGTTAAATTAAAACTGCAAATTAGTAATTTGCAGTTTTTTATTTGTTTTTAGATAAAGTTTATTTTTAGTATTGATTTGATTTTAAATTTATAATTTAGTTATATGTTTATTTAAAATAATTGATTAAAAAATTAGAAATGTAGGAGAGTTATGTTTAATAAAACTATTATTCATATAGATATGGATGCATTTTTTGCAAGTTGTATGCAATTAAAACATCCTGAATTAAAAAACAAACCTGTAGTAATTTCTAATAATTTTGATAAATCAATTATTTCAACTGCTAGTTATGAAGCTAGAAAATATAATATTAAAGCTGCAATGCCTTTATTTAAAGCAAAAAAACTATATCCACAAATCATTAGTATTAAACCTGATATGAATTTTATTAGTAATATTTCTCATCAAATTTGAGAATTTATAAAAAATAATTATACTAATAAAATTGAAATTGCTTCAATTGATGAAGCCTATTTAGATGTAAGTGATTTAGTTACAAATATTGATGTTTTACAATTAGCAAAAAACATTCAACAAGATATTTATAAACAATTTAATTTAACTTGTTCTTTAGGAATTGGGTTTAATCGCTTTAGTGCTAAAATGTCAACTAGTTTAAATAAACCAAACGGAATTACTTTAACAACAACAAATAATTTCAAAGAAAATATTTGACCAATTTTGATTAATAAAATGTATGGAGTTGGTGAATCAGCTGCTAAACTTTTAATTAATAATAAAATCAAAACTATAAAAGACTTAGCTTTATTAAGTGATGTTGAAGTTTATGGATTATTAAACAAAAAAGGATTAGGTTTAAAAAGTGAGGCTTTAGGTTTAGGTAGTGATTATATAAATTATTTATCAAATGAATATAAAAGTATTTCAAAAGAAACTACTTTAAATACTCCTATTTATCAATATGATGAAATAGAAACTATAATTTCAAGTTTATCTAAATTTATTTCTTATAAATTACATAAAAATCAATTACTATGTAAAACAGTTGAAATTAAAATTAGATATAAAATTGATGACCAAATATTTGATAAACAAAAGCATCTAGCAAGTAGACATAAACAAATTACTTTAAAAAATCACACTAATGATTTTGAAAAAATCTATAATAGTGCTTTAGATTGTTTTTATAGTTTATATGAACAAAACAAAGGGATTTTATTAATTGGAGTTGGAGTTTGTAAATTAATTCATAAAAATCAAAACTGAGTACAACTAGATATTAATGATGAAATTAAAGTTGATAAAAATCAAATAGATAATGCTTTAAAAATAGAAAATATGATTTTTAATATTAATAAAAAATTTAAAAAACCAGTTATTTTAAAAGCTAAAGATTTAAAAAAATCTAGCTAATAACTGGTTTATATTAGTTGTTCATTTAAACTAACTAAAACTTTTTTAGTATCTGATGGAATATTAATTCTTATCATCATTTCGCTCTCAACTTTAAAATTAATTCATCCTAATCCTGAAATTGAAATATCATATCAATTATTTAAATGTTCATTTGTAAATTTAAATTCATAAACTTGAACATTTTCACTATTATTAATATATGGAATTAAACTTTTTCTATTATTATTTCAATATCTAGTAACATTTTTAGTATTAGTTCTATGTAAATTAATTTCTTTATTTGTATAAATATGAAAATTAGTTTTTTTATTAGAAAAACTTAAATAATCAAATCAACAAACTCCAGAAAAGAAAATAGAATTATTATTTGCTAATTGGTAAGTAAATTGATGGATTTCTTTTTTAAAATAGCAATAATTTTGAAATCTTTTATTCATTAAATTAGCAATACTGTTTTTTCTACTAACTCCAGCTGAATCAAAAATAGTTGTGTTTTTATCTAATTGAATTTCTATAAAATCTAAAGTGGTATTAAAGTATTTAGAAACAACTATACTTGGAATTAGTTTATTAATTTCTAACATTTTATTAATTAAACTAGATTTACCAACATTACTTGCTCCAATAAAGTATTGTTGGTATTTATTGTTTTTAATTACTTTATTTAATAAAGGTTCAACTAGATTTAATTTATTTGCACTAGTTAAAAAGATCTCAGGATCATTTAAACTACTAGTTTTAAAAACATTATTAATATAGTTTCTAATTTTTTCTAATTTAATAGATTTAGGTAGTAAATCTATTTTATTTACTACTAAAATAACTTGAAAATCTTTTATTAAATTTTCTATTTCTAATATTCTAGAACCAAATAAATCAAATATATCTAAAACATAATAAAAAACTAAATGATTATCTTCATTTTCTTTAACTAAAGTTGAAATTTTATTAATGAATTGTTCATCATTAATTTCACTATCAACTAATTGATTGTAGTTTTTAATTTTAAAACATCTTAAACAATAAGCATGTTCAGTATCATTTACATAACCTTGTTCTAATTTATTTGTTGTTTGTAATAAGCTTCCACAACCTAAACATGATTTCATAAAAACTCCTAATCTTTTTTAATATATTTATTATTAGTGTTCTTAAATTTAGAAAAAGCATAAATAAAATCAATTAAATATAAAATCTTTAATACATCATTAAAACAATGAGTTTTAGCTAAACTAACACTTTTATTTAATACTTTAAATTCATCTATATTAATTTTATCTACTGAAAAAAGTTTTAAAGCATTACAACAACTTAAATAAATATCTTCAGTATCATTTAAATTTGAATCATTAAAAATATCTTTAGCATAATCTATAAACTTTCTTAAACTAGGAATTGTTATAGTATTTTGACCAGTTCAACCTTTTTGAATGTTTTTAGGATTATAAAACTGTTCATTTTTATTATCTAAATTAACAAATGATAAATGATTTAAAACTTGATAAATATCTAAACTATTAATTTTATATTCATTAGTAGTTTTATCTAATATAAATAGTTCTGATTTTTTATTTTTTAATAAACTTTTATTTTGATTAATTCAAGATTCAATAATTTTTTTATCATTACTTTGTCCTGCAAAAATAATTGTTTTAATTTTTTTATTAATACACATATTAATAAAACTCTTTTTTAACAAATTATATTGTTTGTAAAAATCATAATTTTTATCATTATAAATTCTTTTAATAGCTAAAGATTTAATTGCTTTACGATTAATTCTGTTATAAATTTCTTCTAAGTTTTTTGCAAAAGAGTATTGTAAAATATAAACTAAATCTTTTTCATTTTCATTATATAAAGTAGGTTGTAGTTCTTCTTTATTATGGCTTTTGTTAAAAAACTCAGTATCAACAATAATTGCTGGTCATTTAATTTGTTTTAATATTTGAGATATTTCTTTTTTGTTTATATAAAAGTATTGATATTTGTTTAAATAGTATTTTTCATTTTCAACGATAATTCTATTAAAATTCATCTTTATCATCTTTTCTATTTATAATAATATCAAAATATGATATTTAATATATTGTTAAAATAAGAAAAGGTAAATATGATAAAAAATTTAACAGTTAACCAATTTTTTTTAGTTGTTTTACAACAACATTTAATAGCTAGTTTATTAGAAGAAAATGAAATAAAACCATCTAAAACCAAACAAAAAGTTCAAATTTATACAAAATCTAAACTAGCACCTTTAATAAGTAATTTTCCATTTAGACTACAAGAAATGATCTATGATTTTTTAGATCTAAATGATTGAAGTGAATTAAAAGAATTTTTAAAAATTAGAAATGAAGAAATTAAAAACGAAATCACTCCATCAGCTTTACAAGAACTAGAACAAAGTGAAGATGGTTATGAAATTAATGAACAATTTGGTGAAATGTTTAGTGTAATGACAAGTATTAATGTCTTTTCTCTTACATATGATTGTTTAGATGATGTTCAAAAATTATTTCCTAAACTAGGTGAAGATGAATTAATTAAAAATGTTAGTTATGATGATATTAATTATTTATTTCAAACTATATTAAATAGTGCAATCGAAAAAATAAAAGAACAATATTTAAACTATTTTGATGAAAATCAAGATGAAGTTTTATCATTATTTGATGATGCACAAACAAGTAATATAATTGCTGCAAAAAAAGCATTAACAGATAAACTTTTTGAATACTTTGAAAACAAAAAAATGGAATATTCTGATTCTTTTGTTTCTAACTTTTTATCTGGTAATGCTGATAAATTAATTGCAGGTTATAAAATTATAAAAGACATAATTAAAATTGATTTTTTAATTAGTTTAAACACTTTTATTGCTGATATTATGCCTGAAATTTTAAAAAAGATTAAATAAAATTAGTTTGACTTAATTCCTTTTATTCTTGAAGCATAGTAAAAAGCTTCACCAATAGTTGGATGAGTGTAAATTGTTTTTTGTAATGTAGCAAAATTTAATTTTTGTTGCATAAATAATCCAATATGATTAATTAATAAATTAGCATTTTCTATCATCATAAAACAACCTAAAATTTCTTGAGTTTGTTTTGAAATTAAAAACTTAATAAATGAATAATCACTAACTATATTATCAGCATGAGCTCTTGGAAGTGCTTTTGAATTAATGATAATTGAATCAAATTCAATATTTTGTTCTTTTAATTGTTGTTCTGTTAAACCAATTCCAGCAATTTCTGGGTTTAAATAAATTGCTCAAGTAACTAGGTTTTTATCAAATTTTTCATTTTTATTAGTATTTAAAATATCACTTGCTACAATATCTCCTGTTTTATAGGCAACTGAAGATAATAAAGTTAATCCAGTTACATCACCAATAGCATAAATATTATCAATATTTGTTTTCATATGTTCATCTACTAGAACAAATCCATTTTTATCTTTTTTAATATCAATATTTGAAAATGCTTCAATATTTGGAGTTCTTCCTACAGCTAGTAGGATTTTTTTACTTTCTATAAAAGTTTCATCATAATAAACTTTATTATTATCGATCTTTTTAATATTTACATTATCAATAACTGTAATATCTTTTTGTTTAAAATATTCTTTTACACTTTTTTGAATATCAATATCAAATCTTGATAAAAACTCAACATTAGTTAAGATAGTAACTTTTGATCCTAAAGTATTATATAAATAAGCAAATTCTAATGAAATTGGACCATCTCCAATAATAGTTAATGAACTTGGAACATCATTTAAAACTAAAGCTTGATCTGAATCTAGTAAATATCCATTTTTTTGTGATTCTTCTAGTCCTTCAAAGTTTATAATTTTAGGTCTTGTTCCAGTTGCTAAAACTAATTTATCAAAATTAATAATTTCATCATTAACTTTAATACTATTAGTAGTTAAAACTTCACCAAATCCTTTATAAAAAGTAATACCATTTAAATTAATTTGATTACTAATAGAAGTATTGAAAAATTCTTTGTTTTCTAGTCTTCTTTGTTGCATTTTTAAAAAATCAAATGAAATATTATCAACACTAATTCCAAATTTTTCTGCATTTTTAATTAGTTCTAAAACTTTAGCTGATTTAATTAAAGTTTTAGTTGGAACACATCCTTTATTTATACAAGTTCCACCTACATCTTGTTTTTCAATTAAAGCTACTTTTTTATTATTTAAACTTAAAATATTTGCAAGACTATAACCACCAGGCCCTGCTCCTATTACTACTATGTCAAACTTTTTCATAACTACTCCTTACTGCTATCTACTAATATATTAATTTAAATATAAAAGATTAAAATATTTTTTTATATGTTTAAATTAAAAATTTTCAATATATTTTAAACCTTTGTAAGTGATTTCTCTACCTTTAATAGTTCTTATAATTAGACTTTCTCTAATTAAAAAAGGTTCTATGTTATTTGCAATAATTAAAGGAGTTGTGTTTAAAAGATGAGCAATATTATCTAAACCAACTCTTTTATTTTTTGCAATCATTTTTAAATAATTAATTTCAGTAACTGTTAAACCTAATTCATAAATTTCTAGTTTTTCTAAAACCTTTTTTATATAATTAATATCAATTTTTTTAGGATTATCACATATAATATGATCTTTAATTCTTTTAATTAGATTAATAGCAATTCTTGGTGTTTTTCTACAAAAACTAGCTAAATATAAGTAAATATCTTCTTCTAATTTAATTTGAAATTTATTACAATAAAGCTCAACGATTTTACTCATTTCTTCTAAATTGTATTCTTGCATTGTAAAACTAATTGGAAACCTATTTAATAAAGGTAAAGGAATTTTATTAATTTCAGTAGTAGCACAAACTATAGTAAATTTAGGTAAATCAATATTTACAACTTTAGAATTATAATCTTTACCAATAATAATATTTAATTTATTTTCTTCTAAAACTGGATAAATAATTTCTAAAACTTCTTTATTAACAGCATGAATTTCATCAATAAATAACACATCTTTTTCTTTAATACTTGTTAGTATTGAAATAATATCACTAGCTTTTTGTAAATTAGGACCATTTAAAATTCTAATATTTGTTTTTAGTTGTTTTGATAATAAATAAGCTAAACTAGTTTTTCCATAACCACTAGGTCCATAAATAAAAATATGATCAACTGTTTTATTTTGTTTTTTTGCAGATTTTATAAAAACTTTTAGATTATCTAAAATATTATTCTGACCAATATATTCTTCTCATTTTTCAGGTCTAAACATATAAACTCTTTCTATTAGTTATGTAAATAACTTAGTTGTTCTAAAACAAATTTAGTTAAATCATCTATACTCATATCTTCATCTATATTAATAATGATTTTATAAATATCTTTAGTTCTATATCCTAGTTTTTCTAAGCTTGTAATTACTTTAGTTTTTTTATCACTAATTTTGTTGTTAAATAGTTCTTTTTGTACGTTGTTTATAATTAGTTTTGCTGTATAACTACCTATTCCTTTAAGCTGTAATATTTTATCAGTTTTACCATTTTTAAAAATATCAATTAATTCATCATATAAATAGTTTTCTAAAATTAAAAAAGCAGTTTTTTCTCCAATTGTATTTATATTAATTAATATTTCAAAAAGATCTCTTACTAATTGGTTTTTAAACCCATAGTATTTTAAAACATTATCTATTATATTAGTTGCTATATAAACTTTATTATTTTCATTTAATTTGAATTGCTCTAAATCACTTTTTAAATATGAAACTCGATATCCTAAATTATTTTGTTCTAAATATATAAACTTGTCATCTATTTTATTTAATAATCCATTTATAAAATCGTTCATAATCTCACCTCATATAAGTATTAGGAAAAAATATTTAAAAGTGACTAATTATTTTAAAAATATGAATGATTTTATTTATAAAGAATAAAAAAAGAGTCATAAGACTCTTAATTATAATTATTTACCACTATTTGTATTTACGGTTTTGTTTTTGTTTGTAAATACGTTTTTCTTTTTTGCTTAAGTGGTATTCACGTTTTCTAGCTTCTGCTTTATTTGATGAAGCTACTTTTTGAAAGCGTTTTAATGCTTTTTCAATTGTTTCTCCATCATGAACAATAACACTTGCCATTAACTTTTTCAACTCCAATTCAATACAAAAATAATTATATCTTAAGTTGTTTTAAAAATAAAGTTTTTTAATGTTTTTTAGTAATTTGCAAATTATGTTTTGTTGATAAAAAGTAGTTTTTTACAGTAGATAAATAGCAGATTTAATATTTTTGACAATTAATTATATAAGAATTTGAAATAAAAATGGGTATTATACCACATTATTTTTTATAATCAATATTCTTTCATTTTTTATATTGACATTATATATACTAGTATATATAATGCAAGTGTTATATATGTTTGGATTTGTATATAACAAGTATTTTAAAATTTTTATAAGGAGATATATTAAATTGAAAAGAATATTAACAACTTTAAGTTCATTTGGTTTAATTACTACAATTGGAGCTAGTGTAGTAGCTTGTAAAAATGATAATTCTACTTTATTATCTAAAAAAGTAGAAGATACTAATTCAAACAAAGAAAAGGAAAAAGCAGCAGAAATAAAAAAACTTAAAAGTCAAATATCTGTATTAGAAGGCGAAGAAAAAAGAGCTAAAGAAATATTAGAAAAAATTGAAGAAGGAAATAAAAAATTAGCAAGTGCAACTGAAGAAGAAAAACAAAAACTTAAGCAAAATCCCCCGAACCCCATATTCCGGACTAAAAATCCAGGGAGTGGGGTTTTTATATGGCTAAATGAAGCTTAGAAAAAAAATTAAAAATTGTCAAAGAAGCTAAAAGACTTAATGTTAAAAATAGCACCTATTTGGCAGACAGGCATAATGTCTCGGCTAATACTTTAAAGGGTTGAATTTACAAATATGAAATGTTTGGAATAGAAGCGCTTACCCACAAGAAAACAAAACCTCATTATAGTTTGGAAGCAAAACAAGAAATAGTATTATATAAACTTAAAACTAAAGAATCATACAGGGAAGTTGCAAAAAAATTTAATATTATACATTCATCAACTATAGCTGGTTGAGTTAAAAAGTATAAAGAAAATGGAATTTTAGGGTTAAATAATAATATAGGAAGACCTAAAAAAATTATGAAAAACTCTAAGAAAAACCAGTTAAAAAAAAGAAAACAAAAATAACAACTAATAATGAAGATAGAATAAAACAATTAGAAGAAGAAGTTGAATACTACAAATTAGAGGTTGAATTCTGAAAAAAGTTAAACACCTTGTTGACAGAAGAAGAATCAACAAGGAAAAAACAAAAGTAATTTTAGAAATGCTAAAAACTCACAAAAAAGCTAAAGTTTCTATTCTTTTAAAAATAGCAAAATTACCTAAATCCTCTTTTTATGAATGAAAAAAGAAATTAGAAAATTCAATAGATAAGGATATGGAATTAAAAAATATAATTGTTGATATATTCAACAAATCATTTGAAAGATATGGCTATAGACGGCTAAAAATGACCTTAAAATCAATGGGATATATTGTGAATCACAAAAAAATTTTAAGGCTAACTAAAGAACTTGGTATTCAGTGTGTCAAATTTAGAACAAAGAACAGAAGATATAGTTCTTATAAAGGAACTGTTGGGAAAATCGCAGACAATGTTTTAAAAAGAAATTTTTCTTCAACAGAAGCAAACAGAGTTTGATGTACTGATGTAACAGAGTTTAAAGTTAATGGTCAAAAACTATATCTGTCACCAATTATTGATCTTTATAACAGTGAAATTATTTCATATTCAATTCAATCTAGACCTAACTTAAACCTAACTAATTCAATGCTAAAAAAAGCGCTTAAGAAGGTTAAAAATACAAATGGTTTAGTAATTCATTCTGATCAAGGATTTCATTATCAGCACATGAGTTGAGTAAGTACGCTAGAAGAAAATAACATAATACAAAGTATGTCTAGAAAAGGTAATTGCTTAGATAATGCTATTATAGAAAATTTTTTTGGTTTATTAAAACAAGAAATTTATTATGGTGAGAAATACAATTCAATAGAAGATTTAACTAAAGCAATACATAAATATATTTATTGGTTCAACAATATAAGAATAAAAGAAAAATTAAAAGGATTGTCTCCTGTACAATTCAGAAAACAATCCTGTTATAATATTGAAAATTTTTAGTCCGTGTTTAAGGTAGCGGGGGGAAATTAGAAACATTAAATAAGCAAAAACCTCAAGTTGAAAAACAATTAGAAACAATAAAAGTTACTAAAGAAGACTTAAAAGCAAAGTTAAAAATTTTGGAAAACAATAATTCATAAATTAGTCTATATAAATTTAAAAACTAAACAAAATAGAGACTTGTTAGTTTCTATTTTTTATTGATTAATTTCCTATCTTTTTTACAAATCCAACATTATATTTAAGACGTAAAAAATAAACTTATGTATAACTTTTTATAAAATTTAAAAAAATGAAAAACTAAAAAAGTCTAACTGGCTTATTTCATATATTTAAATCAATTAAACCTTTTTTGTATATGAATTATGTGAGTCGTTTCATTAATGCTTAGAAAGAATACAATATGAAAAAAATATTAACATTATTAGGAACATTTGGTTTAATCACTACAACTAGTGCTATAGTGCTTGCGTGCAGTAGTAAAACTTCTCAAAACCTTTCTAACAAAAATCCAGAATTAAAAGAAGAATCAAAATCAATTATTGATAAAAAAACTAAAAAAGAAATTGCTGATTTAGTAGAAACTATACTAACAAATAATTTAGATGCAAAGGATATTTCAGAAGAAATAATCAAGAATAAAGGTAATATATCAAAAGAATTTTCAGATCTTTTAGATGAAAAGCATATGAAAAATAATAAAAACGTTGAACAAACACTAAATGACTTTAGTGAGGAATTAGTTGATTTTCTAGCTCCACTTATTGTTGGTGATGTATTAAAAACATATCCTCAATTAAGAAAAAATGATGATGGTTCAGGCGAGAAATTTGTTTGAGTTCTAGAAACTCAAATTGATAATAAAAATCAAGACACAGTAGGAGTCATATTTAACGGTAGTTTAGATAAAAATTCATCTAATGAAATAAACGAACTTTATAATGGTGATGAAAGTGAAGAAATGATTAACCAATTAGTTAAAGAATATAAAGACAAATTAGCTAATTACAAAGAATCGTTTAAAACTAAAAATAAAGACAATCTTGAAAAGTTAAAATCTTTACTTTCTAAACTTTCCTAAGACCTTCGAATTCGAATAATAATACAATAATAAAAACAAAGGCTTGGGGGGTCCCCAATCCTTTTATTTAATTAGAAATTTATTATACCAAACTATAACTACAATTTATATATTGACACTATATATACACTTGTATATATAAAAAAAGACTATATTATAGATAGTCTTAATTACATTTTATGTTTATTAGAATTACTTTTTTGATATTCTTCTCATTTATCATCCATTTCAAAAGAATTATAAACATATTCTAATTCGTTATAATAGATTGGACTAATGAATTTAACATACTCATCTTGATTATTTAATCTTTTTTCTATTTCATCTCTTGAAATTGAATGATATGTTTCTATTACAGTTGTGATTACTTTTTCAACTCTTGTTCGTCATTTTTCATACTCTAAACGACCTTGCTCAGTTTTTGTTTTGTCAAGCATTCATTCTGTTCTATTGTTATTAAAACCTACTACTCCATTAAATACTAATTTATTTTTATTCTCATAAAGTTTATTCATTACTTCATCATAAATTCAAGGAGCTAATTGGTAATTATTATAATACTCATCTTCTTGGTAAAGTTGTTCAAATAATTTTCTATCCATTATATTTACGACCGAACAATCTATTACATTACCAAGAGCTTTACCTTTAACTGGTTCATTATAAATAGTTTTATTTAATAAAATTAAATTTTTATCTTGATTTCTATAAATAGAAGCTTCATTTTCTTTTTTTAGTGTTTTAACAGATAGATAATAAACTTTATCATCAGAATAAAAAACAACATAAGGACGGTGAAGCTTATAATCACTAGTTTCTATAGGTCTAGAAAATCTATCTCTTGCTATTGGTAATGTATTATCTAAATTTCTAAATTTAAATACTATACCAAACATTACACTATTCATAAATATTAGTGCTTCTTTCTATTACATATTGATTATACAAAAAAAAGAACCCCTAAAAGGAGTTCTATTTTTGGTTCTATTTATTTCTGGCTTCACTCCCGGAAGCCTGCGTTCAGTGAACCTTCTTCGTAATCAATGTATAAATATAAAATATTTATACTTTAACTATATCATAATAATTTTGGTATTGCAATTAATATCAAGAAAAATTATTGAATATACATAAAGTTTATATTTTATAATACATTTTATCTTTACTTAGTATATACTAACTTTATACTAAGTATAAAAAAAAGAACCCTTAAGTTCTTTTACCAAACAAAGCTTCTCAATACTCTTTTTTTGTAGTCTCATCTACTTTACTTTTACCAAACAAAGCTTCTCAATATTGTTTTTTAATTGCTTCATCAACTTCATCTAAATTAGTTTTATTGAATATAGTTTGTCAATATACTGTTTTATCACACCTTTATAGTCTCTTGTGGTAAACGAAGCTGCTCAACTTGATTTATTATTTAGTTTTTCTAAGTCTCATTGTGCTATTTGTTTAGTATATTTTAATTCCATTCTTTTAGCAATTTTTTCTTTAATTTCTTTTGAAAGGCCGTGATGATATGTTACATAATCTTCTACTGAATCACCATTCATCATAGCTTTAAATTCAATACTTCTTTGTTCATCATAAGTAAGAAATTTTTTTATATTCTCATATCTTCATTCCTTAATAGTTGGTAATCTCCTAACCTTTTATTTTTCTTTTAATCTGTCTAACATTATGCCTATACCTTGAACAAAAACATCTGTTCTAGTTGGGGCTTTACCATATTTAGCTTTATATAATTCCACTAGCTCATCATATTTAGCACTCACTTCAGGTGTTATATATAAACCTACTTTCATAGGTTTGTCATTTACTTTCTTTTCAGGTTTTGAAAACAAATCTCTTTCAATTTGTACATTTTTAGAAATAGAATTGGTGCTAATAAAATCTTTTGCTAAATCTTTATTTTCTTTAGATTTTTGATGAGCTACTTTTTCTTCTAGCTCCATTCCAAAGTCATCTTCATAAGCATTAGAAATGGTTAAATCAAATTCGGTTTTATTATCTTTCATTATTTCTATCTCCTTAATTTATATTTTCGGTATATTTTGGATATATATAATTTATTCTTTATATATATTTTATCGTAACTTTTTATATATTATGTATAAATTAAGGTTATATTTAATATTATACTTAGTATATACTAACTTTATACTAAGTATAAAACACTACTTTAAGTAGTTAAAATTACATTTAAGTTTATAAAAACAGTTGTTATTATTTTAGTATTTTTTAACAAATTTAACTTCAATGATTTCATATGGTTTAGAAGAACATTCTAGTCTTAAAACAGGTACTTCATGACCAAATACATCTTTTTTAAGTTTAATTCCAACTACATAATAAGTTTTATCATTTCACTTAACTTGTTGATATAACTTAACAGGTTTACTTAGTTCTATAAATTTTGGAGTTTCTCTGATTTGGTTAGGAGTTAAAGTAGGTTGTTCAGTAGTATTATTTGTAGATTCTTCAACTAATTCTTGTTGATTTGAATCATCAGTTGAAACTAAAGTAGGTTGTATTTCTTTGGCATCAATTTCTGTGCTTAATTCTTCAGATACTTTAGTTTCATTTACTTGATTTAATCTAGAATCTAAAAAGTCTTTATCATTAGTATATTCAACTAAATTACTATCAGGGCTTATAGTTCAAATCTTATTGTTTACAACTTGATTATTAGTTTGTTCTAAATTAGTTTCAGGTTTATTAATTCATAATTGATTTGATTGATTTTCAACTATATTAGTTTGTTGTTGATTTGTTTGTTCAGTTTGTTGTTCACTTATTTCTTGTTGTTTGATATCACAAGATTGATCACAAGGACAGTTTGTTACACTACATTCACAACCATCTTTTCTACCACAATTTTCTTGTCAATCTGATTCAACTTCACAACATTTATCATCTTTACAATCTTGTTCTTTGCAAGCTGATTTATCACAAACACCTTCTTCTTTACAACAATCACTTTCTTTACAGCATTCTTGTTTGTTTTCAAAAGAGTTTTGTTCACAAGATTGTTTACATTCTGAATCTTGAGTTTCTTGACAAGTTGTTTGAGTTGAACAACAATCTTGTTTGTCTTCACAACAATCTTGTTCTTCACAGCATTTGTTATCTTCACAACAAGATTCTTCTTTACAGCATTCTTGTTTTACTTCACAACATTTATCATCTTTACAATCTTGTTCATTGCAAGTTGATTTATCACAAACACCTTCTTCTTTACAACAATCACTTTCTTTACAACATTCTTGTTGTTCACAACCATCTTCTTTTACTTCACAATCTTGTTTGCATTCTTCTTTATTACAAGTGTTTTCACACTTAGATTGTTCTTGATTATTTGTTTCTTCTAATTCAGCTTTTTCTTCAACCCAATGTTCTTTACTTAATTCTTCAACTTCATCAGTATTCATTTTTTCTGGTAGTTCAACTACTGGTTCACTAATTAATTTTTGATCTAAACTATCTATTTTTTCTTGACCATCTATTTCAGTTCAACTATCTTTTGTTAAATCTACTTTTTCAATTAATTCATCAGTTAAATCTTTTTCTTCAAATCAAGTATCTTTAGTTAAATCTTGTTCATCTAAACTTGGTTCAACTAATTGTTCATCTTGATTTTCTAAATTAGTTTCTTCAGGTTGTTCAACTTCTTCAACTACTTTATCTTCTTTATCTTCTTCTACTTTTTGTTCTTGTTCGCTCTTACTACCATTTTCTTCATTTTGTCATCTATCAACATTAATAGTAGCTGTTCCAAATTCTTCAGGATCTAAATCAATTTCAAGTTCTTCTATTTGTTGATTAGCTAATAAAGCTTCTTCATCTACATCATCTTTAAAACTATCATTTGTTGTAGTTTTTAAATCATCTAAGTTGATAGTTGAAGTTTGATAAAAAGTATCATCACTAGCTATTAAATTAACTAAATTTAAATCTTTATCTAGAATTTGATCAACTTGATCTTCATCATTTTGTTCTTCTAAATATTGTTCAAAATTATTTACTTTAGTTTGATTATCTAAAGGTGATTCTTCATAAACATGATATTTAGCTTTTTGTTTTTTAAAATATTCATCTAATCAGTTTTGATGTTTTTTTCTTTGATGATAATCATCTAAATTACCAGTATTTTTTAAACTAGATTCTTTATTTTCTATATTAATTTGATCTTCTTCAGTTTGGTATTTTTCTAAAAACTTTAAAAAAGCTTCAGATTTGTTTTTATTTTTTTGATCTAATCAAATTATATATTTAATATATTTATCTATTGTTTGAATCATATAAGGTTCATAATCTAATAGATCAATAGCTAACATTTCTTTAATAGTATCAAAATCAAATTTTTTAATAGAAACATAATAATCAATCTTATTAATTAAAACATCATTTAAATATTGCTTGACTTCTTTTTTTGCCATAACCTTAACCCTAAATCTTCCTTATTCTTTTTATATTATAGTTTATATAAAATATACTTGTATAAAGTTAGTAAAAAATCAATATTTATTATTAAATAATCTATATAAGTTATTTTTGTTATAATTTTTTAGTTATAAAGGATCTGATTTTATGAAAAAAGTTCTTAGTTATTTTTTAATAATTTTAGTGTTTTTTACAAGTTTATTTTTTATTAATAATAAGCCTAATAATCAAATTAATTTAACATATAATACTCAATTTAATAATGAAGATTCTCAAAGTAGTGTTAAAGAATTTTTATGAGGTGGAAAAGCTTTAAGATACTTTTTATACAAACATTCAGATGCACAAACTAATAAAAGTTTTAATCAATTTACAGATAACTTATTAGGTAATTTTGAAATAGTTTTTAAATATAAAACTAAACATGGTTATCGTCAAAATGACTATATAACTGATCAGCAAAGTGAAGAATTTAAACATGCGATTTTATCAAGTATTTTAGTAACTTCAGAATATGGTTCAACTTCTCCTGAAGAGTTTTTTGCTGAATCATTTAGTAGATATGTTTCAGCTAATGAAAAACAAAAAAACTTAACTTGATACTTATTAGAACATTTTTTTACTAAAACTTTTTATAAATTAAAACAACAAAATATTGGAATTTTACCTTCAAATAATATAGAAACTAATTGAAAAAAAATTAAAAATGTAATTGATAATGAAACTGATGTTTTATATAAATATGAATTAGAACCTGATAATAATTTGGATGATAAATATGATAGATTAACTCCTTCAGATCTAGGATATCAGGAATTATATTATAAAGATTTAATAGATACAAATCACGTACATATAACAAGTGGTTATATTTATGGTTATAATAGTCCTCAGTATGTTTATGATACTGTTAATTATATTTATAATAAGATTTTTTCAAAACAAATTGCTAACTTAGATTTTTTAAACACAAATAGAAATGTGTTAAGTGCTAAGAAATTTATTTATTATTATGATGATAATAAAGATATTTTTTCAGATTATATGAAATTAAATTTATATAAACCAAAAAATGTTGTTAAGCAAAATGAAAGTGAACCGTTTTTTAAAAACTTTGATCAATTAGATGAATATTGAAAACAAAAATCAAGATTTAATTTTGGAAATAGTAGCGCTATTTTAATTAAACAAAATTTTGAAAATATTTGAAATGCTATTCCAAGTCCAAAAACTTTATATACTGATTATTTTGATTTAAATGCACTAAAAACTAACACAGTTCATTTATTTAACATTTTACAAAAAGTAACTCATAATAATTTAGATAAAATTTTTATTAACTTAATTCTAACTAATGATTCAAGATTTAGAATTAATAACAATGTTCTTGATGAAAAAATAAAAGGAATAACAAGTACAAGTTTTTCAAAAAATACTGCTTCAGCTTCTTATAGTTATGTTTTAGTTAAAGCTGATAGTTTTAATAAAAAAGAAAATCAAGAACAATATAATAGATCTTGATTTGCTTCAAATAATCAATTTCAAACTTTAAATCATGAATTTGGTCATGTTCTAGATAGTTTTTTAGCTTTAAATCATTATCAAGAACAGTTAAATAAAACTAACTTTTCTAGTTTAAACTTTTGAGCAGATCGTCAACAATCTAATTTATATCAAGGAAATATAGTTGTAAATAAAAATAGAAATTGAACTTTATATGCTATTTTTATTATTGGAGTTATTGGAATTAATTTAGCAATACTTATTATGTATATTGGATATAACAAAATCTTTAAACCAAAAAACAAAAAAGTAATTAGAATAGAATAATCTTATGGAAAATAAAATTAATTATAAAACTTATAAATCTTTAAAGTATTTAGCAACAATTAGTAGTGTTATTTTAGCAATTTGTTTATTATTAACTTTTGTTCAGTTTACAAAAGATAAACCTATTTTTACTAGCTTAACTCCTTTTATTAGCTTACAAGTCATTTTATTAATACTAGGTTTTGTTTCTTTAATAGTTTATATAATCTATAGAGTTAAAATACTAAAAACTAGTAATTATGTATATATGAAAAAAGAAATTATTTATTTATATTCTAGTTTTAGTTTATATTTATTTAGTTTTATATTAACTAGTATTTATTTACTAATAGGTTTATTAGTAAATAATAGTAATGCTATTAAAATATTGTTTTATGTATTTATTAGTTTATTTTTTATATGTATTATACTAAGTAGTATTTTTGAAACTTTATCAAGATTAAAAGAACAACTTTTATTATACAAACAAGAATATCAACACCAACAAGATTTAAAACAACAAAAACAACAAGCAAATAAAACTGTTATTGTTAAAAAAACTAATAAAAATAATAAAACTAATAATAAGTCTAAAAATCCATTTATAGAAGAATAAAAAATCGTAACTATTTTAATGTAGTTACGATTTTTTCTTTTCTCTTTTGTTTTATTTTAAATACTAAGTTATTGATTAATAAAATAATTAAATGATTTAATGATAATCAAATAACAAATATCACTCAAATTAAAATTAAATACCCAACTTTTGAATTACCAATATATGGACTTGTAAAATCTAAAAACTCATAAGGATAAACAAAACCACTTTCAATACTTTTATCTTTTAAATAAATTTGAGCTCTCATTAAAACAAAGATTGTATAAAAAAATGGATAAGAATAAGCTCAAAATAACTCTTTTATATTTTTATAAAACTTTTTAATTTCGTATTTATCATTACCTGATTCAAATAAATAAATAAATAGTAATAAAAGTGGAACTACAAAATGAGTTATAACTGTTGAAAAGATTTGAGTTTTTGTTAAATAAGCAAGTTGTCCAGCAATTGTGTTTCTAAACCCAACTATTCCTATTCAAAAAATCATAAAATCTAATAAGTTTCAATTTAAAACTACATTTCTAGTTTTTTGACTATTAATATTTGATTTTGGATTTTTATAATTAATAACAACAATTAGTAAATAAACAGTTGTTATAATACTTACTTGAACTGAAAAAAAGCTTAATAAAATATCATAATTAATTAATCTTATTGGCTCAGAAGTATTGTATGAATCATAATATCACTTTTCATTTAATATTCCATTAAAAAAAGCATTAATTAAAGTAATAGCAGATAATAACATTACAAATAATTGAAAGTATCATTTTCAATTTACAAATCTACTGTTTTTTAGTTTATGTTTTATGTTGAATTTCATAACACATATATATTAACACTTTATAGTTATGATAAATAGACAAATTATTTAATTGCTAATAAAAAGTAATATTATAAACTTAAGGAGTATTTATGATATTAAAAAACACCAGAATAGTTTTAGAAGATGAAATTATAAATAACGGTTATGTAATTATTAAAGATAAAAAAATAATAGAAATTGGATCTGATTATAAAAAAAAGAACGGAATAGATTTAAATAATAACTGATTATTACCTGGATTTATTGATTGTCATGTACATGGTGGGTATGGTGTTGATTTTGAAACAGGTAATAAAAATAGATTTAAACACTTTGCAGATAATGTAGTTAAAGAAGGAGTTACTAGATATATTCAAGCAAGTGTAAGTAATAGTATTCAAAAAAATGATCAAATTTATAAAGAATTTGGAGAATTTATAAAAGCTAATAATGGTAAAGCTAAATGTATTGGAGCTCATTTAGAAGGACCTTTTATTTCTAAGTTTAAAAAAGGTGCTCATCAAGAAAATCTTTTATTAGAACCAAATATTAATCTAACTAAAAAATGAAACAAGTTATCTAATAATAGTTTAAAAATAGTTACTTATGCTTGTGAATTAGATGATACATCTTATACTAAGTTTTTATTAAAAAATAATATTATTCCAAGTATTGGTCATTCTAATTTAAAAGCTAAACAATTTGATCAATTTTATTTATTAGGAGTAAGACATATTACACATTTATTTAATTGAATGAGTGGAGTTGATCAACATAACCCAGGTTTAGTTGTAGCTAGTTTTAATCATAAAGATGTTTTATGTGAGATTATAAGTGATGGAATTCATTTAGATAAAGAAATTTTAAAAATGATTTATAGTTTTAAAACTGCAGATAATTTATGTATTATAACTGATGCTATGAATGCTAAAGGTTTAGATGATGGTATATATAAATTAGGTAATTTAGAAGTTTATAAAAAAGGTATAGAAATTAGATTAACTAATAATAATGCTTTAGCTGGAGCTGGATCTACTTATGATCATAATATTAGAGTTTTTAAAGATGCTTGTGATATTAAAATGACTGATCTAATTAAAATGACTTCTATTAATATAGCAAAACAATTAAATATTTTTGATATTACAGGAAGTATAGAAGTTAATAAATTAGCTGATTTAGTAGTTTTAGATGATGATTTATATGTTAATAAAGTTCTAGTTGAAGGTAAAATAGTTTTTAAAAATACTAAAAATAAAAAATTATAAAAATTTTTTAGATGTTATATAATAAAACTAGAAGATAGGAGAAAAAACAAAATGAAGAAAACCGCAAATAAAGTTGTTCTTATTGGAGCAGGAGCTGTTGGAACATCATTTTTATATGCAGCAATTAACCAAGGAGTTGCAGAACACTACGTGTTAATTGATGCTTTCCCACAAGCAGCAGAAGGAAACGCTTTAGATCTATCAGATACTTTAGCAGTTTTACCACATTCATTTGCTTCAATTAAAGCAGGAAGCTATGAAGATTGCAAAGATGCTGATGTGGTTGTAATTACAGCAGGAAGACCTCAAAAACCTGGTGAAACTAGATTAGAAATGGTTGCAGGAAATGCAGCAATTATGAAAAGCATTGCAACTGAAGTTAAAAAATCAGGATTTGATGGAATTACTGTAATTGCTTCTAACCCAGTTGATGTTATAACTCATGTATATCAAAAAGTAACTGGTTTTGATCCTCATAAAGTTATTGGATCTGGAACTACTTTAGATTCAGCAAGACTAAGAAGATTAATTGGTCAAAAATTAGATGTTAAACCAGAATCAGTTCAAGCTTATGTTGCTGGAGAACATGGTGATTCTTCAGTTGCAATTTGATCTCAAGCAAACATTATGGGAAGACCACTTTTAGATTATGTAAAATGTGGATGCATAACTTTAGAAGATTTAGATCAAATTCAAAAAGACACTGTTGATATGGCTTACAAAATCATTAACTTAAAAAGAGCTACATTCTATGGAATTGGAGCTTGTTTAACAAAAATAGTTAATGCAGTTTTAAGAGACGAAAAAGCTACTTTAATGGTTGGTGCACAATTAAATGGTGAATACAACAACAAAGGTTTATACACTGGAGTACCAGCAATTGTTGGAGCAAATGGTTGAGAAAGAATTATTAAATGAGATTTATCAAAAGAAGAACAAGAAAAATTTGATAAATCTTGTGCAACTTTACACAAAACAATTGACTCAGTTAAAGATTTATTCGAATAATAATTAAATAATAATAACAACAAAAAATGCAGGTATGACCCCTGCATTTTTTAGTTTATAAATTATTTTTTCTTTCTAAATTTATATATTAAAATAGCACCACTTACAAATATAAATACTAAAACTATAGATATTAAAATAAATACTCATAATTGTGATCCAAATATAAAACTAGAAGTATTTTGTACTCATCCATAATTAATAATACTTACTGGATAAGTATAAGGTAAACATAGTGAAATTATTTTTAAAACATTTGAAGAAATAATTATTTTAATTGGTAAATACATACCACTTAAAAAGGCCGGTGGTAAGTAAAATAACATTGAAAAAGCATTTGCTATTTTATAATCTTTTGCTAAACTTCCAATCATTACTCCAATTGAAGAACATATTATTGATAAAAAGATTACTCCTAAAATAATATATCCAAAATTAATTTGATTTAAATTGATTTGAGAGTGTCAAAAAATTAAAGAAAAGATAAATACTCAAATAGCACTTAATCAAGTAAGAAATGTAAAAAATGAAATAATACTAATAATAAAGATTCAAGGTTTTAAAGGTAGAACTGCTATTCTTTTATAAATAACAGTTTCTTTTAAATCACTAAATGAAATTGATAAAGAAATAATTCCAACAACAGGACAAGCTGAAGCTATGATTCCTGGTATTAAATCAGAAACTTTAAAGCTTGGTACTTTTGATAGAATTGCTAAAAACATGCAAGGAAAGATAAATGAAAAGAAAATGTTATGAAATGATTTTTTTCAATAGTTAAATAACAAGCTATACATTGCTTTAAATTGTTGTAGCATTATTGTATTTCTCCTTTATTTAATTTATTTGTTTTTGATAAATAATATTCTAATAAAGTACCATATTGATCTAGAATTTGATCAATAGGAGCATCATCTATTATTTTTCCTTTATCTAGAAAAATTATTCTGTCACATAATTGTTTAATTTCATCTAAGTTATGACTAACTAATATTAAAGTCATTCCTTTATCTTTAATTTCTTTTTTTAATAAATCTATAATTTCTAGTTGAGCTTCTACATCTAATCCTGTTGTTATTTCATCACCAATATAAATTTCAGGTTTATTAAATAATGAAACAAATAAATTTACTCTTTGGCGTTGTCCTCCAGAAAGTGAAGTTACTTTTTGTTTGTATAATTCATCTAGTTTAAATATTTTAACCATTTGATCAAAATAACTTTTATCAATAATGTTTTTATATAAACTTTTATAAAAACTTATTAATTCTTTTACATTAATAAAGCTTGGATAAGTTTGAGATTGAAAATTTACTCCGATTTTAAAAGCAATTTCTTCTTTTTTAAAATCATATAAAACTTCACCACTAGTTTGAGATTTAGTGTTTGCTATAATTTCACATAATGTAGTTTTACCAGCTCCATTAGCACCAAATATAGCTACACTACTTCCTTTTTTTATTTCTAAACTAACTGGTCCTAGAACTGTTTTTTTATTATATTTTTTAGTAACATTTTTAACTTCTATTAAGCTCATAAAAACCTCACTTTAAAATATTTTTTATATTTTAAACATAAGTAAAAATATAAATTTAGATCATTAATATTTTTAATTAATCCAATATTTTATTCTAGTACTTCTATTTTTAGAGATTTTAAATTTGCTTATTTAAATAAAAAAACTTGCACAAGTGCAAGTTATTATTATGGTTTTTATCTGTTTCTGTTTCTACTATTACCGTTTAATCCGTTTAATCAATCATTAGTAGTTGATGAACCTTCGGCTGTTGGTTTTCTTCTAGGTTGTCTTGAAACTGCAGCATCTGCTGCTTCTTTTTGTCTTTTTCTTAGTTTTTCAGCTTCTAGTCTTGGTGCAAGTTCTTTTTTAAGTCTGTCTTGTTCAAACATAGAATCAAACATTTGTTTTACATGTTCTACTGCGCCTTCTGCAATATCTACATATTCAAAATCAGCATTTTCACTCATTCTAGTTCATCTATCATTTTCATCTTCTTTTATTTTTGTATATGTATCATCAAATAATAATCCAGTAATATTAGCAGCTACTTCCATATCATCTTCAGCATCTAATATTTCTTCGTTTTCATTAGCCATCTCACTAATTAGATCATATTTATGTTTATTTTTTCATAATTGAAGAGCAATTGTATCATCAAATAGTTTTTCAGTACTATCAGAAGCTTGTCTTATAGCATCTGGAACATAGTTTTCTTCATAGATTAATTTATCTATTTTATCCATTTCAAGATCTTGTAACATTTCTTCATAAACTTCTTTGTCAATACGATCTTTTTCAGCTTTCATTCATTTTTGATCGTTTTCATAAACTGTCATTCTGTGTCAAGTATCTAATAAATCACTAGTAATATTTGAAGCAGAATCAAGAGTTTTTTCAAGTTTTGTATTATATGATTTTGTTCAAGCATCTGATGCTTCTTTCATAGTGTCATCAAATAATAGTTTAGTATCATTTGCTGAAGCTAAATTTGCATCTTTAACAGGTTTTTTTACTGGTTTTTTTTCAGGAGTTTTTGGTGCTGGTTTTCCTGGTTCTTTATCATTTTTGTCACCAGGTTGTTTACCTTCACTAGGTTTTTTGTCACCTTCACTTGGTTGTTTACCATCTTTATCTGAATTAGCTGGAGTAGTTTCTGGTTTTGTATTAGCTTGTGTATTTGTATTTTTATTATTACATGCAACAACAAGAGCACCACCACTTGTAATAAGAGTTAAAGAACCTAATATTGTTAATAATTTTTTCATTTTGCCCACCTACAATTTTTGATCTCATTTGTATATGCATAGTCATAATATCTTGCATATATCCTAAGTAATTTTACTATTTTATAGATTTTTTCTAGGTTTTTTGACAAAAAATTGAAAAAAAGGTATTGCATTATTTTACATACTGTTATATAATTACCATCATTTTTTAAAATGAATTAGTACACATCGTACTTTTTAGTATTGAACAAAAAATGAAGTTATGATATACTCTTAATGTTTTGTTTATTTTTAACAAGAATGGAAAAGATTTAATGAAAAAATTACTTACAATTTTAACTAGTACTAGTGCTGTGTTTTTAATAACAGCTGGAATAGTTCTAGTAAACAAACAAAATAATGACAACCTGAGGATAAATTATAATTTTAAATATATTAAAACGAATAAACTTGATTCAACTAGAACAAGATTACTTGAAATTGGTTATTATCAATGAAATGGACATAAAAGAATACAACAAATTCCACCAACTGTTACAGTAATTGCTGCTCAACTTCCTAAAGAAATAACAAGTTTAAGAAATGCTTTTGCAGGTGCAAAACATAACGTAAAATGAGAAGTAAAATGAGACACTTCAAATGTTACTGATATGAATAGTTTATTTTATGGAAGAGATCAATTTAATAGTCCTGATATTTTGGAATGAGACACTTCAAATGTTGTTGATATGGAAAAAATGTTTGCTAATGCTTCCTCTTTTAATCAAGATATTTCAAAATGAAAAGTACCAAAAGTAAAGAAAATGAAAGAAATGTTTAAAGGAGCTTCAAGTTTTACACATAATTTAGCAAGTTGAGAAGTAAGTGAAAATATAGATAATAAAGACTTTGGTTTAGACATGAAGGTTCAACCAAAATGAAAAATAAAAGAAAAAGAACCTAAGTCTATCCCTGCTAAACCTGCTATACCAAGTGTTACACAACCTATATCTCCTAGCATTTCAACCAATCCTTCTATTGGTTATTCTGCACCTACTCAACCAATGAATGATGAAATTAAACCAACTGAACCAAGCATAAAAGAACTGTCATCAAGATCATCTATTGAACCTAAAATACAAGATTCTAATCTAATGCCATCTGATGAACCAAAAGAAACAACACCAATTATAAAACCGAGTTCAACTTCAGAAAATGAAGTTATTGAAAAATCAACAGAGTCATCACCTAAGGAAAACAATTCAATAACAACACCTACTCCAACTTATCCTAAAGAAAACATCCTAACTATTCCATCAGCTAAATCAGGATTAAAAGGAAGATCTAATTCTAATACAAAAGCTATTGTTGGATCAGTTTTAGGAACTACAACAATATTAGGAGCTGGAACAGGAGCTGGTTTTGGTTATTATTATCGTAAAAACTTAAAGGATTTATTTTTAAAACTTAAAAAAAGATGATTTAAGTCTAAACTAGACTAATCATCTTTTTTATTTATTATTTTAATAAAAATGGTTCTAATATTTTAATAAATGAATCTCAATCTTCTTCAAATACCATATGTCCAGTTTTAGGTATATAAGTAGTAATTACATCTTCAACTTCTTTTTGATAATATTTTAAACAAGCTTCTCTATCAACTACTCCATCTTTTTCTCCAAGTATTAATAAAGTTGGAATTTTTATAGTTTTAATTGCTTGATAGATTTCTTCATGTAGTTCTTTTGAAACTAAAGTCTTTCCTAATTTAATTAGTTCATCAGTATTATAATCATTACTTGAAAAATGCCATCTAGCTAATCTCATTCATTTAGGATCATTTGTATATTTTGATGGATCATAATATAAAGAACCTAAAAAATCAGTTGTAAATTCTTCAAATGTTTTTGGAAAATAATCGTGTAAAAAATCATTATTAACTTTTTCACTAGCTTTATTCATAGGACATACATAAACTAGTTTTTTAAATAATTCTGGAGCTAATTTGTAAGCTAATGAAATAGTTCCTCCACCCATAGAATGACCTATTAAAGTTACATTTTTTAAATTATTATTTTTAACAAACTCAACTACTAGTTTTGCAAATTGTAATACTGAAATTTCATGATCTTTTACTGGTTCAACTTTATTATTTCCTGGAAATTGTAGTGCATAATAATTTGATTTAGTTCAATAATTTTTAAAAATGTTAAAAACGTTTAATGAAGCATTAAATCCATGGCAAAAAATTATGTTTTCTTCTTCATTATTATTGTCTTTAAACACATAATCATAATCATAAATTATTTCTTTCATATTAATCCTATTTATTTAAGAAATTTTCTACTATTTTAATAAATTCATCGAAGTTTTCTTCAAAAACTCTATGACCTGTTTTTTTAATTCAGTGCATTTCAACATTTTTTACATGTTCTTTAAAATACTCTAAACACTCATCTCTTAAAATAACACCATCTTTTTCACCAAGTATTAATAAAGTTGGTATGTTAATTGCATCTAATCCTTGTTCAATTAATTCAAAAGTTTCTAGTTTTGGTCTACCAAGTTCAACGATTAAATCATTATCATACATTCTTGGGTTAAACTGTTGTTTTGCTTTTTTCATTCATTCTGGGTTTGAAGTTAAAATGGATGGATCATAATATAAAGATGAAAGTGTGTTATTTATATAATCTTCAAATGTTTTTGGAAAGTAATCTATTTTATATCTTTCATATAATGCTAATTGTGGTTTATTCATTGGAGTTATAAATATTAGTTTTTTAAATAAATCAGGGCGCATTTTATAAGCAATAGCTAAAGTTCCTCCACCCATAGATTTTCCAATAGCAACTACATTTTTAATATTATTTTGTTCAATAAAATCAATTAATAATTTAGCAAATTGTTCAACTGTTACTTTATGATCTTTTACTGGTTTTACTAATTGAGATCCTGGAAATTGAATAGAATAATAATTTGATTTAGTTCAATATTTTTCAAATATTTCAAATGCTTTATATGATGAATTAAATCCGTGAACATAAATAATGTTTAAATCAGGATTATTATTATCTTTAAAAACATAGTCATAATCATAAATTAGTTTTTTCATATTAATTAGTTTTATCTAAAAAGTTTGTAACAATTTTAATAAATTCATCAAAGTTTTCTTGAAATACCATATGACCTGTTTTTTTCATTCAGTGCATTTCAACATTTTTTACATGTTCTTTAAAATACTCTAAACACTCATCTCTTAAGATCACACCATCTTTTTCACCAAGTATTAATAAACTTGGAATATTAATTGCATCTAATCCTTGTTCAATTAATTCAAAGGTTTCTGTTTTTGGTTCTCCAAGTTCAACAATAACATCATTATTATAAACATAAGGATCAAATTCAGCTTTTGCTTTTTTCATTCATTCTGGATTTGAAGTTAAAATTGATGGATCATAATATAATGAACCTAAAGTATTTGTTATATATTCTTCAAATGTTTTTGGAAAGTAATCTATTTTATATTGTTCATATAATGCACGTTGTGGTTTATTCATTGGAGTTATAAATATTAGTTTTTTAAATAAATCAGGGCGCATTTTATAAGCAATACTAATAACACCACCACCCATAGAATGTCCAATAGCAACAACATTTTTAATATTATTTTTTTCTATAAATTCAATTAATAATTTTGAAAATCCAACTACACTAACTTTGTGATCTTTAACAGCTTTAACTAAATTTGATCCAGGAAATTGTAGTGCATAATAATTTGATCTAGTTCAATATTTTTCAAAGATTTCAAAAGTTCTTGGTGATGAGTTATAACCGTGAACAAAAATAATGTTTTCTTTATCATTATTATTGTTTTTAAAAACATAATTATAATCGTAAATTAGATTCATATTTTTCTCCTATATAGTTCTAAAAAAATTTTAATACATTGTTTATGTTTTTTGTTAATAATAAAAATATCAATTCTAATTTCATATTTTAAAAATAATTTAAAAATAGTTTGTTATTTGGATATAAAAATAAGTTTAAAATTAAAATGAAGATTTATATAAAATATAAATTAGACTTGTAGGAAGGTTAATATGAAAAAAGTTATTAAATATCTTATTATTGAAAAAATAGATAATAAAAATGAATATTATTTAAGAATGACTTCAGAAATGCAAGATGATATTGGTACAGTTTCTTATTTACAATTTAAAAACACAGATAAAAAAATGTTAAAAGAAGATGATGTGTTTTTAGCTTTAGAAGCTTCAAAAGCCATTTTGAATTTAAAAATGCCACTTGATGCAACTGTTGTTAAGTGAAATCAAAAAGCTTTAGACAATCCAAAACTAATCAGTTCACATGATGATTCAGAAAACTGAATTATGGTTTTAAGTGATATTGATGAACAAAAATTTATGAGTTTAGAAGACTTTTAAAATGAATACAAATCTTAGTATTAAACAACTTGATGATTTAATTAATCAAAATGATAGTTTATTAATTGCTATTGGATCTGAAATTTATCAAACAAATAAACAAGTTGATTTTGAAAATAATTTTAGTGATTTTATTAAAGAATTTAATTTTATTGATTTTAAACAAGCTAGTGTTTATCCTTTTTTAGATATATCAAATTACTGAGCCTTTTTTTCAAGATATATTAAGTTAAATTATTTTGATAAAAAACTAGATAAAACTTTTATTGATTTAAAAAATTACTTAGAAAATAAAAACTATTTTATTATTACAACTAATAGTGATAATAGTTTAGAACAAGCAGGTTTTGATTTAGATAAAATCTTTTATTTAGATGCTAAATACAATTTATTAGAATGTTCTAATAAGTGTACTGATCAACTTTATACAAATGATCTAGCTATTTTAAATATGGCAAATAATCAAAACAATTTAAAAGTTAGTTTAGATTTAATTCCACGTTGTAGTAAATGTAATAGTTTTTTAAAAGTTCATCAACGTTATTGATGTAGAACTTTTATACAAGATGATCATTTTATTAGTTCAGAAAATAAATATCAAAACTTTATTAATCAAAATAAAGATAAAAAGATGTTATTTTGAGAAATTGGAGTTAATTTTAATAATCAATTAACTGTTAAACAACCTTTTTGAAAAATGGTTAGTCAGTTTAGTAATGCAACTTATTTAGCTATGAATCAAAAAGTTTATCGTATTCCTTTAGAAATTAGATCAAAATCAATTACATATACAAATGATTTACATTTAGCAATAAAAAACTTATTGGAGGTAAAAAAATGGTACTTATAGAACCAATTAGAAATGGTAAATATATAAAAGATGGTGCTTATTGATTAGCTATTCAAATTTGAGCAGCAAGTAATTTAAAAATAGATGATACTATTGTTTTTCCAAGTATTGCAGATCCTCATATTCAAATGGGATATTTCCAAAATCCAGAAGTTGAAGTTAACTTTAAATATTTAAAAGAAAAAAACTTAGAAATAGTTAGAAGAGCAACTGGAGGAGGAACAATTTATATTGATTCAAATTCAGTTAATATTTGTTATTTAATTCCTTATAAACAAGGTAGTGAAATTTTAGGAAACTATGCTAAGTTTTATGAACCAACTATTAAGATTTTAAAAGAACTAGGAGCTAAAAATATTACTCAATCTGGTAAAAATGATTTAACTATTGATGGTAAAAAAGTTTCTGGTGCTGCTATGATGCTATTAGATGATGTGATTTATGGTGGTAATTCATTACTTTATAATGTTGATTATGATGCAATGAGTCAAGTATTAAATCCTAACCGTAAAAAAATTGAAGCTAAAGGAGTTAAATCAGTTTCTCAAAGAGTTGCAGCTTTAAGTCAATATTTAGATGAACCTTATAGAAATTTAGATATTTTTGAATTTAAAGATTTAATGATTAAAAAAATCTTTAATGTTGATGATTTAAAAGATGTTAAACGTTATGAAATGACTGATAAAGACTGAGAACAAGTTGATGAATTAATTAAAACTAGATATAAAAACTGAGAATGAACTTATGGTTTAAGTCCTAGATATGAATATAATCGTGATGCTAGATTAGCAATTGGTACTATTAACTTTTCACTAGCTATTGAAAATCAAAGAATTAGTAAAATTAAAATTAGTGGTGATTTTTTTGCTAAAAAAGATTTACAAGAATTAGAAAAAGCTTTAATAGGAACTAAAATGACTCACGATGACTTATTAAAAGCATTTATTGATGCTGATATTCAAAGTTATTTCTTTAATGAAATCAAACCTGAAGAAGTTGTAAAAATCATTTTAGATGAAGAATAATGAATAAATATGATAAATTATTTGAACCATTTTATTTAAATGGGTTTAAATTAGAAAACCGTTTTGTACTTTCACCAATGACTTTAAGTTTAGCTACTTTAGATGGAAAAATTACAGATAAAGAAGTTGATTATGTTAAAAGAAGAGCTCATTCAGCTCCTTTACAAATTACTGGTGGAGTTTATTTTGATGAATTTGGACAATTGTTTGAGTATGGAATTAGTGCAAAAAGTGATGATGATATACCTAGTTTAACTAGTTTATATCAAGCAATGAAAACTGATAATAATTGTGTAATTTTACAACTAGCTCATGCTGGTAAGTTTTCTAAAACCTCATTAAAAAAATATGGTTATTTGTACGGACCTTCATATGAAAAAAATCATACTCCAATTGAACATGAAGTTTTAGAACTACCAATAAAAAAAATTAAACAAATTATTCAAGATTATAAAGATGCTACTTTAAGAGTAATTAAAGCTGGTTTTAATGGTGTTGAAATTTCAATGGCTCAACGTTTATTAATGCAAACTTTTTTTAGTCAAATTATAAATAAAAGAGCTGATGAATATTCAACATCAACTTTTGAAAATAGATCTAGATTTTGTTTAGAAGTTGTTAAAGGTATTAGAGAAGTTATTGATAAATATGCTCCAAAAGATTTTATTTTTGGATTTAGAGCAACTCCTGAAGAAACTTATGGAGATATATTAGGATATACAATTGAAGATTTTATTAAACTTGTTGATAAAATTATAGAAGTTGGAAAAATCTCTTATTTAGCGATTGCTAGTTGAGGTCATGATATTTATTTAAATAAAGTTAGATCAAATACTAAATATAAAAATCAATTAGTTAATAAAGTAATTTATGATGTTTATAAAAATAAATTACCAATTATTTCATCTGGAGGAATTAATACACCAGATAAGTGTTTAGAAGCTTTACAATATTCAGATTTAATTGGATTAAGTTCAGTATTTGTAGCTGATCCTGAATTTGTATCTAAAATTAAAAATAACCAATTAGATCGAATTAATTTATATGTAAAACAAGAACAATTAGAAGATTTAAAAATTCCACAATCATCATTTCAAGATGTAGTTAATATGTTTAGTTTTTGTGAAACAATACCAAGTGAAACTATTAAAACATTTGAAAAGAACGTTAAAAAAGATTAGATAATAAAAAACCTCTACATCTATAAGTTAGTACTTATAGTAGGTTAGAGGTTTTTATTTTGTGTTATTTTTTCTTTCTTTTTAATATTAAGGCAACTGAACTAATAAGAATAATTGCTAGTAATGTAACACCAATTCCTATAAATGCAGCTTTGTTATTATTTACTTTTTTAACTTCAGGTTTTTTATTATTTGTAGGTGTGGTAGGAGTTGTTGGTTTATTATCAGCTGGTTTATCTGGTTTATTTGGTGTTATTGGATTACTTGGATTAGTTGGCTTATTAGGTTTATCTGGTTTTGGTTCAACTGGTTTATCAGGTTTAACAGGATCAATTATATTTTTATTATTTGAAATTACTGGGTATAAGAATCAATCATCTGTTGTGTTAAATATAGGTTTTTCTCATTTTATAGCTTGCGGTTTTTTAATATTAAATGAAACTAAAACACTACCTATATAATCACTATCTAAACGAGCACTAACTATAGCTGAATTTTTTGTAATATTTGTTACAACTAATTCATAAATATTAATATCTTTATTTAAGCTAGCTAATTTTTTTAAAATTTCATTAGCAGATCTAAAGTTAATTTCTCCTAATTGATCTTTTTTAATTATTTCAGATAAAGTGATTTTATTATCATTAGGATTTATAGGGCGAATTGGAATAAGTGGGCGTATAAATGGTTTATCTGTAGGTGGTTGTGGTTGAACGGGTTCTGACTTTTTAACTGTAAATCAAACTAATATTTGGCCTTCATATACACCATGATGTTGTTTTGGATTAGAACCGGCATTAATGATTGCTGAATTGTTTGAAATGCTTGTTACAAATAGTTCATTAATTTCTAAGTTTGGATTCAAAATACCTAGTTTTTTAAGAATTTCTTTATCGTTTTTTTCACTAATTTCACCTAATTGAGTGTTTTTAATAAATACTGGTAGAGCAATTTTATCTTTGATTTGATTATCTGGTTTTCATTCTTCTTTTCAAGCTTTAGCATTTAAATCATAATTTTCAATAGCAGTTATTATATCTTTTATATTTAAATGTTTAAAACTTCATTTTGATAAATCCTGGTTAAACTCAATAGCGTTTTTAAACATACTATTAAAATCTTTAACGTTTTTAATATCAAAGTTACTAATATCACTATTAAAGTGTTTTGCATCCTTAAACATTTTACTCATATTAGTTACATTAGTAGTATTTCATTTAGATAGGATACTATTAAATTTTGTAGCACCATCAAACATAGATTCCATATCTTTTACATTTGAAACATCTCATGTTTTTTGTTTATTAACTTCTTTAGTATTGATATTTTGATTAAAGTTGACAGCTTCACTAAACATATATGACATGTTAGTTACATTTGAAGTGTTTCAATTAGAAATATCTTTATTAAACTCAGTAGCTCCTTTAAACATTGAACTCATATCTTTAACATTTTTAGTATCTCATTTTGAAATATCACCATTAAACTTATCTGCTAGTTCAAACATACCATGCATATTTGAAACTTTACTTACATCTCAATCTGCTAAATTTTTATTAAATGTTTTAGCGTTTTTAAACATATCTTGCATGTTTTTAACATTAGATACTTCTCATCTTGATATGTCTTGATCAAATTTTGTAGCACCTTCAAACATATTAGACATGTTTATTACGTTTTTAGGTTTTCAGCTTGAAAGTTGATTGTTAAATAAAGTTGCATTTTTAAACATATAACTCATATCAGTAATATTTTCAACATTTCATTGATTCAAGTTTTGATTAAAATTAGTTGCGCCTAAAAACATTGAGTTCATATTTTTAACATTGTCAACTTTTCAATTACTTAAATCTTGATTAAATGCTATAGCATTTAAAAACATAGAACTCATATCAGTTACATTGTCAACTTTATTAAAAATTTTAGAGTTAAATTCTTTAGCATTTAAGAACATTTTACTCATATTTGTTACATTTGATGTGTCTCAACTTGAAAGATCTTGATTAAATTTAGCTGCACCTAAAAACATACCAGACATATCTTCAATATTTGACATATCTCATTTTTTAATAACTTCATTATTAAATTGATTTGAAAATGCAAATAGTTCCTTTGTTGAAGTAATTTCTTTTGGTAAATGATCTGGAACTATTTTTACATCTTTTGGTAGTTTAATAGCTCTAATTTGTTCACCATCATCATAATAACCTAGTTCATAAACTTCAAAATCTTTATCATCTCAGTATGAAATATCTCATTCATTTTCTTTAGATGAAGCATGTTCACCATTAGTTTTTCCTTTAAATTCAACTGCTTTTCATGCTCTTTTAACTGAACCTGGATCTAATTTAATTGTTTGATTATCTAATAAAATATCTAATGATTGGGGTTCTATTTTAATTGATGGATCAAATGTTGTGTCTGTTGAATCAAACTTAAATCTATTGTTTTTTAAAGATTGATTAGCTAATTTAATAGATACAGATTTTAAGTTATTTTCTTTATTTATCTTTTCTTGAAGTTCTTTAAAAATATCTTTGTATTTTTGAGCACTATTTAATTTATTTTTAAAATCTTTATTTCAAATTTCTTTAATTTTATTTGCAATTTCTTTTTGCTTTCTAGGTTCTACTTCTGCTTTTTGTTTTTCGACTTCTATTTTATGTTTTTCAATTAACTTAGTAATTTCTTCATCGTATAAAGAATTAGTAGTTTTTAAATAACTCTTATTTTCTTTTTCAACAATGTCCAAAGCCTGTCTTTTACTACGTGGTTTATAATAGCTAATTCAAGAGGTATTTGTATTTTCAAATTGTTTAATTTTATCATTACTAATTATTCAATTAGATAAGTTTTTATTAAATGAAGTAGTGTCTTTAAACATATTGGTAAAATCAACTACTCTTGTAATGTTAAAATTACTAATATCTTTGTTAAAACTAGTAGCTCCATTAAACATATCTCTCATAGCTGAAACATTTTTTGTGTCTCAATTATAAAGATCACTGTTAAAATTTGTAGCTCCTTCAAACATACTTAGCATATTTCTTACATTTGAAACATCTCAAGACATACTATATTTATTTTTGTTTTTTCAATACTTTGTATTGATGTCTTGATTAAAACTTTTAGCTTTTTTAAACATTCCAGACATTAATGTTACTTTAGAAGTGTTTCAGTTTGAAATTTTTCCATTAAATTCGGTTGCTTCACTGAACATAAATGACATATTAGAAACATTTTTAGTATTTCATTGATCTAAGTCTTGATTAAATTTACTTGCACCTTCAAACATAGATTCCATAACTTCTACATTTGATGTATCTCAATTTTTAATATTTGGATCATTAAAATCAGTCGCATCTTGAAATAATTCTTTTAATGAAGTGATTTCTTTTGGAAGTTCTTTAGGAACTGAAACTACACCATGTGGTAGTTTAATAGCCTGAATTTGTTCACCATCATCATAATAACCTAATTCATAAACTACAAAATTAGTGTCATCTCAAGTTGAAGCATCAAATTCACCATCTTTTGAATCTGTGGTTTCATTATTGTTATGTTTTCCTTTAAACTTCATTGGTTTTCAAGCTTTTTTAACAGCTCCAGTTTCTAAAGAAATTGTTTTACCATTTACTTTAATTACAAATTTTTGATCATTTGTATCAAATTTAAATCTATTATTTTGTTCAGTTTCTTTTCCTAGTTTAATATCAACAGAGTTTAAATTGCTTGTTTTTAATTTTTCCTTAAGTTCTTCTAAAATTCATTTAAATTTCTTAGCACTATTTAATTTATCTTTAAAATTCTTATTTCAAATATCATTAATTTTAGATTCTACTTTATTACTATTATCACTATAGTAAGTAACTTTAGTAACGTTAGAATTTTTATTTATTAAAAAACTAGAACTAGTTGGAATTACTAGTAAAGTTGATATAGTTAGCAAAGTTAATAACTTCTTCATATAAATCCTTAGTATAAATTTAATATATACCCAAAATAATTTTATGAAATATGCATATTGTTAAAATAATGTCAATATGTAATTTAATAAAATGTTGTATATACTAAAAAAATAAAAATGAAGAGATAAATTTAACTATAAAAAAAGTTAGTTTTTAAACTAACTTTTTTTGATTTTTATTAATTATTACGTTTTTTTAATATCAATAATATTCCTGAAGTAATTGCAAGTATTGTTATAATTGAATACAATCCAATAGCAACTTTATCTACTTTTTTATCAATTTGTTTATCTATAGTATTTATATTAGTATTTGTATTTACAGTTGGTTTTTTATTTGTATTGATTATTCTATCTTTAAATAATTCTCCAGTTAAATCAGAAGCTGCTTTAGTATGCATATTAATATGATGATAATATCTATTTAAAGCTTGTTTTGATAGATTTGAAAATTCTTCATCAAATATTAATTTAGTTAAATCACTAGATTTTTCTAATTGTTTTTTAGATATTTTTCTTTCGACCCATTGTCTTTTTTCTTTATCAGTGTTTGGAGTTAAGTCTTTTAACTCATCAATAAATTCTTCTTGATCAACTAGAATATCTATTTCAGTTTTAACTTTAGATTCTTCTTCTTTTCATTTATTTAACTCATCAGTTAAAGCATCATTGAATTTATTAAAATCAGTGCTAAAGTCTTGTTCTTCTTCTTTATCAATTAAAGCTTCAATTTTGTTTTTAATTTCACTTGGTTTAGCTCAATCAGCATTTTCTTTATCAGTGTTTGGTGAAAATACTCTAATATCATCAATAAAGTCGTCTTCAATTTCATCTTTTTCAACTTGTTTATCGATTTGATCTTTAATAGCACTAGGTTGAGCTCATTCGTTTAGTTCATCAGTTAAAGCTTTATCAAATCTATCAAATTCTTCTTTAAACTCTTTAATTCATTTCAATTCTTCTTCGGTTTTTGGTTTAAAACTTTCTTTTCATAAATTTGCACCTAGATCATAAGAATCAAATTTCATTTTTTTATAAAATATTCAGTTAGATAAATCTTGATTAAAACTAGTTGCATTTTCAAACATATTAGTAAAATCAGTTACATTATTAATATTAAAATTACTTATGGTTTTATTAAATGCTTTAGCATTTTTAAACATTTTAACCATATTATTTACGTTAATAGTGCTTCACTTAGAAAGATCAGAATTAAATTTTTCAGCATTTTCAAACATGCTTGACATATTTAAGACGTATGAAACATTTCAAGATAAGTATCTCTTTTCATTTTTTTCGATTGTTTTAGTATTTATATCTTGATTGAAACTTTTAGCATTTCAAAACATTTGACTCATATTTTTTACTCTAGAGGTATCTCAAGTAGAAATATTCCAGTAAAAGCAGTAACTGATCCAAACATTCCACTCATATCTTGAACATTTTCTGTATTTCATTTATCTAAATCACGATTAAACGAACTAGCTCATGAAAACATACCAGACATGTTTTTAACATTTGAAGTACTTCAATTTGATATATCACCATTAAACTTAGAAGCATTTGAAAACATATTTTCTGTTGTTCTTACATTAGATACATCTCAAGTGTTTAAATCTTGGTTAAATATTTTAGATCCTTGAAACATTCCTTTCATATCTCTTACATTAGATACATCTCAGTTTTTAATACTTGGATCATTAAAATTTGTTGTATTTTTAAATAACTCTTTTGTTGAAGTGATTTCTTTTGGAAGTTGATCAGGAACTTTTACTGTTCCTTTTGGTAGTTTAATTGCTTGAATTTGTTCACCATCATCATAATAACCTATTTCATAAACAACAAAATCTGTATCATTTCAAAATGAGGCATCAATTTCTAATGGTTGAGAAAGTCTACTTTCACTTCAAGTTTTACCTCTATATCTCATAGGTTTTCAAGCTTTTTGAACACTTCCAGTTTCTAATGAAATTAAACGATTATTTAACTTAATTCAAAATACTTGGTCTTTTTTGTTGAATCTGAATCTACTTTTTGCTTCTGAACTATTAGTTAATTTAATAAAAGTGGGATCTAGACCATTTTGTTTAAGTTTTTCTTTAATTTCATCTAAAATAGATGAAAATAATTTAGCACTATCTAATTTATTTTTATAATCTTTATCTCAGATTTCTTTTATTTTATTTTCTACTTTATTTTCTTCTTCTATACTACTATATGAAATAGTATGAACATTATTTGAATCTTTGTTTATTAAAAAACTAGTACTAGTTGGAATAACTAGTAAAGTTGATATAGTTAGTAAAGCTAATAACTTTTTGATATTTTTCCTTAGTTCATTTTAGTGTATATATTATAACTTTATGAAATATGCACAATACTAAGAAAATGTCAATATGTAATTTGAAAAAAATGTTGTATATACTAAGAAAATTTAAATTAATGAGCAAGTTTTATTTATAAAAAATTATAAAAAAAGTTAGTTTATAAAACTAACTTTTTAAATATTATTACTTGAATTATTATTTAACTATTTGTTCGAATTGCTTAATCAAAGCGTCAACTTGTGTTGTAGATGGATTTTTAATTTCTGTTTGGTTTATTAAAGATTTAGAAATGTGTCCTGTGATTTGTGCAGTTTTATCATCAGTAGCAACTGCTTTAGCTATAACTTCACCTTTTTCTAATTTAACAAGTGATTTTAAAGAAAGTAGTGAAGATCTTAGCATATTAAGTGTAAAGTATTCAGGTTCTTTTGAAATATCAGGAGTCGCTTTTAATTTTTCTTCCAACTTTTTAACAGTGTCTTCCATTTTCTTAACTGTTTCATCAGTAACAACTGTTTTTAAAGGCATTATATAACCAGAAGTTTTTGCTAGAGTTAATCAATTATCCTCATTGTTTTTATTTTTTCCAGTATAAATTCATTTTAGGAATTTTTTAGTTCCTTTATTTAATTTTTCATTACTTACATTAATTGGAATAATACTTGAGCCACCTTCATGGAAAATACCTACGTTTTTTCCACCATTACTTCCTTTTTTTATTAAAGGAGTGATTTGTGAATCCATAAATACATCAGCTTCTTTTGCATTAACAGTTTCAAAATCTTTATCTTTTTTAATATCATCTCCAAAGTATGGGTGGTTTCTTGTTAATTGACTAATTTTATTTTGGTGAGCTCCAACAGAAGCAGCTAAGCTGAATGCACTTTGAAATCTAAAAATATTTCATGATCCTCATTCCTTATCGGCATTTGCCATAAATTTCATAGATTGAAATACTTTTTTATCTAATGAATTGCTTTTATTATTTTCTATTCTTTTTATAGATGATGATCATTCACCTCATAATTTTTGGAATTCTTCTTTAATAGTACTGTCATTTACTAAATTATATTTAACTTTAGGTATTTTGTTAGCTTTTTCTTTTTCTAATTCGAAAATAGATTTACTTTGATCGATTCTAGAATGTAATTCTTTGTAGAATTCATCTTCCTGATAGTCTATTGAAAAAACTTCTCCCGAAATTGTGTCATTACTAATTTTTTCTGGATCAATTTCTACACCCCCTACAAATTTAGAAGCAAGATCTCTTAGAGATTGAATTGATTCAAAAGTTTCTTTAGTAATTTTTATATCTTTTAATGAACCACTATCATTAGAACCATTTTTTTCTGTTTTTACTTTTAGTGCATTTCAAATACTTTTTTCTGGAATTTTATTTCCTTTAGTATCTTTTTCAGAAGCTTCAGCCTTTTTATAGATCTCTAGGCTTTTTTCAACAGTACCTCCACCTTTTTCAATTAAATCAAACATTTTTTTCATTAATTTTAGATTAAAGTGAACTGAATCAGTATCAGCATTATCAAATGGAATATTATATAGTTTATTTGTATCACTTTGTCCTGCTAATACTGAGTGCAAATCAGCAATTTTAGAACTAAACAAATTCTTATCAATACCTTGATCTGAAACGTCTAATAATCTTTGATCTTGATTAATAACATAAGCTCCTGATTGAGCTCCTAAAATAATATTTGGTAAAGCTTTAGTATTACCAGTTTCCATATTTTCTTTAACTTTTTTGATTAAGCCAAATTCACCATAGATATTGTGTACTTCAACATCTGGATCATTATTTTTATTATCTGCAAATTGGAATTTAACTGGAACAAAGTCTTTATCGTTTTTAAATGTTTCATTATAATATTTAACTAATGGTTTTAAAGATAAAGCTAAAGGTCACCCCGAACCTTGAGCTAATGAAAATAGAACTCTATTTGATGATGAAGTAGTAGAACATGCAATAGCAACAAACGGTGCAGCTACAGTAAAAGTCATAGCTGATAATCCAAGTAATTTTCTTCTCATATCTTTTTTTTCCTTATATTGTCTATATTTTTTTGTTTTTTACTTTCTAAATAATATTTTATACTATGAAAATTTAAAACTTTTAAAAATGAAAGATGAACAAAAAAAAGAAAGGTATTTTAATTAGTAAATACTAATTAAATCTACCAATCTTTTTAGAAAAGCTCATATAAATAATTAATGGAATTAAAACTGAAATCATAGCTCCAGCAGCTTGAACGTTTATTAAACTAGCTTCTTGTTCTCTTCCTAGTGTTTGATATCAAATAGTTATATTTGTAAATCCTTCAGATAAAATGAATTGTGGTCATAAATAATCATTTCAAACTGAAATAAATGAAAAGATAATTAATAAGAAATATCCTAGTCTCATTTTAGGTAAATAAACATAAAATAATTTGTCATATCATTTTAAATTATCATTTATCATTACTTTTGATTTTTCACTTTCAATACTTTTAGCTAAATTAAAAATATAAGTAAAGTTAAAAAATGAAAAAATAGCATTTGTAATATAAGCTATAGGAGTTGATTCTAAATTAATTTGTAATAAAACAGTTTTTAAACTTAAAAATATAGAAAATTCAGGAATTAAACTAATTATTATAAAAAAGTATGAAAACACTTTTTGATAAACTGGTTTCATTTTTAATAACCCAATAATTGCTAGTGAATAAACAATTATTCTTATAGTAATTAGAATTGTTGCAAATAATATTGTTCAACCAAAGGCTTTTAAAAAGTTACTTTGAAAAGCTTTTAAAAAGTTAGACCAATTTCACTCTTTAATTACTAAATAAGTTTTATTTTCTACAATTGAACTATTATAAAGTAAGGCTTGTAATAATAAATAGTACAAAGGAAATAATAACAACAAGATCAATAACCCAATTAATAAGTATTTAATTATTTCTTTAATTATTATTTTTATCATATTTACCTCTAAATTTTAAAATAATTTTATTAATTAATTTTTTAATTAATTTGTAAATACTTTTAATTGTTTTTGGTCTTAATAATAAAATTACACATAATAATAAAACTAAATAAGAAAAACTAAAAAATGCTGCTGAATAACCTTTTTCAAACCTTAACACTCCATTTGAACCTCAACCAAGATATTTAATTGTATAACTTGTTAAAGTATGAGCATAATTTAAATCAACATTAAAATTATCTTCTAATAAAGCTGATGGTAATAATAAACAAGCAAAAATAAAATTAGTAAATAAAATTGAAAATAATACTTTAGATAACTCATTTAAATAAACATATTTAAAAGATTGAAATAATGTTAAATTATCATTTAACATTAGCTTTTTATATTTAAGATCACTTCTAGATAAAGCTGCTGCAAATAAAATTAAATTAAATGGTAATGATCTTCATATTTGATATATAGAATAATAAATTCAAATCGGTAAACGTTGATTACCACTAGTAAAACTATATTGATTTAACCCTAAAATGTAAAAAAACAAGTTTTTAGATCCAAAAAAATTAGTAAAAGCAATCCCTATTGCAAACCCTGATATAAAAAACTGAGAATAAATTACTGAAAGTAAAATACTTTTTGTAGTTCTACTAATTAAAGAATTAATAATAAAACTAAATATTAACGCTAGTATTATAGAAATTCCAGTTCCAAATAATAAAACAAACGTTGAGTTTAATATCGCATGTTTAAAGTTAGGATCAGATAGTATGTTGTTATAATTTTTAAAATTATATTCATAAATAGTTCTATTAGCTTCATTTGGAGAATATCTTAAAGATTTTATAAAAGTATGAAAAATAGGAATAATTGTAAATAATAAAATTAGTACTAATAAAGGTAACATTAATAAAACTATTTTTAATACTGGAACTGAGTTTTTTAATTTTAATTTAAATTGATCTTTTGATTTAAAAATACTTAGTTTATTCATAAATTCTATCTCCAGAACTATTAAATACTAATACATCAGTATCATTATATTCAAGATCAATTTTGTCATTAACTTCTAAACTATTATCATTTAAAACTAAAGTTCATTTAATATCTTTTGTAAAGTTAATTAAATAGTGTACTTTATCTCCAAAGTTTTTCTTTTCAATAATTTGATATTTACCATTTTTATTGACTTTAACTTTGATTTTATTATGTCTTATATAATAACTTTTATCTTTTGTTTGTTTAATAAAATTAATTTCGGGACTTCCAATAAATTTAGCAACAAATAAGTTATTTGGATTATCATACATTTGATCTCCAGAACTAAATTGTTGAATTTTACCTTTGTCAAGTAAAATAATTTGATCACTTATTTTTAAGGCATCTTGTTGATCATGAGTTACAATAATCATACTTAAATTAAATTCTTTTTTAATTTTAATTAATCAATCAATAGTTGATTCTTTAATTTTTGCATCAAGAGCTGAAAAAGGTTCATCTAATAATACCAAATTAGTTTTTTTAATAATTCCTTTTGCAAAAGCTACTCTTTGTTTTTGTCCTCCAGATAATTGACTAACATTTTTATATAATAATTGATCAATTTCTAGTTTTTTAGAAATTAATTCTATTTCGTTTTTAAAAAGATTTTTTAATCTAAGTTGTTTTAAAAACTTAAATTTATGTTTAGTTTGTTTATCAAATAAAATCATAAAAACTAAACTTAAAAAAGCTTGTTTTTTAAATTTATTATTAGAATTACTATTTATTAAGTTTTTATAAACTTCAAATTTGTTATTGATTTTTTCTGAATAATTATTATTTTTTAAAAACTCATTAAAAAACTTTAAATAAGTTGAATCAACTCATTTAGAATAATTTTTAGCACTTAAAAAAACGTTATTAAATACTGTTGTGTTTTCATAAGTAGAATTTTCTTGCATAATATAAGCAATTTCATGAATTTTAGGATTATTTAAAATTTTAATACTTCCCATATCAGGTTTAATATAACCTAATAAAAGGTTTAATAAAGTAGTTTTTCCAGATCCACTTGGTCCTAGTAAAGAAATTATTTGGTTTTTTTCTAAAGTTAAATTATTAATTTCTAAATCATAGTTTTGTTGTTTTTTATGATGTTTAAATTTTAGATCACTAATTTGAATTAAAGGATCATTTATACTATTATTTGCTTTTTTCATAGCTTTTATTTTCTTTCACTTATTTTATTTAGTATTTGATTAGTTAAAGTTGTTTTTCTTAATTTAGCTTCTTGTTTAATTGCAAAGTTAAATAAATCATAATCACCAATTATTACTAGTTGTTTTTTAGCTCTTGTAATAGCTGTATATAAAAGTTTTTTATTTAAAAAGCTACTAAACAAAGTATCTTGTAAAACTAAAATAACTTTATCATATTCACTTCCTTGAGTTTTATGTACACTACAACAATAACTTAAACTAATATCATCAAATTGTTGAGCATCAAATTCAAGTTCAATGTTATTAAAATTAATAATTGCTGATTGAAACTGATTATTTATTTTATTAATTTGTTTAATATAACCAATATCTCCATTAGATAGATTTAATTCACTATCATTTTTTAAATACATTACTTTATCATTAATTGCATATCTAAATCTTAATCTATCATAAACATTATTTTGATCTAAAATATTTTGATTAAAGTTATATTGAATAAAATTATTTAAATTTTCAATTCCTAAAATATCTGCATAAACTGGTGAAATAATTTGTATATTTAAATTTTGATCAATACTTTGTTGATAAATCGTTTTTAGTTTATCTAAACAAGCTTGTTTATCTTTATTAAAGAAAAACTCAACATTATTTGAATCATTGAATTTATTAAGATCAAAAGTATTATTTTTTATCATATAAGCTAAATCAATAATATTGTTATTATTTTGACGATGAATTTTTTTTAAGTTAGTTGTTGAAATAATTTTTGAACTAATAATATCAAAAAAAGCATTTCCATAACTTACACTAGTTAACTGGTCAACATCACCAATTAAAACAATTTTTTTAGCTTTACTAATTGATGATAAAAACTGACTAAATAAACGTGTATCTATCATCGAACATTCATCAACAATTAATAAATCATAATCTAGTGGATTATTAGCATTAATACTAAATTTATTATCTTTTTCATATCCTAAAAGTTTATGAATAGTTGTAGCATTACATTCTAAAAAACTTTCTCTAATTCTTGCTGCTGCTCTTCCTGTTGGAGTACAAATTGCATAATTTGTAGAATGATAAACTTTTTCAAACAATCTAACTATTGCTTTAATAATTGTTGTTTTACCAGTCCCAGGTCCTCCGGTTATAATACTGATTTTATTTTTAATAAAGTTTTTTAAAGCTAAAACTTGGTTATCATCATATTTAAAATCTTTACTAATATTTATTTGTATTTGATTAATAAAACTACTAATTAAATCATCATCAAAATCATCAGTAATTAAATAATTTTTAACTAAAACATCACTAATAATTAATTCATCATAATAAGATTCATAAGTATAAATATTTGAATTATTTTTAACTAATAAATTATTATTAAAAGCAAATTCTAAACCTTCTAATAACAGATTTTGATCATTAATTTTTATTAAATTTGAAAGTTTTTTTAACAAATAATATTGATCTGTATAACTATTTCCAGTATTAAATAAAATTTCATTACACACATACAAACTATAATAAGCTAATCTAGTTAAATCATTAGTTTTATTATTATTAAAATGTAAAAATATTTTATCTATTTCATTAATTAAACCTAGATTATGTTTAAAAGCAAATTCAAATCAGTTATTTACAAATAGTTGTTTTAACTCATGTTCATCTTCAACATATTTTTTTAATTTATCTAATATTTTTAAACTTAAATTATGATTAATAAATTCAATTCTTAATCAGTTTTGTTCATTAATTTCTTTAATCTTGTTATAGATAAGTTCTAATTTGTCTTTACTAACATCTTTTATTTTAAAAAACTCTTCTTTATTATTTAAAATTTCTTGAATGAAGTTATTTGTATAAAGTTTAGCGATTTTAGTTGCTGTTAGATTACCAATGCCAGGAAAAACATCTGATTTTAAAAAGTTAATAATTTGTTCTTCATTATTAATGTTTGCTAAAGTATAACTAGAAACTTCAAAGCTTGTTCCATATTTTAAATGATTTGTAAGACTACCTGTAAGTTCATATAAAACTTTAGGTTTTAAATCACTAATTTCACCTTTAATTTTTATTGTTTTTTTATTATTTTCTTCACTTATAAAAATAGCTAAAGCTCATGAATTAGATTTATATAAAAACTTAGATAAATAACCTCTGATCTTTATTTGTTCTTCCATAAAGTTATTCCTTTAATAGTTTAAAATCTATTTTAATAATACCAACAAACATTAATTTAATGCTTAATAAAATTAAGAATTATAAAATAAAAAAATGATCTTTATATTTAAGTTAAAATTTTAAATAAAAAAAAAGAAGTCTAATAAAAGACTTCTTAACTTAATTATTCTTGTTCTAAACTATATTTTTTAAACTTTACTAATTCTATAGAAGAATAATAATCAGGAGTTAGAAATTTATATTCATATAATGTAATTTCATTATTTTTATAAGTACAAAATACAAGTCTTATTGGTTTATTAGTTTTACTTAATCAATATCTATATGGATAATATAATTGTCTTATATTAAAATCTTTTGGTTCTGAATTTTTAGCTTCTATTATGACAATAAAATGATCATTTTCTAATCCTGCATCAATTTCACATTGAACCTTTTTAACATTTACTTTAATTTTGTTAGGTGTAGAATTTTTAGTATTAATTCAAAAATTAAAAGGATCAGTTCTCATTTTCCCACTAAAAGTAGAAACAAAGTCATTGTCTTCTAAAAAATCATCTAGTATTTTAAATGTTTGTATAGTATTTAAAACTTTAGATTCTGAAGATATATCTGCAATGCTAATAGTTGTGTATTTATTATTAACTTTTATAATATTAGTTTTTAAAAATTTAGTTTCAGGTAATTGTTCGTATAGATCAAAATTAGATAGAATGTATTCACCATTATTAATTGGTAAAAAACTTATATTATTGTCTTTAAAAATTTGTGGTAAATTATCATAACTATCAAATTTAGCCATTAATCTAGGTTCTCTATACTTTTTAATTTGTTCAGCACTAATAATAAAAGTCCCGTGTTGTTTAATTTCTTCTAAAACATTAAGATCTTTAAATAGTTTTTCTCATGCATTATTTGTAAATGAATCCATTTGTTATTTTATAATTCCTTTTTATAATTACTTATTAATAATTCGTTTATATGACCACGTTTATCAGCCTTACTATTAATTGATCTTTTTGCTTTAACAACATAAATTTCATAATCTTTATATAGATCTCTAATAAATTGACAATCAGAATTTGATAATAAAAACTTAATATTTTTTTGTGTTAAAAGATCACATTGTTCTTTTAATTCTATTTGTTGTTTAATATCAAAACCATTTTCAGTATAACTAGTAAATGAAGATGACTCACTAATTGGCATATATGGTGGATCTAGATATATAAAATCTCCAGGTTGTGCTAGTTTTAAAACTTCTTTATAGTCTCTATTTAGAATTTGAATGTTATTATCATTTAAATACTTAGAAACATTTAAAAGATTTTCTTTATTAACAATACTAGGGTTTTTATATTTACCAAAAGGAGTATTAAAATAACCATCTTTATTTACTCTATATAAACCATTAAAACAAGTTTTGTTTAAATAAAGTACTCTAGCAGCCTTTTTAACATCAGATAACTTGCTATATTGTTTAGTTCTATCTAAATTTCTAATTTGATAAAAATATTCTTCACTATGATTTTTTTTATGTTTTTCTAGTAATCTTATTAGTTTTAAAGGATCATTTTTAATTACATTATAAATATTAATTAGTTCATCGTTTAAATCATTAATAATAGCGTTTGTAGGTTGTAGAGCAAATAAAATAGCAGCTCCTCCTACAAAAGGTTCAATATAGTTGCTAAATTGATTAGGAATAAAATCAAGAATTGTTTGTTGGATTTGTTTTTTACCTCCAACTCATTTAACAACGCTATTTAGTGTTTGTTTTTCTTTATTAAGTGAAAAAACTTCTTTAAAATCACAATTTAAAGCATCACAAATTTTAACTATTTCAGTTAAATTTACATCTTTTTGTTTAACTAAATTTTTATAACAAGAACTAGATATATTTGTAATTTTTAAAAAATCTCTTTTGTTAATTTTTCTAGTTTCTAATAAATTTCAAAGTGGCTGATAAGAAATATTCATACAACCTCCAATAAGTTGTTAGTACACTTTAATTCTATCATTTACAGATCTTTACTTAATAAAATATTTATTCGAATGAAATATTTAGAATACACAAGTGTCATTCTTTATTTCGTATTTTATTTTGCATATCTTCATTTTTAAATAATTAATAAAAAATGATAAACTAATATAAACAAAGGAAGATTAGCAATGAAAAAAGAAACTAAAAAAGATAAATGAGATATTGACAACTTTCTAATTGTTGATGCACCTAAAAAAACCAAAGAAGAAATTGATAGAGAAGTTAAAAAGAACGCAGATGAATTATTGTCTAATCCAGAATTTATTGAAATTTTAAAAAGACTAGAAAAAATGTAATATCTTGGTAAATATAATACAAATAAAAAGACTAGATTCTCCCCGCTACCTTAAACACGGACTAAAAATTTTCAATATTATAACAGGATTGTTTTCTGAATTGTACAGGAGACAATCCTTTTAATTTTTCTTTTATTCTTATATTGTTGAACCAATAAATATATTTATGTATTGCTTTAGTTAAATCTTCTATTGAATTGTATTTCTCACCATAATAAATTTCTTGTTTTAATAAACCAAAAAAATTTTCTATAATAGCATTATCTAAGCAATTACCTTTTCTAGACATACTTTGTATTATGTTATTTTCTTCTAGCGTACTTACTCAACTCATGTGCTGATAATGAAATCCTTGATCAGAATGAATTACTAAACCATTTGTATTTTTAACCTTCTTAAGCGCTTTTTTTAGCATTGAATTAGTTAGGTTTAAGTTAGGTCTAGATTGAATTGAATATGAAATAATTTCACTGTTATAAAGATCAATAATTGGTGACAGATATAGTTTTTGACCATTAACTTTAAACTCTGTTACATCAGTACATCAAACTCTGTTTGCTTCTGTTGAAGAAAAATTTCTTTTTAAAACATTGTCTGCGATTTTCCCAACAATTCCTTTATAAGAACTATATCTTCTGTTCTTTGTTCTAAATTTGACACACTGAATACCAAGTTCTTTAGTTAGCCTTAAAATTTTTTTGTGATTCACAATATATCCCATTGATTTTAAGGTCATTTTTAGCCGTCTATAGCCATATCTTTCAAATGATTTGTTGAATATATCAACAATTATATTTTTTAATTCCATATCCTTATCTATTGAATTTTCTAATTTCTTTTTCATTCATAAAAGAGGATTTAGGTAATTTTGCTATTTTTAAAAGAATAGAAACTTTAGCTTTTTTGTGAGTTTTTAGCATTTCTAAAATTACTTTTGTTTTTTCCTTGTTGATTCTTCTTCTGTCAACAAGGTGTTTAACTTTTTTCAGAATTCAACCTCTAATTTGTAGTATTCAACTTCTTCTTCTAATTGTTTTATTCTATCTTCATTATTAGTTGTTATTTTTGTTTTCTTTTTTTTAACTGGTTTTTCTTAGAGTTTTTCATAATTTTTTAGGTCTTCCTATATTATTATTTAACCCTAAAATTCCATTTTCTTTATACTTTTTAACTCAACCAGCTATAGTTGATGAATGTATAATATTAAATTTTTTTGCAACTTCCCTGTATGATTCTTTAGTTTTAAGTTTATATAATACTATTTCTTGTTTTGCTTCCAAACTATAATGAGGTTTTGTTTTCTTGTGGGTAAGCGCTTCTATTCCAAACATTTCATATTTGTAAATTCAACCCTTTAAAGTATTAGCCGAGACATTATGCCTGTCTGCCAAATAGGTGCTATTTTTAACATTAAGTCTTTTAGCTTCTTTGACAATTTTTAATTTTTTTTCTAAGCTTCATTTAGCCATATAAAAACCCCACTTCCTGGATTTTTAGTCCGGAATATGGGGTTCGGGGGAATTATATCTAGTCTTTTTCATATTCTAGTTAATTATTCTTCTTCATCACTATTATCAAAAAAGTCTTCAAAATCTAGTTGTTTAGTTTTTTTATCTTTTTTATTAGAATGATCTACTTTTGATAATAATGAAGAAATATCATCTAAATAAGAGCTTAAATCAGTACCGTGAACTTGTTTTGCATTATTAATAGCTTGATTTTTAACATCTTTTGAAACAATAATACGTTCACTTACAGGTTTATTAAATTTAGGTTTAACTTCTTCTTGATCTTCATCATCTTGTTGAGTTAAATTATTTGATAAAGCAGGTTGATCATAAGCTATTGATCTAATTAATTGTTTAATACTTATATATGAAATTTGATCAATATTTAAAGCTAAACTATTATGTTCTAAATCAGTATGTTTTAAATCATTTACATTAATATCTATGATTTGATCATTTTGATCTAAAATAGAAACAACCATATCATTACTTGTTGCAAAACCAAATAAAACTTCTTCTTTGTTTTTCTTTTTTTCAACTAAAATTCTAGTTCCTTTTTTTGGTCTTATATAAATTGGAATTAGATTTTGATCAAGTTTTTTATAATTATTTTTATTAGTAAAAATTAAAATATCTTTATTATTATCTAAGCTTAAAGCACTAATAATATAATCATCTTTTAAATTAGCTGCTTTAACTCCTTTTGAAATAGTTGATTGAACTGGAATATCTTCAATATTGTATCTAACTGCATAACCGTTTTTTGTAACAATAGAACAATAACTAGTTTTTGAACTAACTAAATCAGCATAAACTAAACTATCATCATCACTAATTTTCATTATTTTAAATGATTTATTAAAAATCTTAGTTTCTAAATCTGAAATTTGTGTTCTTTTAATTAGACCATTTTTAGTAACTAATAATAAGTGTTGAGTTGAATTTGTAAATTCTTTTAATACAAAAGCATTAATAATAGTTTCATTTGGTTGAGTTGTAGCAACACTATTTATATGAACACCTTGTTCTTTTCATTTACTTTGTTGGATTTTATAAACTGGTATAGAATAGTAATTTGCTTGATCTGAAATTAAAATTAAATGATCTAAATTAGAACAAACTCCTTGACTAATTCACATATCATTTGGTTTTTTACCAAATAAAGACATTTCATTTTTACTTAAAACATTATTATCAATAACTTTAATATAACCATCTTTTGAAATTCATAAATTAATTTCTTTTTCAACAATTACTTCTTTTTGATCAACATCAAGATTTTCAATTAAATCATCAACTTGAGATTTTCTTTTAACTTTAAATTCTTGTTTTACTAATTCTAGTCTAGAAATAATTTCATTATCTAAAACTTGATTATTGTTTAAAATTAATTCATATTTTTTAATCTTTTCAATAAGTTCAGTTTTTTCTAATAAAAGTTTATTTACATCAGTTGAAGTTAATCTATATAACCTCATATCAACAATAGCTGTTGCTTGGTTTGTTGAAAAATCAAATTTTAAAACTAAGTTATTAATTGCATCTAATCTATTTTCTGATTTTCTAATTACTTTAATAACTTCATCTAAAATTGATAAAGCTTTAATTAATCCATTAACTATTTCTAAACGATTATTTGCTTTATTTAAATTAAATTGTGTTCTTTTTATAAATACTTCTTTATAGTGAGAAATATAAGCTTTAATTATTTCAATTAAACCTAGTTGTTTTGGTTGTTTATCAACAATAATAATATTGTTATAGTTATATGAAACACTTAGTCAAGTTGATTTAAATAAAAACTTTCTAACAGTTTCTAAGTTAGCTTTTTCATTTAATTCAATAACAATTCTTAAACCTTTTCTATCAGTTTCATCTCTAATTTCTTTAATTCCTAAATTAGGATTATTGTCAATTACATCACCAATTTTTCTAACTAGATCTTGTTTAACTACTTCATATGGAATTTCATCAATTACAATATTATTTTTTTCTTGATGTCATTTACTACTAATAATAACTTTACCTTTACCAGTTAAAAAAGCTTCTCTAATTCCTTGTTTGTTTTGAATAATAGCTCCAGTTGGAAAATCAGGACCTTTAACTATTTTTAAAATTTGATCAATATTAATATTTGGATTTTTAATAATACTAATTGTTGCATCTATAATTTCATTTAAATTATGAGGTGGCATATTTGTTGCATATCCAGCAGCAATTCCAGTAGCTCCATTTACTAAAATATTTGGAAAATAACTAGGTAAAACTGTTGGTTCAGTTTCACTATCATCAAAATTTGGTGAAAATACAACTGTATTTTTTTCTAAATCTTCTAATAAAAGATTTGAAATTTTAGTTAATCTTGCTTCAGTATAACGCATAGCAGCAGCAGAATCACCATCAATTGATCCATTATTTCCTTGCATATCAACTAGTGGAATATTTACTTTTCATCACTGAGACATTCTTACCATTGCATCATAAATAGAAGTATCTCCATGTGGGTGATATTTACCAATTACTTCTCCAACAACTCTTGCTGATTTTTTATATGGTTTATCAAATGTTAAATTCAATTGACTCATTGCATATAAAATACGGCGTTGAACTGGTTTTAATCCATCTCTAACATCAGGTAAAGCTCTTTCTTGAATAATGTATTTTGCATACCTACTAAATCTATTACCTAATAATTCTTCTAATGGATATAAAATAATTTCTGTTTTATCTGACATTTTATTTTTCCATTTCTATAACTTGTATTTGATCATCTTCTAAAGTGAATTTAACATTTTCTTGAATTCATAATTTACGTTTTTCAACATCATCACCCATTAAGGTTTTAAACATTTTTTCAGCTAATAAACCATCAGAAATTGTAACTTGAATAATTTTTCTATTTTTAGGATCCATTGTAGTTTGTCATAACTGATCAGCATTCATTTCTCCTAAACCTTTATAACGTTGAATTTCATATTTTTTATTATTAGTTTTATTAAATTCTAATAATTCTTCTTCATCTCATAAATAAATAAAACTTTTATCATTAAAAGTAATTTTATATAAAGGTGGTAAAGCAATATAAACTTTTTTATGAACAATAAGATCTTTCATATGTCTGTAAAAAAATGTTAATAATAAAGTCTGAATATGAGCTCCATCAGTATCTGCATCAGTCATGATAATGATTTTTCCATAATTAATATCTGAAATATCAAAATCTTTTCCAACACCAGCTCCAATAGCATTAATAATTGATTGAATTTCTTCATTTTTTAATAAATCAATTAGTTTTGCTTTTTCTGAGTTTATTACTTTACCTCTTAGTGGTAAAATCGCTTGAAAGTTTCTATCACGTCCAGATTTAGCACTACCACCAGCTGAATCTCCTTCGACTAAATATAATTCATTTAGTTCTCTTTTTTTACCTTGAGCTGGTGTTAGTTTACCTAACATCATTTTATTAACGTTCTTTTTACCTTTAACACTTTTAATTGCTTGTCTTGCTTTTTTTGCTTCTAATCTTGCTTTTTGACTAATTAAAGCATTTTCAATAATTTTGTTTGCTAAAACTTTATTTTCTATTAATCAATAGCTCATAAATTCATAAACTATTTGTTCAACTACAACTTTAGCATCAGAAGTTCCTAATTTAGATTTAGTTTGTCCTTCATATTCAATTAGATTTTCAGGAATCTTAACTGTAACAATAGCTACTAAACCTTCTCTTAGATCATTTGAATCTAATTTAATTTTATCTTTTAAGATTTTTTGATCTTTTGCATAATCATTAATTGCTCTAATTAAACCTGATTTAAATCCAACTAAATGAGTTCCACCATCAATAGTTTTTACATTATTTGCAAATCCTAAAATAATTTCATTGTCATCTTCTGTGTATTGTAAAGCAATTTCAGCAATAATATTTTTACTTTCATTATTAATAGTAATAATATCTGTAACTGGTTTTTTATCATCAACTAGTTCTTTTACAAATTCAACTAATCCATCTTGAAATTGATATTCAACATATCTATTAGAAATTAGATCTGATAAAGTAATTTTTAATCCTGAGTTTAATAAGGCTGATTCTTTTAATCTTTCACTAATTAAAGAAAAGTTAAATTTAGTATTACTAAAAATAGTATCATCTGGTAAGAAATTAATAGTTGTACCTGTTTTGTAAGTATTTGCTATAAAAGTTAAAGGTTTTTCTAATTTACCACCATTTCTAAACTCAATTTCATGAATCTTTTTATCACGATAAATTGTTGCTTTAAATCTTTTTGATAAAGCATTAGTTACACTAGATCCAACTCCGTGTAATCCACCACTTGACTTATAAGCTGTACTATCAAATTTTCCTCCAGCATGTAAAACTGAAAAAATCACTTCAGGAGTTGATTTTCCTGTTTTATGCATACCAGTTGGAATACCTCTTCCATTATCTATAATTGTAATTGAGTTATCTTTTTCTAAAACAACATCAATTTGAGTACAAAATCCAGCTAAAGCTTCATCAATAGCATTATCTACTATTTCTCATACTAAATGATGTAATCCTCTATTATCAGTTGAACCAATATACATTCCTGGTCTTTTTCTAACTGCTTCTAGTCCTTCTAAAACCTGAATCGCTGATTCATCATATTTTTTATTTTCAGCCATATATCTCCTATTCTAAGAACACTTACTATAATAATTATATTTATTCTAAAGCAATTAAAATTAAATACTTAAGAAATTATCATATCAATTTTACAAATAAAATATTATTTTTAAAATATCGATTTTATATAAGTATTAGAAAAATTATTTTTTCTTTTTAATCTTAGTTATACAACTTTTAGTTTTGTTATAAAAATATTGAAAGGAAGTGAAGATAATGAATTTAAAAAAGAAAATAGGCTTTTTTAATACTAAAACAGATATTGACAAATCTTTAGTACAAAATGCTAAATTTTCTAAAAATAAAGTTAAAAGACAAATTCAAAAAATCGGAAGCTTTATGGCTGGAATGATTATGCCTACTGTAAGTATTTTAATTGCTTGAGGTTTAATTACAGCTATGTTTTTAGGAAAATATGTTGATGGTAAATGAGTTGCTACTGGATGATTTAACTTTGAACCTTTTGGTCAATTAGTAGGTCCTACTATGAAGTGATTGATTCCTGTTTTAGTTGCTTATACTGCTGGAAATATGATTTATAAGACTAGAGGTGGGATGTTAGCTTCGTTTTTAGTAGTTTGTGCAATCATAGGAAATGATTTTTTATATAAAACATTAATGGCTGACTGAAAATTTGCAGAAGGAACAGTTGGTAAAGCTGGAGCACCTAATCAGATAGTTGCTGCTATGATAATTTCTCCATTATTTGTTTATATAACTAAAAAAGTTGAAATATTATACATAAATAGAATAAAACCTGGATTTGAAATGTTAGTAAGAAACTTTTCATTAGCTGGTTTTGCAATTATGTTTGGTTTATCAATTTTTTGAATTTGACCATTTGTGATGTATTCAATTAGTTGAGTGATGATACAAATAATTAATTTATTTACAAAATTACCTTGATTATTCCCGTTTATGTCAATATTTACTGAACCATTAAGATCAGTATTTTTAAATAATGCCTTAAACTGAGGAGTAATGATACCAATAGGTTTACAAGAAGTTCAATTAAAAGGATTTAGTGGATTTTTTATGGTTGGTGGTAATCCAGGTCCTGGATTTGGATTGTTAATTGCTTATGTTGTTTGAAGAAAACAACAAAGAGGTGCTGCTTCAGGAGCAAGTCTTATTCAATTAATTGGTGGAATTCATGAAGTTCACTATGTTTATATTTTAAGTGAGCCAATTATGATTTTAGCAACCATTTCAGGAGCATTTACTAGTTTATCAATTGTTAAATTACTAGCAGGTGGAGCTACTGCTGCAATTTCTCCAGGCAGTTTGATTTCAGTTATTTCAGTAGCAGGATCAGGTTATAGAATAGCTATAAATGTATTAGCTGTGTTTAGTGGTGCTATAGTTTCATTCTTAGTTGCATCATTAATTATGAAATTTAAGAAAAAACATAATAGTGTTGTTATGGGAGTTGAAGTTGGTGATGATGGAGTTAAATTTAACAACGAACAAAATTCTAATCAAAAACAAAATAACAACTCAAATAATCAATTTGATTGAAGTAAAGTAAAAAATATAGTTGTAGCTTGTGATGCTGGGGTTGGTTCTTCAGCTATGGCAGCTGGTATTTTAAAAAAATGAGTTAAAGATAATCAAATTGATGTTAATGTTTCAAATTGTGCTGTTAAAGATTTAACTAATCAAATTGATGTAGTAATTACAATGAATAATTTTGTAGAATTTGCAAAAGAAAAATCACCTAATGCTTATGTTTTTGGAGTAGATAAATTTTTAGGACCTAACATATATGATCCAATTAAAAATGAATTGTTAAAAAATAAAAAGGATAATAATGATAAAAAGTAAAGATTGTGTTTTTATAGTTGATAGTTTTAAAGATAAAAATAAAGCTATGGAATTTGTTGGATCAAAAATGGTTGAACTAAACTATATTGATAAGGAATATATAGATTTTATTAAACAAAGAGATCAATTAGCAAGTGTTGCAATTGGTAATTATTTAGCAATACCACATGGTAGTTTAACTGGTGAAAAGTTTATAAAAAACCAAGGAATTATTATAGTTAAACTAAACAAAACTATGAATTGAGATAATGAAAAAGTTAATTGAATTATTGGATTAAGTTTATTAGGTGATAAACAATTAGAAATGTTACAAACTATAGCAATTTTATTTGAAGATATTAATAAAGTAGAACAACTTACAAAACAACTAAACACTATTGATCAAATATATGAATTTTTTACAAATTTAAAAATAGGAGAATATTAATGATACAAATTGGATTAATTGGTTTAGGTAAAATGGGATTCAATTTAATTCAAAATATTAAAAATAATAATTATGAAGTAATTGGATATGATTTAAATAAATCAATGTATGAAAAACTAAACCAAAAAAATATAAAAACAGCAAATAGTATAGCTGAACTAGTAAAAAGTCTTCCAACTCCAAGAGTTATTATGTTATTAGTACCAAACGGAAAAATCACTCAAGATTGTTTTGATGAAGTTTTATCATATTTATCTAGTGGTGATACTATTATTGATTCAGGAAATTCATTTTATAAAGATTCAATAAAAAGATACGAAATTGCAAAACAAAAAAATGTACATTTTATTGATTGTGGTATTAGTGGTGGAGTTAGTGGTGCTTTAAATGGAGCTTGTATGATGGTTGGAGCTGATAAAAAAGCTATAGAACCATTAAATGAGTTTTTTAAATCTTTATGTGTTGAAAATGGGTTTTTACATACTGGAAAAGTTGGTAGTGGTCATTTTTGTAAAATGGTTCATAATGGAATTGAATATGGAATGATGCAAGCAATTGGTGAAGGTTATGAGATTTTAAATAATTCTGAATTTGATTATGATTTTCAAAAAGTTAGTTTAATGTGAAACAATGGAAGTGTTATTAGATCTTGATTAATTGAACTAATGATTGATGCGTTTAAAAACGATCCTAAACTAGAAAGTTTAACTGGACAAGTTGATATGAATGGAGAAGGACTTTGAACAGTTCAACAAGCTTTAGAACAAAACACACCAGCTCCAGTTATTGCTTTATCTGTAATTATGCGCCAGAGAAGTAAATTAGAAGACACTTTTTCAGGTAAAGTTGTTTCTAGTTTAAGAAATGGTTTTGGTGGTCATGAAATTAAGAAAAAATAAGTTTATATTTTTATAAAAATAAAAATCCAAGCAATATTAAAAGCTTGGATTTTTTAATTATTAATTATTAATTACTATTCCTTTATATCTAGTTGAAAATAATAAAGTATCAACAATTCCTTGAACACCAAATCCAGAATCTTTAACTCCTAAAAACGGAAAGACATCTGGTCCACGTTGAGATTTTCCATTAATATTTACTGTTCCAACTTCTAGTTTTTGAGCAACAGTTAAAGCTTGATCAAGATTTTTTGTATAAACACTAGCTTGTAGACCAAAATTAGATTTATTTGCTATGTCAATCATTTCATCAACATCATTTGCTCTTATAATTGGTAAAACTGGTCCAAATGGTTCTTCTCAAGCTAATCTCATATCAGTTGTAACATAATCTACTAAAGTTGGATAAATTAAGTTTTTTTCTTGTTTATCTCCAACTAAAATTTTAGCACCTTTTTGTTTTGCATCATCAATTAAACCAGTTACAAAATCAGCTGTTTTTTGATCAATTAAAGGAGTAATATCACAGTTATCTTTTGGTAAACCAACAGTTAATTTATTAACTTTTTCTTTTAAAATAGGAGTTAGTTTATCAGCTATTTTATCAGTTGTAATTACTCTTTTAATAGCTGTACATCTTTGACCTGAATAACTAAAAGCACCACTAATAATTTCTTTTGCATATTTTTCTAAATCTAAATCATCTAAAACAATTGCTGGATCTTTTCCACCTAATTCTAAAACAACATCTTTAGTTGATGAAATTTGTAATAAGTGTTTTCCAACTTCAACACTTCCAGTAAATGAAATAAAATCAGCTAATTTATTTGTAACAATATCATCACCAATTTCTCTTCCTCTACCAGTAACAACGTTAAAAATTCCTTCTGGTAAATTAGCTTGATAAGCAAGTTCACCTAGTTTTGCTCCAATTAAACTTCCTTGAGTAGCTGGTTTAAATACAATTGTATTTCCAGTAACCAAACAAGGAAAAATTTTTGAAACAGCTAAATTAATTGGATAGTTAAATGGACTAATAGCAACTCCGACTCCTTTTGCAACTCTCATAAAAGTTCCAATTTTGTTTTTAGCACCATACTTAGATCCATCTATAATTAAAGTTTTTAAATTTCTTACTTCATAAAAAGTTTGATCAATATATTCAACACTTCTAATTACTTCAGTTAAACAATCTTTATAAGGTTTAGCAGTTTCACTCATAATGATTTGTGCTAATTCTTCTTTGTTTTTATCAATTAGCTTTTTTCATTTATCTAGAATTTCAATTCTTTTTTCTAGATCAGTATTTTCTCAAGCTTTTTGACTGGTTTTTGCTGCTAAAAAGGCATTATTAATATCTTGTTTAGATAAACTAACAACAACACCAGCAGTACTAAAATCAACAGGATTAATAATTTCTAATTCTTTATTATTATCAAATAGTTCACCATTTAAAAGTGCTTTAAATTTGTACATATGCTTTCTCCTTTGCTTATATTCTATTATATAAAAAATAATATTTTGTAGCTTATTTTTAATAAGCAATATTTTTTAACTTTAAAAAAGAATTTTAGATTTTTAATATAAAAAAAGAATTGATATTAAATAAAAAAAGTTCGAGAAATTCTCGAACTTTACTAATTATTAATAAACTATTTAGCATTATTAATTTGATACATAATAATAGAACCAGCCACAGCTGCATTAATACTATCAACGTCTTCTGCCATTTCAATATTAACGTTTAGATCAATTAAATCTAATAATTCTGGTGAGATCCCTTTAGCTTCATTTCCAATAATTAAAGCATATTTATCATCTGAATCAAATTTAACTTTACTTAAAGGTTTACTATCATCATGAAGTGAAGTACCAATAATAATGTAGTTATTATCATGTAATTGATTAATTACTTTAACTAAATATTCATTAATTAAGTTAACTTGAAACAAATTACCTTGAGTTGATCTTAAAACTTTTTGATTATGAAAATTTGCACTATTTGGTGAAGCAATCACGGTTTTAAAATTAAAACTAGCAGCACTTCTAATTAATGTTCCTAAATTGCCTGGATCTTGAATTTGATCTAATAATAAAATATTATTTTCAAAATCTATTTTAGTATTTTCAGGCATACTACAAATTGCAAAAATCTGTTGACTTGTTACAGTTTCACTAATTTTTTTAGCAACATTATCTGAAATTTCAATCACTTCTTCAATGTTTGGAATTTCATCTTTTAAAACTTGTAAAGCTTTATTAGTTCCTAATAAAGTTTTAATAATTTTATCATTATAAGCTTCCATAATCATATGAAAACCTTCAACAATAAATAGTTTTTGTTTATTTCTATGTCTTCTATCTTTTAATTTTAAAATTTCTTTGATCCTTGGGTTAGAGACCGAGCTAATTACTTCCATAAATTCTTCCTATTTATTAATATTTAAGTATTAATAATTATTATTTTGTCTTTGAAAATTAATTTCATTTTTAATATTATATGCATTAATAATTTGTTCTTGAGTATAGTTTTTAATTTGACAAATATTTAAAAATGCATTTAACAAATTAGAGTAGTTTATATTATTATTATCCTTTATAAAATCATTTAAACAACTAATAATTTCAAAATAAACTTCAATAATAGAATCTTTATTTAAAAAACTATAGTTAAATTGTTCAAAATTATAATTGATTTGATTTCCAACACTAATAATGAAATGAATTCCATCAATATATTCATCTAATTGAATTTCTAAATCTGATGGTTTTTTATTAGATCAATATTTAAAACTTCTTTCTTCATTAGCATATTCACCAAGTTCAACTAAAAAAGCTGTTAGTTTTTTATCTAATAAAGGTTTGTCAGATTTAAAATTTCATTTATTTTGAATAAATTGATCTAATATAATTTGTTTTTCACTTAATCATTTTAATGTTTTGTTATCTATCATATCATCAACTCTTTTCTTTTATATTATTTTAAATCTTTTTGTTTAATGATAATTACATCATCTTGATCTGTTTTATCTGATATTAGTAGTAATATTCCACCAATAATTCCAAGTAAAAAACCAAAGATTAATCCCATAACTCCGCAAACTATTTTATATCTATAAGTTTGATATTTTAATGACTTAATAGCAAATACTAAAGTGATTATTGCTGGTATTGCAAGAAGTAATGTAAGTATTGCAAAACTACATCCAATAATAATCAAAATTAGTCCTGATCTATATGTATCATCTAGTTTTTGATTTGGATTTATCATATATGGATTCATTAACTACCTCCTATTAATAGTTAAAATGTTTTTTAAATACATTTTTATAAAATCAAATAAAAATAATTAATTAATAGTTTTTCAAGTTTTAAATAATTTTGATAGTTATTTTAAATCTTTTTGTTTAATGATTATTACATCATCTTGATCTGTTTTATCTGATATTAGTAGTAATATTCCACCAACAATTCCAAGTACTGTACCAAAAATTATTCCCATAATCCCACAAACTAATTTGTATTTATAGGTCTGATATTTTAATGACTTAATAGCAAAAATTAATGTGATTATTACTGGTGCATAAGCAATAAGAAACAAAAGATTAAGTATAGGCAAAATCAATGTAATTGCACATCCTACAACAATTAAAATTAATCCTATTTTATATGTTTCATCTAGTTTTTGATTTGGTCTTATAATATTTGGTTCCATTAACTACCTCCTATTAATAGTTAAAATGTCTTTTTAAAAACATTTTTATTAAATCAAGTGATAATAATTGATTAACAACTTTTATTTTATAGTTATTTTAAATCTTCAACAGTTATTTTGTTTTCTTGTTTTTGATCTTTTTTACTTATTGTTAGTGCAAACACTCCACCAATAATTCCAAATAATAAACCAAAAATTATTCTCATTACTCCACAAACAACTTTGTATTTATAAGTTTTATATTTTAATGATTTAGCAGCAAATATTATTGTTATTAATGTTGGAATTGAAGCAATAATTAATAAGATGCTAGCAGTTAAAGAAAGATAAACTATACCACTAACATGGTTTCTAGGTATATAAATATCATGATTAGTTGGAACGATTGGATAACTATTAGCAGCAGCACTAACACTAGCACTTCCAACAATTAAACTAAACATTGAAAATATTGCTCATAATAATGTAAAACTACATCCAATAATAATTAAAATTAATGCTGCTTTATATGAATCATCTAATTTTTGATTTGATTTTGTAATAATCGGTTCCATAAACTACCTCTTATTTAATTCCTGGTTTTTCTAATAGTTTAAACATATTGTATTTATAAACTTCAACTCCAGGTTGATTAAATGGATTAACATCTAATAAATAAGCACTCATAGCTAAACTTAATTCAAAAAAGTAAACTAAATATCCAAATTGTTCATCATCCATTTTTTCAAATTCTAAAACAATGTTTGGCATATTTCCTGTTATTGAGTGAGCTTGAATTACTCCTTTTAAAGCAGTTTGGTTAATTTCATGAAATGTTTTATTTGTTAAATAATTTAATCCATCATAATTATCATTATCAATTGGAACATTGATATCATAAGTTGGTTTATTAATTTTAATAATTGTTTCAAACATTACATCTCTAGGTCCTTCTTGGACTCATTGACCTAAAGAATGAAGATCTGTTGAAAAAATCATACTACTTGGTAATAAACCTTTATTTTCTTTTCCTTCTGATTCACCAAATAATTGTTTTCATCATTCAGTTAGCATTTGTAATTGTAATTCATAACTAACTAAAGCTTCAGTTTTATAACCTTTATTGTATAAATAATTTCTAATTGCAGCATATTTATAAGCATCATTAGTTAAATCATCACTTACTAATTGGTTTTTTGCTTTTAAAGCCCCAGCAAAAATTTTATCTGTATCTATTCCACTAACTAGTAAAGGAAAAATTCCAACTGGACTTAAAACTGAAAATCTTCCACCAATATCATTTGGAATAACAAATCTTTGATATCCTTTTTGATCTGCTAGTTGTTTTAAAGCACCTTTGTTTTTATCTGTAATTGCAACAATTAATTCTTTTGCTTTATTAATTCCAACTTTATCTACTAATAATTTTTCAAATACTCTAAAACTAATTCCAGGTTCAGTAGTAGTTCCTGATTTTGAAATTACACAAATTCCAAAATCTTTATTTTTTAAATATTCAACTAATTGATAAATATAAGTTGAAGACATTGTGTTTCCAGCATAAATTAGTTCTACTTTGTCTTGATGATATAATCCACGGATCATTTCATCAGCAGCTCTACATCCTAAATATGAACCACCAATTCCAATTACAACTAAAGCTTGAATTTTATTTCTTAAAGTTTTAGCTACTTTTTTCATTTGTTCATATTCAGTTTTATCAAAATCAACTGGTCAGTTTAATCAACCTAAATAATCATTTCCTTTACCAGTTTTATTAAAAATCATTTGATGTACTTGTTTAATTTTGTTAAGATCTACAACTTGTTCTAAATTAATATTTGTATGATCTAAATTTACTTTAATCATATTACTCCTTTTACTTTAATATTTTACTAATAAATTTGTTTTGCAGTAATAATACAAACTAATTTAATTGAATAAATAATGATTAAAAACAGTTGAATAAACAAGTACTTATAAAATCAGTGTATCTACTAATTTCTTATTATAAAATTATTAAATGTGTTTTAAAAATTTGATTAAATTATCAAATTTTTACTCTTTTTTCTTTTGAAATATACATTTTATCTTCTGGTTGAATGTCAAATGCCTTAATGAATTCTTCGTGATTTGCAGCTTGAATATTTGCTCTTAGTTCAGTTGGAGCATGAGGATCAGTTTCTAATAATCTTAAAGCAGTTTGTTGTTTGTATTTAGATTTTCAAATTCTTGCTCAGTTAATAAAAAACTCTTTAGCATCATAATCTTTTTCTAATTGTGCTGCTTGTAAAGCACAACTAATTCCACCAGCATCAGCAATATTTTCACTAACTGTTAAAGCTCCATTACATTTACCATACTCAATTTCTCTACCATCAAAAAGATCAATCATTTTTTGAGTTTTTTGTTTGAATTTTTCAAAGTCTTCTTGTGTTCATCACATTTTTAAATTACCATTTTCATCAAAATTAGCACCATTGTTATCAAATGCATGAGAAATTTCATGAGCAATAACAGCTCCAATTCCTCCATAATTTTGTGATGTTGAGTGATTTATTGAATAAAATGAGCCTTGTAAAATTCCAGCAGGAAAAACAATGTGATTATACATTGGATGATAATAAGCATTAACTTGATATGGAGCCATACTTCAATAGTTTTTATTAATTGGTTTTTTATATTCACTAAAAACATATTTATTAATAACTTCATTAAAACTAAAAACAGTTTCAATTAAGTTATTAGAATTTGAAACTAAATCAGTATAATAAGGTTCAATTTCACTTGGATATCCAATATGTACTCCTAGTGTATCTAATTTTAATAAAGCTTTTTTAATAGTATCTTTAGATAATCAAGTATTAGATTCTAATCTATTTTTATAAATTTGAATCATATGTAAAACCATTTGTTCAACATCTTTTTTAGCTTTAGAACCTAAATATTTTTGACCATAATATAAACCAATAGGCATAGAAAAGTATTCTAAAGCTAAGTTTAAAGCATGTTTATTTTTATCTTTAACTTTGCTTTGACCACTTACAAATAATGAATATTTACTTGCTAAAATTCTAGTTTTTTCATCTAAATATTTAGAAAAACGAACAACTAACATTACTACTAGTCATGATTTAATTAATTCAAGATTTTTAGTATTAAAGATTTGATCTAAATTATTTGCAAAATTATCATCTGTAAAAATCACTTTATCAACTTGTTGATTGATTAAAGCTTTAATAATGTTATTTAAATCAAAATATTTAGTTTGCAAAACGATTTTGTCATAATCATATGGTTTGTATAATTCATTATAACGTACTTTTTCTAGTGAAGTTAAAGAGTATTTAGCAATAATTTGATCAAATTCTAAAGTTTGTTTAATAATTAAATCAACTTTTTTAACATCATTAAAATAAGGTAATAATAATTTTTTTACCATTGATTTAAACTCTTTATAAAACATAGTTGTTTTTTGTTTATCATCATAATGACTTTTATCAGGTAAAATGTGAGAAGCAATTGTTAGATAAAGTGTTTTAATACTTGAATCTAAAAAATCATTAGAAACATCAAAATTAAAAGGTAATAAATAATTTCTATAAATAAATTTAGTATAAATTTGATTTAACTGATCTAGATCTTTAATATCTAAAATTTCAAAAACATATTTTTTTAATGGTTCAATGTTATTTTTATTTCTTGATTCAAAATCACTAGTTAAAGAATAAAACTTAGTAAAGTTAATTAAATTAGCTTCTTTTAATAAACCTTGAGTTTGTTTTTTTAATAGGCTTTTTGCAAGTTTTTTAATAATAATTTCATTATTAATATCAAGTTCTACAAACTCTCCAATTGAAGAACGATCACTTGGAATTTGAGTTTTTTCTAATCACTCAGCATTTACTGATTTAAAAAGATTATCTTTAATTGTATATTTCATATAGCTCCTTTTATTTATAAATATCATTTTCAGTAATAATATAATCTAGTTTAATGTCATTACTTTGTGTTAGTATTTGATCAACTTTTTGTTTATCAAAACATATTCCAACTTTTAAATAACTAAAATTATTTAAACTAAAAAACTTATCATAAAACCCTTTACCCATTCCAATTCTGTTGAGATTTTTATCAAATCCAACAAGTGGAGTAAAAATACAATCAATTTGATCTAAACTAGCAACTATATTACTAGTTGGTTCTAAAATATTAAACTTATTGTAATTATTTAAATAACTATTATCTAATAAAACCATATTCATATTATTATCATTTAATATCTTTGGAACATAAACTAAAATATTGTTTTTAAAACATCAATTAATAATATTTATAGTTTGAACTTCATATTTAGTTGATAAAAAAATACAAATTTTAGTAAATTTATGTTCTTTAATAAAATCAATTACTTTATTAGTAATTATTAAATTACTACTAGTTATATAATCTAAATCAAAATTTTTTCTTTTTTCTAATAACTGTTTTCTTAATAAAGTTTTATTCATATTTATTTAATATTTCTAAAAGATCATTTAAAGCTAAACTAGCACATAAAATACGGTTTTTTTGTTTATGAATGTTTTTCATAACAACTAGTTCATTTAATTGATCTTTATTTACTAAATCTCCAGTTATTAAAAAATTCTGATAGTTTTTTATAAGTTCAATTGCTTTTTTAGTATCTAAGTTTAATAAATTATTAATCAAAATATCAATAGAACTTGTTGCTATTGCACAAGCTGATCCATCAAATTTCATAGATTTAATTACATTATTTTCTATTAATATTTCAATAATTAATTGATCTGCACAAGTTTGAGATTTTAATTCTTTTATAATAGCATCTTTATTATTTGTTAAAGTTTTATTAGTTGGGCTTAAAAAGTGTTTAATTATTATTTCTCTTAATAAAGAATCATTATTTATATCTATCATATTTAAAAGTATATATCTAAAAATTTATCTGTGTTTTTTAATGCTAATATTAGTTGATCAATTTCAGATTTTGTATTATAAATTGCAAAACTAATTCTTAATGCTGTTTTTATATGAATAACATCTTCTAATCTTCTAACACAATGTGCTCCAGATCTACTAGTGATATTATATTTAACATCTAAAAAAGTAGAAATATCTTGAGCATTAATTTGATTAACATTAAACAATAATAAAGGTGAATTGTTATTTAAGTTATAAAAAGTAATCTTTTTATCTAAATGATTTTCTTTAATTTTTTTAACAACATATTGTTTTAAACTAGCTTCATATGAATGTATTTTATCAATACCTATTTTTAAAATAAACTCAATAGCTTTTTTAAAACTACAAATTGCTGAAATATTTAAAGTTCCAGCTTCTAGTTTTTCAGGTAGTGTTTTTAAAGTATAACTAGAAAAGTCTTTACTAATAGCTAAACTACTACCACCACCTAAATTAAGTGGTTCTAGTTTATCTAGTCATTCATATTTACCATATAAAATTCCAATTCCAAATGGTCCATACATTTTATGAGCTGAAAAAGCAATAAAATCTACATCTCAATCTATTACATCAACTTTAAAATGAGCAATTGATTGAGCAACATCAACAACAATAATCACATTTTTATTAATTGTTCTAATTTTTTGAACTATTTTTTTTACATCATTAGTATAACCTGTTGTATTACTCATATGAGCAAAACTAACTATTTTAGTTTTACTAGTAATTATTTGATCTAATTTATTTATATCAATTCCAAATTCATCGTTTAATTCTAGATTTTTAATAACTGCATTAGTTTTTTGTTTTAATCAAATTCAAGGAACTAGATTTGATGAATGTTCTAAACTAGTAATTAAAATTTCATCATCTTTATTAATTAAATTAATTAAACCTTTAGCTATCATATTTATAGATTGAGTAGTTCCAGATGTAAAAACAATTTCACTTGTTTTATTTGCGTTAATGAATTTTTTTACAATTTCTCTTGTATTATTTAAAACTTCTAAAGCTTTATAACCTATTTTATAATCAGTTGAATGAGGGTTTGTTGAAATGTTTTTTAAATAGTTAATTTCAGCATTAATAACAGTGTTTGGCTTTAAAGTTGTAGCACCATTATCAAAATAAATTAGATTAGGATAGTTTTTTAATAAAGGAAATTGTTTTCTTAATTTAAGAAATTCGTCATTCATTTTCTCATCTCCTTTTATTTATTTATAATTATATAAGTTTTAAAAAAATTATTTGTTAATTAGTAGATAGTGTAATTTTATTAGTATTACAAGTAAACGATAATTATAAATAATTATTTTAAATTAAGTTATAATTAATTAGTATATGTGATTTTAAAAAGGTGTTTTTTTAACACATTTTAAAAACAACAGAAAGGATGATAATAGTGAAAAAGCTTTTAACTTGACTTAGTGCAATAACTCTAGTTGCATCATCTAGTGTTTTAGCTATTAGTTGTAAAACTGAACAAGTAAAAAATGAAAATTCACTTTTTTTAACTAATTTTGGAGATATTCAAATTGATTCAAAAAGTTTATTAGAATGAAATCAAAAATGAAACGGAATTAGTTCAAATAACCAAGAGCTTATTAATAAAACCAATAATCTTTTAGCAGCTGGAATTTTATTAGCAATTAGAGATAAAAAGTTACAATTACCAACAAAAAATGAAAATGGTTGAGATTCTAGTGTTAATAAACAAATTGAAGGTTTATTAGGTGATAAAAATAGTACTGATACAGCTACTTTATATGGTTTAGCAAATAAAAGTTTAAATGATTTAAAAGATAATAAATATAAAAATGATGCTAAAGGTTGATTAAAGCATTTAGAAGAAACTTTTCCTGGAGTTAAAAAAAATCTAGCTGATTTAGAAAATGCTTATAAATCAAACTTTATTTTAAATGATAGTTCAAATAGTGCTTTTATTAAGTTAAAAAATCTTTTAATGTTTAATTCAACTGTTGCTGATTCTATGTGACAAAAAGGAATTCAAACAACTAATTTAGATTGAAAAACTTTAACAAGCAATTTTGCTAATGCTTATGCTGGGAAGAACAATTTAAATGATTTAGTTAAGGACATTAAAGATACTTTTACTAAGGCAAATGTTAAAAATTGAAATGATGCAAAAATAATCACTTTTACAAATATGGTTAATGGGTTAGGGGGTATATCTGAACAAAATTCAACAAGTGGTAGTGGTTCTAATAATACACTAACTATTACTTATAGTTCTGCAAAAGATGTTCAAAAAAAGATCGCAGCTTCTAATAGTGGTCAAACTAATGGTGAAGAATGAATCAAAGAAGTATTAAGAAAAGTCTCTGATAATGCTAACAGTGGTTCTATTGCTTTCAGTCAGTGAAATCCTTCTTATAATTATGATGCTCAAAAAGGACCAAAAGATTTTATAAATTATAATAATCAAAAACCTACATCTTGAACAGAAATAGTTAAAGAAATTCCACTTCTAGAAAATGGTGAGTTAAAAATAGACCCCATTAAGGGTGAATATGGTGCAATTTCAAACTCACAAAAATATGCTATTAATAATTATTTTAATTCTGAAAAACCAGTTGTTTTTTCTGATCTAATATTCAAATTCTCAAATAATAAAACATCATCAGATATTGAAAAAAATTTATCATTAAAATCACTAATACCTACTGAAGTTTCAGGACAGGATTTAACTACTAAGTTAATAGAAAGATTTCAAGGAATCCAATCTGTTTTACAAACTTATGTAGGCAATGATAGCAAAAAAGACCAAGAACCTTATACAGCTGGTCTTTCGAGATTTGACACTGTGTTTAGAGGCGAAGATGCTAAAATAAAAGCAAATACCACTTCAAACAAATCAACTGATTTTAAAAATTGAACAGAATGAGATACTAAAAACGATCATCATAAGATTAACGCAAACGGTAAATTATTAACCCTTAGTGATACTACATATTCTGATACTTTAAAATTTTCAATTTATGACTTCTTAACAAATAACAATAACAGTAATAATTTATGACAGTGAAAAGATGAAAGTAATAGACCAATAGAACCTGAAAAATTTAAAGAAATGTTAGTTGAAGGTGGTTTATCAAATGATGAAGCAAGCAAAATTGATAGTGCTATTCAACAAACATCAATGAAAAATCAGTCTCAAGATGCTGCAAGATTAACTATTTATAATCTAGCTGAGTTGTTTAAAAAAATTAATCAAAAAAATAATGCTTCATCAGCCGCTTCTTCCACAAGTAGCAGCGGTTCTAGTTCATCAAGTTCTTCTTCTAACACCGAATCGAATAATGGTATTAATAAAAATTCAAATATCTACACTATATTAAATAAAGAAGAGGGAATAATAGCATTTATTGATGGTGATGGTCTACATATCACTAAAATTGATGGTTATAAATTAATCAATAATAAAACAACACAACCATCGGTTGGTGCAGCAGCCAATCAATCAAATAATAATAACTCAATTAAACAAACCGCTGTTTTAAAACAAATTAGATCTCTTTATTCTACAACAAATGCTAGTGTTCTAGTTCCATATCTAATTAATTCAGCACTTGAAAATAACACATCAACTACTTTATCTTCAGGTAGTTCAAGTTCATCAGGAACTACTTCTTGAGATTGAACAGAAAAAGATAAGGCAAATGCACATTCAGTTAAAAATCTTGGAATAGATATCAACTCATTAAATGCCAATATTAATAATGATTATGAAAGATTCCTAATAAACACTTCATTAATAGATAATTCTAAAACTAAACCGTTTTATAACATTGATATTTTAAGTGAAGTTTCAAAATCAATTCAGTCAGGAAGTGATGCTTCATTACAAGCTAATTGATTGATTGAATTATTTACAAAAGTACTAAAAAATGATCAAAAAAAAGAAGTTAATTTGTTAAACACTATTATTTCTACAGAAAATCCAAAAGATAATAATGAAATCGAAAAAATATTCTTATATCAGGCAAAGAATTTAAAAGTTTCAGGTATTAGAAAATTGCAGCAAGCTAATCAAAAGTGAGTAAGTAAAGTTAAAGAAAATTATAAGAAATACTCAAAAGATCCTTCATTAAACAAAAAATTTATACCTGATCAAGTTATAGACTTAAATTCTGATATCAACAGCAAAAAAAGATATGATCTTTTATTACAATCACAAATTTTTAACCCCGAAATAAAAGCACAGAACAACAATGCTAGTGGTTTGTCATCTGGTGGTGTAAGTTCTAGTGGTGCAACTACAACAAGAGGTGATGTATAATGAAAAAACTAATAACAATTTTAGGATCATTATGCCTATCAGCAGGAGCTACAGTTACCTCTGTAGCATGTACTACTAAAAATGATAAATTTGATAAACCATCTATAACTGATGAATTAGCACAAAAAATAATAAGTGGGTTGAAATTATCTAATGATTTTAGTTTTACTAGAGGTGAACAATTTTCAAAATTAGACTATAAATCATTAATATTAGATATGATTAATGAAACAATATCTAAAAATAAATATTCTGACAATTTAAGTAATCTATCTAGAAAATTTGGTTTAAGCATTCCCAAAACAAAAGAATTAGGAGAAAAAAAAGCACAAGAAGTTTTAAAAAACTTGGCTACAATTAGATTATTTGCTGACTATACATCAAAAAGAGCTGCTGAAGAACATTCAGATAATATTGATTTAGGATATAGTGAAAATTATCCTTTAAATCCATATAATCTTGGATTAGAAAAAAATAAAAAAGATGACACAGTTTATGCAATTTACTATAAAAATCCTACATCAACTAATGGTGGTGGTTCAACTTGATTAAGATGACAAACAACTGGAGAATTTGACACTCCACAAAATACTGTACCAAGCATACCTCAGTTACCAAGCGTTAGTTTATTAACTGAAAATAAAAATAATTTTAGAATTGCCAAATTAACAAAACCAACTGATCAGCAATACATTAATAAAACAGCTTCTGTTAGCGATGATGGAAAGGAAACTGGCAATGGTAAAACTGAGCAAGTTGAATGATATAAAATTTCTAATAATAATTTTGAGACAGATGGTCAAGGAATTATGCAATATAGATTTATGTATCACTTCAAAACCAAAATAGAATCTAAATTATTTAATGATTTACTAGGCCATGCATATATTGACTCAAACTTATTTATAGATAAAAACGATAATACTTCTGCATCAAATAAGAAAATAATTTTAAATAATGTAAGTAAATTAATTAGTGATATTCAATCAAATTATTCACAAGTTGATAGAACTGTTTCTAATGTTAAGATGGTATGAGTTTTTTCATTAGATCAACAAAAAATATCTGAGGCAAATAAACAAATTGAGGGATTTGTAAATTCTAATGGATTATTAACAAACAAAGATAGCAAAAATAAAATAAAGAATGTTTTCGACAAGATTAAAGAAAAAGTCACAAATGAAAGCAAACAAGGTACTGATTCATTGTTTTCTATTAGTGGATTTAATGGTTTTGTTAAAAATAAAGACACTACTATTGAAAGTTTAAGCGGAGATTTAAAAATAACTGAGGAAGCTAAAAAAGCTGTAGCTCAAGTTAATGCTCCGGCTTTACTAACAAATAATAACAGAGGGTTTGCTTCTGAAGTAAGTGGTAACGTAGATTATGTATTTGTTTTGCCAATTTACCTAAATGATATTTTTTCAGCTAACGATATGCAAATTAAAAAAACCACTTCTAATGGTGGAGGCTCTAATGGAGGACCAGGAACTGGAACAGCTGGACAATCGTATGAATTAAATATATTAAAAAATACTTGAGTCAACTTAAATGATAAATATTCATTAGACAATCGCTATTTTAAAAATCTAAATATTAAGAAAGTTACATCAAAAAGTAATGGGGATGTTTTAATAGCAAATAAAGATAATAAATGATATGTTTCATTAAAGGATGACAAAAGTGATAGGCAAATAGAAGTTGAATATTCTGACAATACTAAAAAAACAATTTCTTTAAAGAAAATAGAAGAAAAAGATAAAAAGGCATTGGACTTCACTTATAGATTATCTAGTTTAGAATTTAACCAACAATTATTCAAAGATAAATTGAAAAATACAAGCATCACTTATGATATCAATCTAAAAAACTATGATAATATCAAAGATAAACAAAATGATGCTTATATTTGAAACAATGATCCTAAAAAATCAAACGATATTCAAGAACTATCAGCAGCTAAAAAACAAGTATTATTAGACCAATTAGAAGCAATTACAGCTAAAAATCCTGATGTACAAAATGCTGCTAAAACAGAACTATATAGTGCTTATTTATACACAGATGGAATTTATTACAAATCTCTATTTGATGAGATTTCAAAATACATAGAAAGTGAAAAACCTACATTAGACTAATTATGGATTGCTTATTTTGTAAAATTATAAATCAAGAAATTCCATCATTTAAAGTTTATGAAAATGAATTTGTTTATAGTTTTTTAGATGTAAGACCTGTAAGTAATGGACATTTATTAATTGTTCCTAAAAAACACTTTGAAAACTTTAGTGCTTGTGATGATAAATATCTACAAGAAGTAATATTAGCTAAAAAATACTTAGTTAATTTATTAAAAGAAAAATTAAATCCTAAAGGATTTAATTATTTATCAAATGAACAACCTATTTCTGGTCAAACTGTTTTACATTATCATGAACATATAATGCCAAAATATGAACAAGAAAAAGGGTTTTTATTAAAAGCAAATATTGTTGATATAAATGAATTACAAGATACTTTTAAAAAAATAGTTGAATAATAATAAAAAAAATAGAAGCTTATTAAATAAGGCTTCTATTTTTTATGTTTATAAAACATTCTATTATCTATACTTACAATTTTTTGAGTTCAAGTATCTAGTTCTATTTTTGATAATTCATCATTAATTTTATAAACTTTAGCATCTAAATCATCTAAAGTTGATAAAATCACAGCTTCAATTAACACCGGTTCGATGGGGGAACCAAATTCTTTCTTACCGTGACTAGCTAAAATCATGTGTTGTAGTAAAGTAATTTCTTGATTAATTTTATTATTTTGATCTTTATATAAGTTTAATTGTTCAGCTAGTTTATTAATTTCAGCATTTCCTATTGAAATATGACCTAGTAGTTTTCCTTCTAAACTATAATCACTACCATTAACATCAGCTATTTCAATAACTTTACCAATATCATGTAGAATAGCTCCACATATTAGTAAATCTCAGTCAATATTTGCATAAAAATAATTTTGTTTTAAACTTAAAACGTTTTTTACAAGAGTATAACTATGTCAAAACAACCCACTAGTAACGTTGTGATGAATACTCATAGCAGCAGGAAAAGTTAGAAATTCTTTTTTATATTTTTCTAACAAACTAAGTGTAATAGTTTTATAAGTTTGATTATTAATACTATTTAAAAGACTAATTAATTCTTGATAATTAGTTTTAATATCTAAAGGAGCAGAAATGTATAAATCAGTTTTATTTAAATGATATTTTATTAAATCTTTTTCATCAATTATTAAATAATCTTCAATTTTTAATTGCAATATATTTCGATATTCATGAACTAAAGTATCTTTTAATAAAATAATAGCGTTTGGTTTTAATAACTGTTTATCTTTTTCATTAACTATTCATTTTCTAGCTTCAATTCTTCCACTACTATCAGCTAAATGTAATATTAAATAATTATTTCCGCTACTTCCTGTTGAAACTATAACTCTTTCAATTCTTAAAATAGTATCTATTAAATGATCTTTTATATTAATATCTTTAACTTTTTTCATTAGTTGTCTTCTTTCTAATCTATCTATATTATTTTATATGATTAATTAGATAAGAACTAATATTAGAACTTTTTAAAGACTTCAGTTTATAGGTTTAATATTTAATTCTAATAGTAAATTATTAATTCTACTAAATGGTTTAGTATTTTTAAAACCTTTATAACTTAAAGGTGAAGGATGAGCTGATTTAATTACATAATTAGATTTAATTAGTAATGAATCATACATTTTAAAAGCAAAATTTCCTCATAAACAAAAAATTACATTTTTATTATGTAATATAATTTGTTCTAAAATCTTTTTAGTAATTTTTTCTCACCCTAAATTAGCATGAGAATTTGGTTTATGAGCTATTACAGTTCAACAAGAATTAATTAAAAACACACCTTGTTTTACTCAATTTTCTAAACTATTGTTATTAAAATGATCTATATTTAAATCAGCTTGTAGTTCTTTAAAAATGTTTTTTAAACTAGCTGGAGTTTTTATATGATCTGAACTAAAAGCAACTCCATTTGCTTGATTAAAATCATGATATGGATCTTGACCAATAATTACTACTTTAATATTATTTAAATCACTTAATTTAAATAAGTTTAAAACATCTTCTTGTTTTGGAAAAACTATTTGATCATTACTATAAGCTTTATTAATTAAATTATTAATTTGATCAAATAAATTTAAATCAGTAAATAGTTTATTTCAACTTGGATGTAAATTAGTCATTATTTTTAATTCAAGATATGATAATCTTGATTTTTCCCTTAACTATTAATTTTTCAATACCATTTATAGTAATAGCTGATTGACCTTGTTTAAAAAACATATCATTAATATACCCATACCCACTAATTACAGTTAATTGTAATCAATCACATTTTTCATCAACTTCAAATTCTTTAATATCATTACAATCTAAAACAAATAATGAAAAAAAATCTGATGAAAATACTTTATTATTAGCATTATGAATAATTAAATCATCACTATCAGGAGTATTTGTACATTGTATAGAATTAAAAATATCTAGTTTTCTAGGCTTATTAGTAGTTTTATCAATTCTATTATAATCATAAAATCTATAAGTTATATCACTAGATCTTTGTAGTTCATAAACTACTAGATTTGGTGTTATTGCATGAATTTTACCAGTAGGAACGTATAAAAAATCATTTCGTTGAATTCTAACTTTTTTTAATAATTGATCTCATTTATTTTGATTAACTAAATTAGTTAGTTCAGCTTTATTTTTTGCCATATGTCCATAAATTAACTCAGCATTTTTATTAGCATCAATTATATACCAACTTTCAGGTTTTCCTAATTGGTTATGATGAGTTAAAGCATAATTATCATCTGGATGAACTTGAACTGATAAATAATCATTAGCTGTTATGATTTTTACTAATAAAGGATAACTACCTTTATAGTTATTAAAAAGTTCTTTATGATTTTCAAATAATTCTTTTAAACTCAAATTATTGTATTGATCATCACTATCTATATAACTCATTCCATTTTCATGAGCTGAAATTACTCAAGCTTCACCAATATCAGTTTGATCTGCTATATCAAAACCAAAATCTTTTAACCTATCTGAGCCTCATATTTTTTTAGAAAAATAAGGTTTAAGCTTTAAAATTTTCATAATTACTTTCTATAGTTTTTAATAATCAAATAAAGTTAATTACTTATTAAATATTTATTTTTAGTATTTGATTTAATTGTTGTATATAGTTTTCTAGTGAATTTTTAGAATTATTAAAAGAATAAAATTTATCATCACTTGAGTGTTTATTTTCTTGTTCTAAAATACCTAAATTACATTTCATAGGTTTTAAACTATAAATTTTAGAATTAGTTATATAGTTAGTTAGTGCACCTAAAATGGTTGTGTTTGGTAAAGGTTTGATTTTTTTATTATTAATAAAAGCTAGAATGTTAATAGCAGCTCAAATACCTGAACTAGCTGATTCAATATAACCTTCAACTCCAGTAATTTGACCAGCAAAAAAGACATTTTTCTTTCTGATAACTTGTAATTTAAAGTTTAGAATTTTTGGAGAGTTTATATAATAGTTTTTATGCATTACTCCATATCTAACTATTTTTGCTTTTTCTAGTCCTGGAATTGTTTGAAAAACTCTTTTTTGTTCAGGTCATTTTAAATTAGTTTGAAAACCAACCATATTATATAAACTATCTTTAGCATCATCTTGACGAAGTTGAACAACTGCATAAGGTTGATTATTGTTTTGATCTAATAAATTATTAGATGACATAGGTCCTTTTAATAAAAGTTTTTTACTAGTTTTTGCAAGTTGTTCTATTGGTTGGCAACCTTTAAAAAAGATTGATTTTTCAAATTCTTTTAATTGTACTTGTTCAGCATTAATTAATTGATCAGCAAATTGATTAAATTGTTCTTCATTTAATGGACAACAAATATATTTTCCAAGTTTATGTCTTCCTGAATAATAAACTTTATTAAAATCAATTGAATCTTTTGTAATAATTGGATCTGATGCATCCATAAAAAATAGTTTTTGTTTACCAATTAATCTTTGAATATCTTGTTTTAATTCTTCAGTAGTTAAAGGTCCTGTTGCTATTAGTGTTATATCGTTTTCATCATCAATATGACTAACATTTTGTTCAATAATTGTAATGTTTGGATGGTTTTTAATAACTTGAGTTAGTTTGTTTGAAAAATCTTCTCTATCAACTGCTAAAGCATCATCTCCATCAATTTTACAACTATCAGCAATCTTTAAAACTAATGAGTTTAAACGTCTCATTTCTGATTTTAAAATACCAGCAGCATTTAGTAATGATTGACTTCTAAAAGTATTAGAACATACTAATTCAGCAAAGTTATTTGTTTTTTGTACTTCATTTTTAACTAGAGTTTTTACTTCATATAATTCAACTTGTATATTATGATTTGCTAAAAAATATGCAGCTTCACAACCAGCTAATCCCGCACCAATTATTTTAACTTTCTTGTTCATTTACTTGTTCTCTATCTAAATCTTTAAATAAATTAATTTCATCAATTACTATATCTGAATTTCATGAAGAATTAGTTCTAATAGCTCTTCCTAGATGAATATGATTATTAACTGTTAGACATTGTTTGATATTATTTCTATCAACTCCACCACCAATTAAAATTTCAATATCTAGTTTTTCATCTACTAATTGTTTAATCACTTCTAAACCAGTATTTATATTTGATCCACCACTAGTTAAAACTGCATCAATTTTATGTTTATTTAAAACATGTAAAGCACTAATTGGATCTTTTACTAAATCAAAAGCTCTATTAAAAGTAATTTTTAAATTTCCTTTAACTCTATTTACTCTTTGTAAAAAATCTTCATTAATTGTATAATCACTATTTAAAGCTCCAATTACAATTCCATGAATATTTGGTAGTTTTTGAATAACTGAAATCATTTCTAATTGTTTAATTAATTCATAATCATCAAAAAAGAAATCTTTAGTATTATTTCTAATCATTACATGTAAAGGTTTTAAAGTAATTTGATTAGCTAAAATAATATCATCTAAACTTGGAGTTAAACCACCAACTTCTAAGTTTTTACAAAATTCAATACGATCAGCTCTTGAGTTATTAATCACTCTAATATCATTAAGATCTTTTGCAATCACTTCTAAGAACATTTCTTATACTCCTTTAGTACTTCTATTTTATCTAATTTTTCTCAAGGTAAATCTTTTTTACCAAAATGACCATATTTAGAAGTTTTAAAAAAGATTGGTTGACGTAAATCTAGTGTTTTTATCATACTACTTACACTAAAATCAAAGTTTTCATAAACTGCTTTATAAATAGTATTTAAATCAACTTTATGTGTGTTAAAAGTTTCAATAAAAATAGAAATTGGTTGACTAATTCCAATAGCATAACTTACTTGGATTTCTAATTTATCAGCTAATCCAGCAGCAACTAAGTTTTTTGCAACATATCTACACATATAAGCAGCAGATCTATCAACTTTAGTTGAATCTTTACCACTAAAAGCTCCACCACCATGTCTTGAATAACCACCATAAGTATCTGCTATAATTTTTCTTCCAGTTAAACCAGTATCTCCTTGAGGCCCTCCAATTACAAATCTACCTGTTGGATTAATTAATACTTTAAAATCAGTATTTAAATTAAATTCTTTAGCAACTAAATCCATAATATTTTCTTTAATATATTTTTTAAATTCAGCTTCATTATAATCTGGATCATGTTGAATTGACATTAAAATAGTATCAATTTTAGGATTATTAATATCAGTATAATCAATTGTAACTTGAGATTTCATATCAGGTCTTGCTCATTTAAATAAACCTTGTTTTCTTTGAGCTGTAGCATTATAAACTAGTTCGTGAGCAATAGTTATAGCTAGTGGTAAATAAGTTTTTGATTCATTTGTAGCATAACCAAACATAATTCCTTGATCACCAGCTCCAATTTCATGATCATTTAATTCAACACCTTGAGCAATATCTAGTGATTGAGATTCAATTCTTATATCAATTTTACAAGTATTTGCATTAATTCCATATGCATCATCAATATAACCAATCTTTTTTAAAACATCTCTTGCTACTTTTTCATAATCAACAACAGCACTAGTTGTTATTTGACCACCAATTAATAAATAATTAGTTGTAGCAAACACTTCGCAAGCAACTTTACCGTTTGGATCTTGACTTAATACTTGATCTAAAATTGCATCTGAAATTTGATCACAAATTTTATCTGGATGTCCTTCACTAACACTTTCACTTGTAAATAATCTTTTTTCAATATTTTGAGTCATTTTTAATTTTCTTTCTATATTTTTATAGTTAATAAAATTAAAAAACCATAACAATAAAATTGTCATGGTTTAAGACAATCTCATTGTTAGCAAAAAGCCCTTATTTAAGCACCTAACCTAAAAGGTTGCTACCACTTCATCAAGTTTTATCTCTCCGTGGTTCTTAATAAGATATTATTTAGTTTTTTAATCTTTTTTGATTTTAATCTTTATTATTGTAACACACTATTAATCTTTAATAGTTATTCTATTAATACTTGTTGCTTTATTTGATTTATCATCAATTTCTATAATTACAGCATTTAATCAACATTTACCATTTGCAACATTAAATTTAACTGGTAAACCTGTTTTTGCTCTTTTAATAACATCACTTGGTTCAACTCCAATAATTGAATCAATTACTCCAGTCATTCCAATATCTGAAATAAAAGCCGTTTTATTTGGTAATAATCTTTCATCAGCTGTCATTACATGAGTATGAGTACCAACCATGGCTGTAATAATTCCATCATAATTAAAAGCAAAAGCAATTTTTTCAGCAGTACTTTCAGCATGAAAATCTACTAATAAAATATCAAAATCTGTATTATGTTCTAAAAATTCATCTAATGCATCATATGGATTATTAACTGTATCCATAAAGCTTTGACCCATTAAACTAACTACAGCGATTTTCTTTTCGTTTTTTTTAACAATAACATATCCATTACCTGGAGTATGTTTACTCATATTTAATGGTTTTAATAAATCATTAGTTGTTTTAATATATTCTAAAACCTCTTCATTTTTAAAAATATGATTACCACTAGTAATAACATCAACATTTAATTCTTTATAAAAATTATAATGAGCTTTAGAAATAGATTTTCCATGAGTTGTGTTTTCACCATTAACAACAACAAAATCAATTTGATTTTCATTAATAATGTTTTTTAAATGTTTTTCTAGCATCTCTCTTCCGGGTTTTGCATAAACATCACCAATCATTAAGACTTTCATCAAATCACCTCCTTTAAACTATTTATTAATTGTTTTTGATCTAATTGATTTTCTTCTAATTGATTAATTATAAATATTAGTTTTTCTTCTTTTTGTTTTAAGTGTAGTTTTTTTTCTAAATTAAATAATAATTTACTGGTTTTTGAAATTGAATCATAAACTGCTGTTTTTGAAATATTAAATTCTTCAGCAATTTCAGATAATGATAAATCTTCATCAATATATAATTCAAAATATTCTTTTTGTTTATCAGTTAATAGTTCTTTATAAATTTTAAATAATTCAGATAATTCTAATGTTTTTTCTACTAAACTAGTTTTCACTATCATCACCTTGCATAAATCCAGAAGATAAATGAACAATATATTGATCAATATCAAATGCTAAAAGATCGTCAACTTTTTCTCCAACTCCAATCATTTTAATTGGAATATTTAATAATTCTTTAATAGCTAAACCAATACCACCCTTACTTGTTGAATCCATTTTAGTTAAAATAATTCCACTAACATCAGCAACTTTTGAAAATTCTTCAGCTTGAATTACTCCGTTTTGTCCTGTTGTTGCATCAATTACTAGTAAAACTTCATGTGGGGCATTTTTTTCAACTTGTTGAATAATTTTATTCATTTTTTCTAATTCAGCCATTAAATTTGTTTTATTTTGTAATCTACCAGCTGTATCAATTAATAATAGATCATATTTTTCTTCTTTTGCTTTTTTTATTGCATCAAAAACAACACTAGCAGGATCAGCATTTAATTTATTAGCTTTAATTAAATCTACTTTATTATTTAATCTTGTTTTAATTCATTCTTCAAGTTGTTGAGTTGCTCCAGCTCTAAAAGTATCAGCAGCAGCAATTAATACTTTATATCCTAATTCAGCATAATAATTAGCCATTTTTGCTAATGAAGTAGTTTTACCTGTTCCATTAACTCCAACTAACATAAAAATATTTAATCTATTTTCTTTAAAATCGATTTTGTATTTTTTATTAGTTCAATCATTATCAGTATAAGCTTGATACAAAGCTTCAACTAAAGCATCTTTAACGTTTTCAAAAGAAGTATCTTTTTTCGTTTTTTTTCTAACTAAATTAGAAACTTTTAAAACCATTTTCATACCCATATCAGTTTGAATTAAAACATCTTCAAGTTCTTCAAAAAACTCATCATCTGCTTGTTTGTATTTTTTAGAAAGTTTTTTAATATCTTTAGAAAAACTAAAAGCTGATTTAAGCATCGCTTTTTCAACTTTTTTATCTTTTTCTTTTTGTTTTTCTCTTTTCTTTTTTTCTTTTAGAGTTTCTTTTGCTTGTTTTTTAGTTTCAGTTTCACTAGTTTTTGTTTTTTTTACTTTTTTTTCTTCTTTATTTTCTTGTTTTACAACTTGATCTTTTTTTTCAGATTGTTTAACAGGATCTAATTTTTGTTCTTCTTTTATTTGTTCAACTGGTTCTTCAGTCTGTTCATCTTGTTGTAAAATAGGTTCATCTTGATCTACTTGGTTTGTTTTTTTAGTTAGTTTTTCTTTTAATTTAGCTCAAAAACCCATAATATTCTCCTTTTAAAAACTAGTCAACTTAATTTTATAATCTATTATTAATTAATATCTAATATGTCTACTTATTTATTTTTTCGCTTTTTTCTATAAATTTACTTGTTTTTATAAAATTAATAATTTCTTGAACATTTAATAAATGATCTCCAGCTCTTTCTAAATTAAACATTTGTTTTAAAACAGCAGCAATTTCTTCAGCTTCTGCTTTTGTAGTTTTTTGTCTAATATCATCAATTAGCTGATCATAAAATGATCTGAATTTTTGATTAATTTTTTCTTCTAAATTTAAAACTTCTTGTTCTTTATCTTCTTTTAAATGACTAAAGATATCTGAAAAAATATCTAGCATTTCAACAACTAGTTCATATAATTCACTAATCATTAAAAGATGTTTTTGATTTGGTTTATAGTAGATAAAAAATTTAGAAATAGCTTTTGAATAATCAGCAATTCTTTCAATTTCTCTAGTGATTAAAATTCCACCAATTGCTAGTCTTAAATCTTTTGCAACTAGTTTTTGTTTTGAAATTTTTCATAAAGCAATTGAAGTAAATTCGTTTTGCATATCATTAATAATTTTGTCGTGTTCAACTACTCTTTGAGCATCAAATAATTTATTTTCTTCTTTAATTACTTGATAACTATTTGCATATTGAATTTTAGTTTCTTCAATCATATTTTCAATAAGTGATCTTAATTGATCAAGATCGCGATCTAATATTTTATTACTTGACATATCATTTCCTATTCATATCTACCTGATATATAATTTTCAGTTCTTCTATCTTTTGGATTTGTAAAGATTTTTTTAGTTTTATTAAATTCTACTAACTCACCTTTTAAAAAATAGCCAGTATAATCACTTATTCTTGTAGCTTGTTGTAAAGAGTGAGTTACCATAACAATAGTATAATCTTTTTTTAGATCTAAAACTAACTCTTCAACTTTTAAAGTTGCTATTGGATCTAGTGCACTAGTTGGTTCATCCATTAATAAAATTTTTGGTTTCATAGCTATTGCTCTAGCTATACATAATCTTTGTTGTTGACCACCAGATAATCCTAAAGCTGGAGCTGTTAAAATATCTTTAACTTCGTCTCATAAAGCTGCTTTAACTAGTGATTCTTCACAAATTTGATCTAGAATTTTTTTATCTTTAATTCCTTGTGATCTTAATCCATAAACAACATTATCATAAATAGAAATTGGAAAAGGATTTGGTTTTTGAAATACCATTCCAACTTCAGTTCTTAATTTAGTAATATCTATGTCTTTATCAAAAATGTCTTTATCAAATATTTTAATAACACCAGACATTTTTACTCCATCAATTAGATCATTTAACCGATTAATAGATTTTAATAAAGTAGTTTTACCACAACCAGAAGGACCTATAAAAGTAGTGATTGATTTTTCTTTTATTTCCATATTAATGTTAAATAAAGACTGAGTTTTTCCTTTGTTATAAAAAAAGTTAAAATCTTTAATTTCAATAGCAGTTTTTAAAGGTTCTTTTTTAGGTTTTATATTAGTTATTAATTGTTCGTTATTCATAGTTTTGATCTCTTTTTTTAAGTTTTTTATATTCTTTTTTATACTTAATAGTTTTTTTAATTTCTTTAAATAAGTTTATTAAATTAAGATATCTTTTTAAACTTTTTATAAACTGTATGAAATTAGATTTAAATGATTGGATATTAGATTTATAAAATTGCTTACTAATAAATTTTTTATAAATTATTTTAAATTCAGATTTAACTTTTTTATTAGTTTTAACTAAAAGTGATGAAAGTTTAGAACTTGATAAATTTAAAGTTAGAACAAAAATAATTGTAATTAATGACATTAATCAAGCTATATCATTACCTTGTCCTGGAGCTGATTCACTAGCTATTTTATATATTCCAGTTGTAAGAGTTGAACCTGATGATAAAAATCCTCTATCTGGATATTTTATAGCTGTTCCTAATGTTAAATAAATTGGAGCTGATTCACCTATAATTCTTGCCATTGCTAAAATCGTTCCAGTAATAATTGCTTGCAAAGCATTTGGTAAAACTATTTTAAATAAAGTTTTAGTTTTACTTAAACCTAAAGCAATTGCTGCTTCTCTGTATGATAAAGGAACTGAAGTTAAAGCATCTTCAAAGTTTTTAATTAACATAGGTAAAACTACAATTGTCATTGTAATAGAAGCTGAAAGTATAGAAAATGGTAGTTTTAAATAAATAATAAATACTGATAAACCAAAAATCCCAAAAATAATTGAAGGAGTTGAAGCAGTTAAATTTAATAAAAATCTAAAGAATTTAGCTAATCAAGAGTTTTTATTAGCAAATTCAGATAAATAAATTGCACAAGCTAAAGCTAAAGGAATTGCAAATAATAATGTACCTAAAATTAATAATAAAGTAGTAAGAATAGCAGCAAAGATTCCATCTTCACCTTCAATACTTAAAAATGCTTGGCTGTATTTTAAACTAGATAATCCATTAAATAAAGTTGTAAAAACTATTCAAAAAGTAAACATAATTACAAAACTAATAGATAATCACATTAAAACTAACATTATTAATGAATAAATCTTTTTAAATAATTTGTCTTCAGTTCTATTTGTAATAATTTGATCCAGTGTTTCTTTTTGATAAATTTGAATGTGTTTAATTTTATAAGTTTTTTTATTTTTAAATAAAACTAAATGTAGTTTTTGAGAAATAGTAGCTTTATTAGAAACAAATAAAATAGAAATATTAATAATAAATACTAATATAAATAAAAACATTCCAATTGCATAAAGTGCTGATTCATGTAAACTACTACTATTTTCAAGCATTTCTAATCCAATAGTTGAAGATAAAGTTCTAATTGATGAAAATAAAAAGCCTGAAATTCCATTATTTGTATCAAATCAAGCAGTTGAATTACCAGCAATCATCATAATTGCCATAGTTTCACCAATTACTCTAGCCATTCCTAAAATTACTGCTGAAATAATTTTTGGTGTTGCTGATTTTCTAATAATATTAAATGTAGTTTTTTCTTTTGAAATTCCTAAAGCTAATGAAGCATCTCTATAAATGTAAGGTACTGATTTAATAGCATCATAACTTAAACTAATCATAATTGGTATTGCCATAAAAGCCATTGTCAGTGATGCCACCATTAAATTATCATTACTTGAAGCACCCATTAATTTAAATAAAGCTCCAATTTGTTCTCTTGCAAATAACCCAAAAACAACTGATGGAATACCTGCTAGTAATTTAATAATTGTAATTGTAATTTTTTGAGCTTTTAATGTAAGATATTCTGAAATAAAAAAGCTTGTAAAAATTGTTAAAGGTACAGCAATTAACATTGAAATAAAAATTAAAATAAGTGTCATCAATGTTATAGTTAGAATTCCAAATTTTTGAGAATCAGGACTTCAATCTTTACCAAAAACAAATTCAAAAAATGACTGTTTATTAAATAAAACATTAGTTTTAATCATTACAAAACCTAGTAAAACAACTAGGGCAAGTAAAACAAAAATAGTTAATGTAATAATAATAGATTTTAAACAAACATAACTAGTTTCTTTTTTTTGTTTAATTATTCGAAACTGTATATCATTTGTTATTTTTTTAAACAACATAAACTATACCTACTTATTTTTTCTAAAACATTTCATATATTTAATTAAAATGATTTCTAATTAAACCTAAATGATCATAAATTTTTTTAACTTTTTGATCATTTGAAAAACTAAATCAATAAACAAAATCTAAAATATCATTATTTAGATTTTGATTATCTGTTAATTTATATAAAGCAACAAATGGTCTACTTAATGGATAAGTTAACAAATTATTTGTCTTTTTATTTAAATTTCATTCTTGATTATTTTGATTAATAATAACAGATCTTAAATTAGGAAATTTTTTTAAGTCTTGAGCATATTGCATCGAAACAAATCCAAAAGCTCCATCTGATGCATTAAGTTGAGTAAAAATAGCACCATTTGAATTATATTCATTAACAGCTTGACCTATTTTTTGTTTTTTATCTTTTAGTCCTGAAATTTTTTCAAATGAACTTCTAGTTCCTGAACCACTGTTTGTTGAATAAGGTCTTATTTTAGTTTGACTACTTATATTTTTTTCTTCTTTATTTGTTAGTAATTTATAAAATTCTTTTCAACTAACTAATTTTGATTGTTCATTGTTTGTATAAATTTTATGTAATGCTTTTTGAGAATCATCACTTATTTTATTATTTGAAACATTAAATTTAATTTGATCAATTTGATCATTAGTTAAACCAGTATTTTTGATATTATAAACAAATATAATTGAATCTTTTACAAAATCAATATAATGATATTTATCTTTTATTTTTTTTAAATTATTAAAAACTTGTTGTTTTGAACTATTATCTTTAATTTTTTTAAAATCAGTTGAATCATCATATAAATTATTTCTAATTTCATCTGGAATTGATAAATCATTTTGAGATTTTGAAATAAACCCAATACTATAAGTTTGATTAATAACATTTCTAGCACCAGCTCCAGAACCAGTTGAAGAATAATTAAATTTTTTATTAGTTTGCTTTTGATACTCATTAATTAGTTTTTGTAAAACTAAATCAGCACTAGCGCTTCCACCTATATTAATTAGATTAGATTTAATTGAAACAATAGTTCATATTCAAATTGAAAAAATAAAAAACATTCCAAGAATTAAAAAGAATAAAGATTTTTTATTTACAAAAACTTCTTTAAAACGTCTTTTAGTTTTGTCATTAGTTTTGTTTTTTGATTTTTTCATTAAAAAACTCCTAGTTTAAAGATTAACCATTTAGTTATTATAACAAATTGAACTATTTTAACTATTTAGTTAATTTTATAAGTTTAATTATCAATCTTTAAGATTTCTTTTTGCAATTTTATATCTAAATTTTATATATTTAATTTGTCTTTTTTTGTTTTTATAATTCAATTTAACTAAATTATAAAGTTGTTTTAATTGTTGTATTTCTAAACTATTTTTGCTTTTAATAGCTTTTTTATATTTTTTATGATGTTTTTCAAGTTCGATTCTAGCAACTGTTTTTTTAGCATAAGCTAATTTTAGTTCAGTTAAGATTTTTTCAACTAGTTCAGATTGAGTTAAAGTTTGATTAAAATTATAAGTTTTAATTAACCGATCATTTTCATTAAAAACTTCAAGAATTGCTTTTTGTTTTTTAGCCATTCTTATTGCTAGATTAACTGCTTTACTATAATTTAAAAAAGAACCATTTTCATCTTTTTTAACTACTAGTTTTTTATCATTAGCTTTTTTAATACTTCAGTTCATAATAACACCAATTCACACTATTATTTTATATTAATTAATATAAAATAAAAAAACTTGGAATAATCCAAGTTTGATAATCGATTGGTGCCCTTTATCGGGGTCGAACCGATATGAATTTCTTCGTTAGATTTTGAGTCTAATGCGTCTGCCAATTCCGCCAAAAGGGCTAGTAATAAAATTATTATATAAAAAAAATATGACAAATGTCATACTATTATTATTTTATTATTAAACGATTTTTTCTTGTTTTTTAAGAGTTCTTAATGTTCTAGCAGATACTTTGATATTAAATACACTACCATTTTCATCCATTACTCTAACTTTTTGTAGATTTAAATTTCATTTTCTTTTAGTTGCATTTAATGCGTGTGATCTTGATTGACCTGATAAAGCACTTTTACCAGTTAATGCATCTCTTCTTGCCATAAACTTCACCTCTTTATTCTAAAAAAATAACCATACTATTAAATAGTACTATATTTATTTTAAAATTCAATAAATTAACTATTTATAAAATATTATTTGCTAATTTCGTTAACAAATAATTACATTTTTTTATGTTAAAATATTTAAGATGAAAGATAGGTGTTTTTCGTGAGTAATATTGATGAATTTGTTGTTCAAACAATAAGAGAAGCCGTTATTACAGTACCTGGTGTAATAGGTCTGGCTAACTTTTCTACAAACAATAAAAATGACCTATCTACAAATGACATTCACAAAGCTATTGAATTTGTAATAGATAAAAATATACAACACTTTAAAATCCATGTTATTTTACTTTATGGGGTTAACATTTTAGATGTTTTAAAAGAAATCCAAATTCGTATTAAGTATGAATTAGAAAAGAATTTTAAGAACAATATAGAACATAAAGTCGATGTAATTGTTGAAGATTTAATCTAGAAATATAAGAAAGATCTGAGTAAAATGAAAAAATTAGAATTATTAAAAAACATGATCACAAGTGGAGTTAATAATCTATACAATCATTATCCACAAATAGATAAATTAAATGTCTTTCCAGTTCCTGATGGTGATACTGGAACAAATATGAACCTTACTGCTACAAATGGTTATAACGAAGTTATTGATGTTGAATATGAAAGCATTGGTAAATTCTTATCAGCTTTTTCTAGAGGATTAATAATGGGAGCTAGAGGTAATTCAGGAGTTATTTTTAGTCAAATTATTAAAGGTTTATCACTTGGTATGAATAATGCTAAAGAATTATCTGTAAGTGAATGAAAATCTGGATTTAGTAAAGCTAGTGAAATTGCTTATAAAGCAGTTATGAAACCTGTTGAAGGAACTATTTTAACAGTTATTAGAGAAACTAGTGAGCAAGTTAATCAACTTGATGATAATACTGATATTAAAGAATTTTGAAAACAAGTAGTAAAAAATGCTAATCAATCTTTAGAAAATACTCCTAACTTATTACCTTTATTAAAAGAAGTTGGAGTTGTTGATTCTGGTGGTTATGGATTAGTTAAGTTTTTAGAAGGAATTGAATATTATATTTCAAATGATCAAGTTGTTAACAAATTAGATAAATTAGAATCTAATACTGGTGGAAATGTTGATATGCAAATTGAAGAAGAATTTGGATATTGTACAGAAGCTATTGTTATGTTAAATGATGATTGAATTAATAAATTACAAAATTCAGTTATTAGAGATCAATTACAAATCTTTGGAAATACTTCTATAGTTGTTGTTATTGATAATGACATTTTAAAAGTTCATACTCACTCACTTTCACCAGGTCAAGTTTTACAATTCTTACAACAATATGGAGATTTTAGAACTCTAAAAATTGAAAATATGAATTTACAAGCTAATAAGCAAGTAAAAAATTCTGATCAAAAATGAAAAGAAAATTCTGAAATTAAAACTGAAAGAAAACTAGTTAATGATACTGCTATTATTTCAGTAGTTTCTAGTGAAAAACAAAAACGTTATTTTGAAGATGAACTAGGAATTAGTTATGCAATTAATGCAGGATCAAAAATGAATCCTTCAACTGAAGACTTTTTACAAGCAATAGAAACAGTTGATGCTAAAACAGTATTTTTATTACCAAATAGTGGAAATGTTTATTTAACTGCAAAACAAGCTGAAAAATTAGAAAATAAATCAAAAATTTATGTAATTCAAACAAAAACTATTCAACAAGGAATGGTTGCTGCTTTAAGTTTTGACCCTTCATTAACTCCTTCAAAAAACTATTCATATTTATCTAAATCATTTAAAAATGTAGTTTCATTTAATATTACAAAAGCTGAAAAAAATACTACTTTTAATGGTATTGAAATTCAAAAAGATAATTTATTAGCAATCGTTGATAATAACATTATTGGTGCTGAACAATCATTAGAAGCAATTTTTGATAAGCAATTATCAAAATATATTAAAAATAAAACTGAAATTATTACAATTTTTGTTGGTGAAGAAACTAATGAACAAGATTTAGTTCAACTAAGAAAATTCTTAGATGAAGGATATGATGTTGAATATGAAATTGTTGATGGTGGTCAAGAAACTTACTATTTATTAATAGCAATAGAATAATTTAATCCCGAATAGGGATTTTTTAAAGGAGTAATTATGTATAAAATAGCTTTTGATGTAATGGGTTCTGATTTAGGAAGTTTAACAGCTATAAAAGCAGCTAGTGAATTTATAAAAGATCATGATGATTTATTTTTAGTTTTAGTTGGAAATGAAACTGAAATTAAACAAGCTTTAGAACAAAATCCAATAGATCAGTCAAAATATGAAATTTGTCCAACAACTCAAGTAATTGATATGAATGGATCAATTTTAGATATTAGAAGAAAAAAAGATGCTTCAATTATTAGAACTTTAGAATTAGTAAGAGATCAAAAAGTTGATGGAATGTTAACTGCTGGAAATTCAGCTGCTTTTATTGGTGCTGCTCATTTTATTTTAGGAGAGTTAAATAATATTGTTCGTGCTGGATTTATGCCAACTATGCCTAATGCTCAAAATAAATTAACTTTATTATTAGATGTTGGAGCTAATAGTGAAAACACACCTGAAGATTTAGTTAATTATGCAAAAATGGCAAACATTTACTATAAAGAAGTTTTAAAAAATCCAAATGCAACAGTTGGGTTATTAAATATTGGAACTGAAAAATCTAAAGGATTAGAATTACAAAAACAAACTTTTAAACAATTAGAAGAATTAAAAAATATAAACTTTATTGGAAATGTTGAAGCAAGAGATGTATTAACTGGTAATGTTGATATTATTGTAACTGATGGATATAGTGGAAATATTTGTTTAAAAGCTTGTGAAGGAGCTGCTAAAGTTTTATTAACTGAAATTAAAAAAGAAATTACTTCTTCATTTATAAGAAAATTAGCTGCTTTAGTTTTAAAAAAATCATTTAAAAATGTTGCTGCTAAATTTGATTATAAAAATCATGCTGGAGCTATTTTATTAGGAGTTAAAGGAATTTGTTTTAAATCTCATGGATCAAGTGATGTTAGATCATTTAAAGCAACTTTAAGAATGACTCTAGATGCTGTTAAAAATGATATTGTTAAAAAGATAGAAAAAGGATTAATAGAACATGAGTATTAAAAACTTTTTTGAAAAATATAACATAAAAATTAATAACGAAAAACTATATAGTGAAGCATTAACTCATAATTCTTATTCTAATGAACATAAACTAAAATATTCTTATCAAAGATTAGAATTTTTAGGTGATGCAATTCTACAAATGTATGTTTCAAGATTTTTATATTTAAATTATTCTAAATTAAGTGAAGGTGAATTAACTAGACTAAGAGCTAGTACTGTTAGAGAAGAAACTTTATCTAGAGTTGCAAAAGACATTAATTTAGGTCAAATAATAAAACTTGGTCATGGTGAATATATTACTAAAGGCTATGAAAAACCATCAATTTTAGCTGATGTATTTGAAGCTTTAACTGCTGCAGTTTATTTAGATCAAAAAGAAGATGGATTATTAAATTGATTAGATCAAACTTTATTTAAATATATAAAAGATTCTAATTTTATTAATGATACAAAAGATTTTAAATCTGAACTACAAGAATTATTACAATCAGAAAAAAGAAGTGATCTAAAATACATTACTGAAAGAGAAGAATTTTTTACAAATGAAAATAAAATTTTATATACAGTTAGTGTAAATTTAGATGGTCAAAAATACGGAATTGGAAAAGGTTATTCAAAACAAGAAGCTGAACAAAATGCTGCTAGTGATTGTTTATCAAAACTAAGAAAACCAATATATAATTAAAAGAACTTTTATAGTTCTTTTTTTGTTTATATCTTATATTTTTATAATTAAAGTGTATAGATGAAGGTTTTTATAAGTACATTAGTCGTATCTTTTTACAAACTAAGTCAGTAAAATAATTATGCTAAAATTTATATAGAAATCAGAGGGTGTTAATATGAGACCAAAATACAGTTATAAAGACATTTCAGATTGATTTTTGTCAAAAGAAAGTATGACACCTAAAAAACTTCAAAAACTAACTTATTATGCTGAAGCATGAGCTTTAGCATTGTTTAATCAAGGTATTTTAAATGATACAAGATTTCAAGCTTGAATTCACGGACCAGTTTCACCTGAATTATGAAATGACTATAAAGATTATGGATGAAACGAAATTCCTAAAAAAGAATCTAACGATTACAAATTAGATAAAAATGTTTTAGAACTTTTAGATGCGGTTTGAACTACTTATGGTGAAATAAGTGGATATGAATTAGAAGTTATATCACATTCTGAAACACCTTGAATAAATGCAAGAAAAGGATTAGAAGAATTAGAACCATCAACTAACTTAATTGATCCTGAAGATATGAAAAACTATTATAGAAGTATTTATACAGGTGATTAAAAATAAAAATGATACACAGGACTATAGCACAATAAATTTATAGTTGCACTAATGAATTATTTTTGTTATTCTTGTATTGCCTTTCAACATACAAAAATAAAAATTTTAATATAGTAAAATATTAATACTAATATGAATAAAAAATATGAAGGGAAGTGATGCTTATGATTAAAAAATATAGTTATAAAGATGTAACTAATTGATTTTTATCAAAAGAAAGTATGACACATAAGAAACTACAAAAACTAACATATTATGCTGAGGCTTGATCTTGAGCATTACTCAATCATGGTATTTTAAGCGATACTAACTTTCAAGCATGAATTCATGGTCCTGTTTCACCAGAACTTTGAGAAGTTTATAAAGATTATGGGTGAAATGACATTCCTAAAAAAGACTTTGTAAAAAGTGATCTATTTGATGAAAAAACACTAGATATTTTAGATGCTGTTTGAACAACATATGGAGAAAAATCTGGATACGAATTAGAATGTTTGTCACACTCTGAAGATCCTTGAAAAAAAGCAAGAAGAGGATTGCCTGAGTTTCAACCTTCTAATAATATTATTAATTCAAATGATATGAAAAGTTACTACAGAAGCATTTATAACGGTGATTAATATTGAAAGAAAATAAAAAAATATTATCTAAACATTTAAATGTGGAAGTTAAACGCAAGTTAATTAAAGATAATCTTTCCTTTAAAATAGCAATTGTTCATAAATTAGATAACGGTTTTGACTTTAAGTCTTTAAATCCAGATGCTTTAAAAAATTTTCATAATTTCATAAATGATATATTTAATAAAAAAATGACTATTTCTCAAATTGAAAATTTATATATGAGAAAAAAAACTAACCCTTTTACAAGTAGAGTTATAGACCAAAACATTGAAGTTAGAGAGATACATTTAGGTAAGGGTGAAAAACAATTTAGATTATTTGGTTATTTTAATGAATATAGTTACTTCGTGTTAACCAAAATAGATCCTGGTCACAAATTTCATAGCTAAGTTAATAAAAAAAATAGTGTTTAACTTTTAATTATTCAACACTATTTTTATTTTATTTAGTACTAAATATAAAGTGATTTTAAAGACTATAAAATTTATTTTGAATTTAGAATAAACAATAGATGATTTAATCATATTTTTTATAATTTTTATTAAAAAGCATAGAGTTTTTTAGCACTAGTTTATTTTGTTATTTTTTAAAATAATATAATATAAATGTGTTATATAAAAGGAGTATTTAATTAATGTTATTTTTAAAGCAAATTAGAGCCAGTGGGTTCAAATCATTTGCCGATCTTACAGTAATGGATTTTAATTATGATATGACTGGGGTAGTTGGTCCAAATGGATCTGGAAAATCAAATATTACTGATGCAATTAGATGAACTTTAGGAGAGCAATCAACTAAAACTTTACGTGGAAGTAAAATGGATGACATTGTTTTTAGTGGAAACAATGAAAAAAAAGCAGCTGATGTTGCTGAAGTAACATTAGTTTTTAACAATACTCATGAAAACTTTTCATCAATTAAAAGTGATGTAGTTGAAATTACTCGTAGGTTTGATAAAAATACAAGAGAAAGTGAATTTTTTATTAATTCAACTAAATGCAAATTAAAAGATGTTCAAAGTATAGCCTTAGAAGCTGGATTAACTAGATCAAGTATTGCTATTATTTCTCAAGGAACAGTTGCTAATTTTACTGAATCTAAACCAGAAACTAAAAGAGAAATTTTTGATGATGCTGCTGGAGTAAGTAAGTATAAAAAAAGAAAAAGAGAAACTTTATTAAAATTAGAAAAAGCTACTGAAAATTTAACAAGACTTGAAGATATTGCAAAAGAAATTTCAAGAAGATTACCAAATCTAGAACGTCAATCAAAAAAAGCTTTAGAATATCAACAAAAAGTTAATGAATTAAAAAACATTGAATTATACATTTTAACTAAAGACTTAAAAGTTTTAGTTAATAGAATTGAAGAACTAAGAGTAGAAAAAATTGAATATGAAACTCAAATTAAAAAGTTAACAAACGAAATTAATATGAGTCAAGAAGAAGTTAATTTAATTATTGATAAAGATGTTGAAGATAATCAAAAATTAGGTGAACTTAATGCTAAATTTAATACTTTAGTTGAAAAAATTGCTAATTTAAAAGTAAGAAAACAAAAAGCTGAATTAAAAGAACAAGAAAATCTTAACACAAAAGATCAAGATGAATACAAAGCTACACTAATAAAAAAACAATTTGAAGAAAAGCAAATTAGTATTAAAACTGAAAAAGATAAATTAACTAAAGCTGAAAATTCATTATTAGAACTAAAAGACAAATACGATTATTATACAAGTAAATATAATGAAATTTATAGAGAAATTGAAACTATAAGAGCAAATGTTTCAAGAATTAATATTCAAATTGAAAGCATTGAACATAGTAAAAAAATAGCAGCACAATCATATCAAGATGGTGTTAGTGCTATTTTAAACAACCAAAAACAAATTGGTGGAGTTGTTGATGTTTTAAAATCACTTATTAGTGTAAAAGAAGAATACCAAATTGCTATTTCAGTAACTGCTAGTGGTCATATGAACTCACTAGTTATGAAAACTGATCAAGATGTTAAAAGAGCTATTGAATTTTTAAAGAAAAATAATAATTTAGGAAGAGTAACTTTTTTACCTTTAAATACTTTATCTCCTAATTTAATTAATCCTGTTCAAAGACAAATTTTAGAAAAAAGTGAAGGTTTTGTTGGTTTTGCAAATGAATTAGTTGAATATTCAGAAACTATTTCAAAAGCTGTTGAATACGCTTTAGCAAGTATAATTGTTGTTCAAACTTATGATGATGCTATTAATTTAGCAAAAAATACTAACTTTAGATTTAATATAGTTTCACTAGATGGTCAAAGAATTTTACCACATGGAGCTATAGTTGGTGGTTCTGCTAAAAACGCTAATATTTTTGCAAAACAAAATGCTCAAAATCAAGATAATACATTAGAAGAATTAAAAACTAAAGTTGAATTATTAGAACAAAAAGAAATCACAAAAACAAAAGAACTAACTGAATATAAAACAGCAAATGATAATTTAAGAGATCAAATCAATGATTTAAATGGAACAATTAGAAATGCTAAAAATAATTTAAATAATTGAACTGAAAATTTAAAAGAATTATCAGAAGAACATAAAAGTTTAACTGGAAAAGATTTATTTACTGGTGTATTTAGTAGATCTGATGAATCTGAATCAATCACTTTAGCAAGACAAATTTCAGAACTTGAAATCCAAAGAGATGAAGTTCAAATTGAAATTAATTCAATTTCATTTAAACGTAATCAAACTATGGAAAAACAAAGAGAAATGAATTCAGCTAATAGTTTAAAAAGAGATGAATTAGATCAACTAAAAAGTCATGCAGGATCAATTAATACTGAATATAATGTTTTATTACAAAGAAGAATTACTATAATTGATCGTTTATCAAATGGATATCAAATTACAGAAGAAACTGCTTTAAGTATGGAAGTTGAAGATATTGAAGATGAACAAGTAGCAAGAGAAAGAATTATAGAACTTACAACTTATATTCAAAACATTGGTAATGTTAATATGGACGCTATTGAAGAATATAAAAATGAAAAAGAGCGTTTTGATTATTATGACCAACAAATTAAAGATATTTATGATGCTAAAGAAAAACTAGAAAGCATTATTTTAGATATCGATATTGCAATGGAATCTCAATTTAAACAAATAATTGAAGATGTAAATAAAGCTTTACCTGAAGTATTTTCTAAAATGTTTGGTGGAGGATATGCTGAACTAATTTATACAGATCCAGATAATATTTTAGAAACTGGAATTGATATTAAAATTTTTCCACCAGGTAAAAAGATTACAAATCTAAACTTATTATCTGGAGGAGAAAAATCTCTAGTTGCTTTATCAGTATTATTTGCTATTTTAAAAGCAAGACCTTTACCTTTAGTAATCTTAGATGAAGCTGAAGCTCCTTTAGATCCAGTTAACGTTGAAAGATTTGCAAGATATGTAAGACATTTTTCACACAATACTCAATTTATTATTGTTACTCATAGAGAAGGAACAATGACTCAATGTGATTCACTATTTGGTGTAACAATGCAAACTAAAGGTATTACTAAAATTATTAATGTTAAACTTATTGAAGCTAAAAACTTACACTAATAAAAATCCTTGGATTTATAAAATTCCAAGGATTTTTTTATTATTTGATTTTTTGATTTGAAATACTTCTTTCAACTCCATTAATACCAGGAATTGATCTTAAAGCTGAAATTGTTTGAGTTAATTGGTTACTGTTTTTAATTTTAACAGTAATTTCACCACTTGATAATAATGATTTTTGATCAGTAAAAATATTTGCATTAATAATTGAAACTTTTAATCCTGAAATGATTTTACTAATATCATAAAGTAATTTGTTTCTATCAATACCAAAGTATTTTAATTTAGTAGTATACATATTTTTTTCAGCAACAGCTTCATTTCATTGCACAACTACTAATCTTGATTTCATATTAGCTCAATCAATATTTATACATTCTTTTAAATGAACTTTAATACCATTATTTTTAGTTACAAATCCAACTACTTCTTCATATGGTATTGGCATACAACAACTAGCTAAAGTAGTTTTAATATTAGTTATTCCATCAACTAAAATATCATTTTTAATACTTGTATCATAAATGATTTTAGATTTAATACTTGCATAAGCTTCATCATCTTTTGAATAATTTTGCTTAATAAATACTTTTTCTGCAGCTTCATGAATTGTATATTCACCTTTTACAACATCTAATAAAAAATCATTTAATGAATTATAATTCATAGCTTTAACTGTTTCTAATATTTCATCAGCTGTTTTTTTCTTTCATTTTCAATCTTTTTGATTAATATAAGCATTAATATTAGATTCAGCTTTTTTAATTAATTCTTTTTGTTGATCTTTTTTATCTAAAGTTTCTTCATTAATTTTCTTTTGTAAATATTTTCTAATTCTGTTTCTAGCATTTGAAGTAACTACAATTTTTAATCATTCATGAGTTGGTTCTTGTTTTGGAGAAGTTTTAACTTCAACAACTTCACCAGATTTTAAAACAGTATTGATTGGTAAAAACACTCCATTAACTCTAGCACCAATTGTTTTTTCTCCAATTTCAGTATGAATTCTATAAGCAAAATCTAAAACAGTTGATCCATAAGGCAAAGTAATTACAGCTCCATTTGGAGTTAAAACATAAATTGAAGCAGTAAATAAATCATCTTTAATTGATTGTTCAATTGATGATTGTTGGTCTTCAGATTTATCTAAATCTAAAATGCGGCTAAAAATATCGATTTTATCATCAATTTCTTTTTGCTTTTTAGCAATATCAACAATTTCGCCTTCTTTATATCTTCAATGAGCAGCAGCTCCAGTTTCAGCAATTTCATTCATTTCTTCAGTTCTAATTTGAACTTCAAAAATATTACCATTTGAATCAGCTAAAGTAGTATGTAATGATTGATAAACATTATTTTTTGGTGTTGCTATATAATCTTTAAATTTACCAGCTAAAGGAATATATTTTTGATGAATAAATCCCAAAATTTTATAACAGTCATCAATAGATTTTGTAATAATTCTAATTGCTAGAAGATCAGAAATTTCTTCAAAATTCTTACCTAAAACATTCATTTTTCTATAAATTGAATAAATAGTTTTAGGTCTTCCAAAAATACTAATGATTTTAATATTTTTTTCTTTTTTTAAATATTGTTCAAGATTAATAATTATCTCATTAATAATTTGTTGTCGTTTTTGCATGTCACTGTTAAATAAATCAGTGATTTTTTTAAACTCTTGAGGATTTAAAATTTCAAATGAACGGTCTTCTAATAAAGACTTAGCACTTTTCATTCCAATTCTATGAGCAATTGCTGAATAAATTTCTAATGTTTCTTGAGCAATGATTTTTTGTTTTTCTTCACGCAAGTTTTTAATGGTGTAAATGTTGTGCAATCTATCAGCAATCTTAATAATAATTACTCTAATATCTTTTGACATTGATAAATAAAGTTTTCTTAAATATTTAGATTTAATTTGTTGACGATTTTCTTTTGCAAAAAAACTTACTTTAGTTACAGATTCAACTAAATTAGCAATTTCTTCATTAAATAATTGAACTAATTCTTCTTTTTGAATAGGTGTATCTTCTAAAATATCGTGTAATAATCCAGCAATAATAGTATTTGGTCCCATTCTTCATTGAGCTAGATAATAAGCAGCAGATAGTGGATGATAAATGTAAGGATCACCATTTTTTCTTGTTTGATTAAAATGGCATTTAAACGCATATTTATAAGCTTGTTCAATACGTTCTAATTCATTTTTATTTTTAATATATTTTTTTAACTCTACTAATAAGTCTTTAAAATCTTTAATTTCTCTATAATCAAAAGCCGTATAATTATATTTATTATGCACACTATCACATCCTTATATTAGATTAATTATAAAAAAATAAAGACTAAAAGTCTTTATTTTAATATTTTATTGTTGGTTATTTTTAATATTTTATTAGTTTTTGTACTTGGTATTGATTAAATAAATTTTCATCATGTAAGAATGTTAAATCAATTAAAAATGACATTCCAACAACATTAGCTTTACTTAGCTTAACTAAATCAATAATTGCTTGCATAGTTCCACCAGTAGCTAATACATCATCAATAACAACTACTTTATCGTTTGGTTTTAAATCTCCAACATGAATTTGTTGGTGATTTGTTCCATATTCTAAACTATATTCAACATCATAAACTTCTCTTGGTAGTTTATTTGGTTTTCTTACTAAAACAAATCTCTTATTAGCAGCATAAGCAACAGCTGATGCTAATAAAAATCCTCTAGCTTCAGGAGCAACAATTACATCAGCATCTAATTGTTTTACAAATTCAGCTATCTGATCAATTGTATATTTAAATGCGTCTTTATTATTTAATAATGGTGTAATGTCTTTAAAAACAATTCCTTTTTGAGGAAAATCTTTAACATCAACTACAAATTCTTTTAAATTCATATTCTGCCTTTCTAGTCATTAATTCCATTAATGATTTGTTCTTCTTGATTCATTTTAAAGTTTTGAACATAGTATCTATATCCTAAAACATGTATCATACGTTTTTTTTCTAATCAAATTCAAATTGGTATTGCAATAATTAGTGAAACTAAACTTGCTATTAAAATACCAATAATAATAGTTAATCCCATACCAGCAATACTATACAATCCAAATGCAAGAATTAATGCGTATGCTATATAAATTATTGTTACTAAAAAGCTTCTAGTCATCCCAAATTTAAACACATTAATAAATGTTTCTTTTAAAAACGTGTTATTATTTGCAATTAAATCAATTTCAATTTTAGTATGTTTTTTATGATGTTTTAAGATTTTTTTATTATCTTTAATTTCTAATTTGAAATCTTTATATAACTGATTGTGTTTTTTATTAAAACGTAATTTTAGATTTTGTTTTAATTTGAAAACTATTTTAGATAATCAAGATTTAATATTATTTTGTTCTAATTCTTGTTTAATTATATTTTTCTTTTTATTTTTATATTCAACTTTTAGATTATAGATTTTTTCATGTACTTGATGTTTTGTAGCTTTTTTATTTGAATAGGCAAGTATTTCTTTTTCAAACATTTCCATAAATGTTTTATTATCTTTAGATTTAATAATAGATTTACCTTTTCCTAAGAATAAAACACAAGTAATAATAGTAAAGCTTAGTACTGCTAAAATTGCACTTAAAATTTCAATTCCAACTGGTACTCTAAATATAATCACTAATGAACTTACTAGAACTATTGTTAGAATTAGTGTTAAAGCTAAAGCAACAAAATAAGTTCATTTAAATCTAATTAAAATATAAACTAATAAAGCTAATAAAGTAATTCCAAATATAATTGCTATATTTTTAATTTCACCATAAGCAGTATAAGGTGTATTTACTAAGTTAATAATACCACTAGCTGAAGTATTATCATCATGATCATATCTTATAGCTAAATCAGGATTTTGTAAGTTAGTTAAAACAAAGAATTTATCAAAAATATTAATAATTCTATTATCTTGAGCATTAATGATTCTAAATCCAACATAAGCTAATTGTTTATGATCAAGGTTTTGATTATTAGTATCAACAAAGTCATAACCATAATCAACATCAACACTAGCTCTAAAGTACTTACTATAAGAAACTGGATTTTTTCATAAACTTACATAGTTTTTATTAACAATTTCTTTAAAAACTTGACCAACAACATAACTCGCTCATTGGTTTTTATCACTAGGTTTAGTTAAATTAGAATAATCTTTATTTAATTTAGATTTCATATAAGCATCTTGACTAGATTTAACTTTTTCAAGATACTCACCCATATTAACAATATCTCTACCTCTTTTTGTAGATTTATCATATTGTTTATAGTTTCTAATTGCTTCATCTAAATTTTCATAAATATCATTAACTTTTTGACCATAAGCAATTACAGAATAACTTTTTCCAAAACTTGAGTTATAATTTGGACCAATTGTAACTCCAATAATAGCTCCTAGTAAACTACAAATTATAAAAATAATTGTAAAGATTTTATTAATTTTAAAGATTCTTCTTTGTTTATTTTTATTTTCTAAAGTTTCTAAAATTTCACTAGAAGTATTTGAATCAATTCTTGCTAATAAGAATTCTTGTTTTATTAAACTGTTTTTAATTGATGATTTAACAAATGATTTTTTATTAGCTTTTTGTTGTTTTTTAGTTTCAAGTTTTAATAAAAGTTTATCTAATAGTTCTTTAGATTTATTCTTTTTAGATAACTTAGCTTTTTTATTATTAATAATTTTTTCTTGTTTATTTAAATATGATTCATATTTATTTTCAAGTTTTATTAAACGTTTGTTTACTAGTTCTAAATTCTTTTGATCTTTTTTAAGTTGTTTTGCTTTTTTAGCACTAATAATTTGTTCTTGTTTATTTAAATAGAAATCATATTTATCTTTAAATTTCTTTAATTTAATTAGATCTTTTGCTGTTAACTTAGTTTTAGTGTTTAAGTTTTCAATTCTTGATGAATAATAACTTAACATCAAATCATTAGTTCAAGTTGATTCAGAATTTTTAATAGTATTTAAAGGTAATAATCAAGCATATTTTGTAAATAACTTAGCTTTTAAAACTATTCAAGTTAATAAACGTAAACCTAAAATTACAAATAAAATAACAATTAAAATATTAATAACACTAATTGTAGCTAGATTTTTTAAAGCTCCAGATCCAAAGATAAACAGTAAAACATTAGGAATTAAAATAATAAATGATGTATCTAATAAAATAGTTAAAGTATCTTTATTACTTATCTTAAATGATGATTCTGGTGAAAGTTTTTCTTTATAAATATGAGTTTTTAGATTTTCAAAATAAATAATACTTGCATCTAATATTAAACCAATACCAACAAACATTATCATAAAGATTTCAGGACCAATTGCCATATTAAAGATAATTGGTACTAACATTGTCAAGCAAGCAGAAATTGCAGCTAATATAATTGCAAATAATCCTAATAATCTATATGCAAATAACATAAACACTAGAACTGCTATTGCTAGAATTACTAAAAATCCTAAAGTAATAACTAACATTATATTAGTAATATCAGCATTAAATTCTTTAATAGATAAAACTTTAAAAGTATATCCTAATGAAGTTTGTAAAATATCTGATTCTACTTGTTTTGCCATTGTATTACTTCATACAGGAATATAAAGTTTAGTAGCATGAGTTTTTCTATCAGTAACAATAGATGGATTTGTTGTAACTATTCTAATATTGTCAGGTGATATTTGATTATTATGTAATAAAACATTATTTCTAAATAGATTTTGATCTAAATTTTTATTAACAACATGATTACTATCAGTAGTGTCTTTTTTAAATAGAATTTCAGTCATTAATATTTTTATTAATGAGTTTGAAACTTTATCAATATAATCTAATTCTGTATCTTGACTAGTTGAATCAGTGCTTATTTTTAACTTATTAAAGTATTTTCCAACATTACCTTTTTCATCTTTAATGAAGTCTTTTTCACTAGCATTAGAATCATAAATATATTTATTTGCTGAGTTTGTAAATCTAAAAACATGCTTATCGTTTTTTGAACTTAAATTATTAGTTCCAAATAAAATATATTTTAGATCATTAACATTATCAATTTTTCCTTTTGTATTACTATTTCATCATTTAGTAATATCACTATCTACTAAACTATTTCTTTCAATAGTAAAACTTCCATCTTGAGACGGAGCATTATATTCAACAGCAAAAAGATCTTTTAATGTTTTGATAGCTACTTGTTCACTTGAATGACTACTAATATAATCTTGAATAGGTTTAATTATATGATTAAAGTAAGTATTTAGATATTGTTCAACAACTTGGTTATTTGATGAGTTTGCTTTTTTATAATAAGTTCTTAAATTTTCAATAACATGACCAACAGAAGTGATCATAGTTAAAGTATTATTCTCTTTATTTTTTTTAGGATCAATTAAATTTTTTAAATATTCATTTTTTAAACTAAAACTAACAAATGGTGAGTTTTTATTTGAAAAGTTAGCAGGTTGTAATGATTCAGCTTTAGCTTCTCCTAAAAATTCTTCTAAAGTAAGTTTTTTAGCAACTCTTTTATCATTATTTGAAGTATCATAAACTTTTTCAAAACCTAAAAGTTTCATTAAAGTTTCATTAAAGAAAATATCTTGGTAGTTTTTATCTAAAATAAATAAACCACCAGTTCTTTCAATGGCATTTTTAAAATCATCTTGATTGTTTGAATAAGCTTTTTTTGAAGCTTTAATAAATACTCTAGAAAGTCCGGCTTGTTGAGTTTCAATAGTATTATCTGAAAATGGAGATAGTTTTTTTTCTAATGATTCAGCACCTTTAAAAGCATCCCCATTAGGAATGTCTTCTTCTTGGTTTTTGGTTTTATCATAAACACCAACTAAAGCTTGATAACCACCAACAAATTTAGCTCCATATGAAACATTATTAGCTATTTTATAACTAGAAAAACCAATTCCAGTTAATAAAACTAAAATAAGGATTAGCATAATAATAAAACGTAGAACTTTTTTAAAGCTAGCTAATCTATTTTTCATTATCTACTTCTCCTTTTTTAAAATATTAAAAAATTATTAATTTATAACTTATATTGTAAAAAATAAACTCGATAAAATAATTATAACACTTTAAGATTTTATACCTAAAACTAAAATATTTTAGTTTTTAGTTTTTAATTTTTTATCATTAGTGATTTTTTGTTTAGTTAGCATAATTGCTTCTTTTTCAATTTTAGCCATCATTCTTCTATCAGTTATTACTTTTTTATATAATGATAATTCTCTTTTTTGAGTATCTAAAGAATAACTTCAAGGTCCTTTAACTTGTTTTGTTCTAATAAATGAAATCATCATATCAGGATCAATATTATTAGCTCCAGCTTGTAAAGGTTTTCAATCCATTAATCCAATATGAATCATAATTACACTTTGAGCTATATATCCATTTTCTTTTTTAACAGTTTGATTTTCTAAAAAATGAATATTGTTTCTATATCCTGCATCAAATAAGTAATTTTTTAATTCTTTTGGTTTTGTTGTTGAAATTAAAACTGTAAATAATCTATTTTTTGGATAAACTCTATCAATTACAACACCTTGAATAATAAAACAAATAAATGATGCAAATAAACTTGGACCAAAAACAAATTTTAATTTAATAATAGTTATTAAATTACCATAATCAGTAAATTTTGAATTTGAAGCTATAATTTGAGCAATTTGATCTCTTGTTCAAATTGTATTATCTGTAACATTTCAATTAGTTGGTAAATAAAAATGATGATGTGAATTTAATTCAGTAATAAATTGTTTTGAATTAATTGCTTTATTATAAATTTCAGTAAATTGTTCATTTGATAGTGTACTTAAAACACTTAGTTTTTCAGTTGCATCAATTTTATTAATTGGCATAATTACAGTATTTAAAATTACAAAAACTACTAATAAAATAAAATTAATTTTCATATTAATTGAACCAATTTGTTTACTGTATTTTTTTGATACATAAGCACTAATAAAATCAGTTCCAGCAGTTGATGAACCCACTCTATAAGTTAATGAATAAGTTAAACCTAAAAAAAATCCACCAAAAATTGAAAACACAAATAATCATAATTTAGATGATCATTCACTTGGAAGTGAAGAAATTATTTTATAGTTAATAATTAATGATCATTCACTTGGATTAATTACTGGAAGTCTTGTAATGATTTGGTTTCATCCAATACTTAATAAAATATATAATAACGATGTTAAAGTAAATTTCGTACCAACTTTTATAAACCCAAAAATAAAAAACGGTAAATTAACAACAAATAAAAAGATAAAAAATGATGAAGATGAAGATAAACCAATAACTTCTTTATTTAAAACAATACTTAAAAATCTAGCAATTGTAGCTGTTCCACCAGGAAATAATCCAGTATCTCCAGTTGCTAAAATAAAATAATCAGTTGTAATTGTATTTGCTAAAGCAGCCATAGCTACAATAAAAATATCTCATCAAAAACTACTTTTAAAATAAGTTCGATGTTCAACTTTCTTTTTATGTTTATTAAAAATTTTTATATAACTTTTTTCATAAGTTGGATGTTGTTTTATCTCATTAATTTCTTTAATAGTTAAAGGTGGTGCTTTTTTAGGTTTAATTATTGGTATTTGCATGTTTTATTCCTTATAGAATATATTATTACATAAATTTATTATATAAATTAGTTATCAAATAGTTCTGATCGTCTTTTTTGATATTTTGCTTTTTTAATTTTTTCAATATTTTCTTTAATATGTTTTCTTCTAATTTTTTGCTTGATTTTATCTAGTTCTTGTTTTCTTTTTTTCTTATAACCAGGTTTAACTTTTTTGTTTTTATATTTACTTATTATTTGTTTTGATTCATTATCTAATTCTTTAAAAGGTTTAACTTTTTTAAAACTTGGTTTAATATCAACTAATTGATTATCTACAAGTTTTTTAGTTTCAAATTCAATCCCTTTTTTAATTAGTTCTTCAATTTGAGTTTTATTTTTTAAATTATAAATTACATAACTATAACCAGTTGAATTATTTCTACCAGTTCTTCCAGATCTATGAATATAATAAGTTAAATCATTTGGTAAATTAATTGAAATTACATGACTTACACCTTTAATATCAACACCTCGACTAGCAACATCTGTAGCTACTAAATATTTAAATTCATGATTTTGAATTTTTTTTAGCATTGATAATCTTAATCTTGGTTGTAAATTACCGTGTAATTCAGCAACTTGTTTAATATTATTTTTATGTAAAATCTCAACAATATTACTAATTTCATCTTTTTGATTAACAAAAATAATACATAAAAAAGGATTAATAGAATTAATAATTTGACTTAAACTTTGTTCTAGTTCTTTATTTTTAGTATCAATTAAAACATGTTTAACATTAGTTGTTGAAATTTTATTATTACTATCATCTATAAAATGAGCATTTTTAATATATTTTTTACAAAAAATAGTTAATTGTTGAGAAATAGTTGCACTAAATATTCCAATTGTTGTCTTTTGATTAATTTTTGAAATTAAATAATCTACATCTTCAATAAATCCTAATTCAAAAATCATATCACATTCATCAATAATTAAATAATTAGTAGTTGTTAGTCTTAATTTATTTAAATCATATAATTCTTTTAATCTAGTTGGAGTTCCAATAACAATATGTGGTTGTTTTTTATCTAATTGTTCAATATTCTTACTAATATCTTCTCCACCAATAAATAAATTACAACTAATTAAATCATTATTTTTTAAAAATAATTTAGTATTTTGATAAATTTGTAAAGCTAATTCTCTAGTTGGACTAATAATTACAGCTTGAACATAATTTTGATCATTATTTAGATCTAAATTATTTAAAATAGGTAATAAAAAACTATGAGTTTTACCAGTTCCAGTATGTGCTAAAGCAATTACGTTTTGGTGTTTTTTTAATAAAGGAATTACTTTTTTTTGAATTGAAGTTGGAGCTATAAATTCAATTTGTTCTAAAGTATCATTAATATACTTTTTAAATCCAAAATCAGTAAATTTCATTTTTATCACCTATTTTTCTATGAATTGATTTTTAATATCATAACTAATTATTTTTAAATCTTTAAATTGAGTTTCTAGTTTATTTTTAAGATCATTTATAAAATGATTTTCAGCATAATGACCAATTTCAATTAAATTAACGTTATTAGAATTTGCATAAATTCATTGATCTCATTTAACTTCACCAGTAACAAATACACAATCAGTTAAGAAATTTTCAACCATACTACTAGCTCCAGATCCACTAGTTAAATAAAAACTTTTAATATTTGTTTTTAAATTAATTTGTTTATTTAATCTAATATGATCTAAATTAAAAATTTCTTTTAAATTATTCACTAAATCATTAATTGTTATTTTTTTATCTAAATAAAAGATATTTGATTCTTTATCTTTTCCAAATTTTTTAAACAAAGTTATGTTTAGTTTTGTTTTTAAAATATCTACTAAATTTTGATTAATACTAGAATCATAATTAGTATGAATTGAAAAAACTAAAATTTTATGTTTATTTAGTTTTTTAATCATTTGTTTTTTAACTGGGTTTTTCTTTTCTATTTTTAGTTCATTAAAAATAAAAGGATGTCTTGTAATAATTAATTCAATTTTATTATTAATTGCAAAATCTAAACATTCATTAGTTAAATCTAGACAAATTAAAACATTAGATATATTAATATTTTCTAGTTTTTTATATTCAAACTGATATCCTACATGATCTCAAATACTTGCTTTTTTAGGATTAAATAATTTATTTAAATAAGTTGTAATATTATCTAATAACATTGATGTACTCTCTAATTTTATTGATTTGATTATTAATTTGTAAATATCTAGGATTATTTTTATCAATTTGATTTAAAATTCTAGTTAAATTATTAATTTCATCTTCTAAATAATCAATATATAAACTATTTTTATAAAAAAACTGTTTTTCTCCAAACTCTAATTCTAGTTCATTTAACTTATTAGATTTTTTATTTTTATTAATTTCAATTAACCAATAATAACGATTATCTTCAAAAATAAACATTTCTTTTTTAATTAAATAATTATTTTTAATTGCTCACAATCTTAAATTTTTAATTGAAGTATTTGAACAAATTAGATAGTTTTTAATTTTTTTATGATCATTTTTTAAAATTTCTAAAATAGTTTGACTACCTAACCCACAAATAGTTACATAATCAATATCTAAAATTTCTTTGTTTTTAACAAATTCTAAACCATCTGATAAAATGGTAAAAATTTGGTTTTCTAGGCCAAATTTTTTTACATTATTATTAGCTATTTTTAAAGGTTTTTGATTAATATCACAAGCATAAACTAATTTAGCTTTATTGTTTTTAATTAAATAAATTGGTAAATAAGCGTGATCAGTTCCAATATCAGCTATTGTTGTTGTGTTATTAATTAAGTTTGCAACTTGAGTTAATCTAAAAGATAACATTAATATCCTTTATAAAATTCTTTTAATGTTTTTCCAGATTTATTATTTGGTGATGGTTGTTTTAATTTTCTAATAGTTTTAGCTTCAATTTGTCTGATTCTTTCTCTAGTAACATTTAATTCTTTACCAACTTCTTCTAAAGTTCTAGCTGAATCATATTTTGCTAAGTTATTATTAATAATTTCGTTATTAAATTTTCTAACTTTTTCAATTGGAGTATCTAAATGAATATCTAATTGTTCAATTGCTTGTTTTAGTTCTCTAGCATTTGCATCATTGCATTCTTGAGCAAGTCTTAATAAAGTTCTTAGTCTAGTTGGAACAATTCCATATCTCATTCTAATTACTTTTTCTTCTCTTGGTGGCATATCTTCAAATACTTTATCCATAACTTCTTTTAGAATTTCTTTTTCAGTATATTCATTTGGAGATACCATGTCTTTATCTTCAACAAAATCTCCAAAATGAGTATCATCTTCATCACCAAAAGGTTTTTCTAAACTTACTGGTTCAATTGAAAGTTTTTTAATTTCAATAACTTTATCTCCAGTAATTCCTTCACCAACTCTATTAGCAACTTCATCAGCATTAGGTTCTCTTCCTAATTCTTGAGTTAATTGACGTTCAACTCTTGCTAATTTATTAATTGTTTCAACCATATGAACTGGAATTCTTATAGTTCTTGCTTGATCAGCTATTGCTCTTGTGATTGCTTGACGAATTCATCAAGTAGCATAAGTTGAAAATTTAAATCCTTTTTCATATTCAAATTTATCAACTGCTTTCATTAAACCAATATTTCCTTCTTCAATTAAATCAGCAAAATCTAATCCACGGTTTAAATGTTTTCTAGCTACTGAAATAACTAATTTTAAGTTTGATTCAATTAGTTTATTTCTTCCTTCTCTTACATCTTCAGGATCATCACTAACAGCCATTTTTGCATACATTATTTCTTGATCTTTTGTTAAAATAGGAGCTTGTCCAATTTTATAAAAATAAGTCTTAATAATGTCTTGTATTTTAGTTTCATTACTAATACCACCAACACGGTATTTCATATGACTTGAAGATTTTGCAGATTTTCTTCCTTTTAAAGCAGCATTTTTTGCAAGTTTAAATTCATCTAAATCATCACTATTTTCATCATCAAAATCATCTAAATCATTTGAAGTACTATCTAATTCAAAATCTAGATCATCTAAATCTTCTAGATTTTCTAATTCTTCTAGTTCTTCTAAATTAACATCTTCGATTTCTTCTTCTTGTTCTTCAATTTCATCTTCTTCTTGAATTTCATCATCAAATAAATCTGAAAAAACTACTCCTTTTTGTTGTAAAACATCTAGTAATTTTTCTGACTCATTATCTGATGCATTTGGAAAAATATTAGCAAAAACTTCTAATACATCTTCAGATGAAATTTCATTATTATTTTTCTTTGCAAATGAAACTGTATAGTCTAAAAAATCATTAAATGAAGCAATCTTTTTTAACTCAGTTTTGTTATTAAATTTAGCCATAATTACCTCTTTTTCTTTTTATTTTTCAGAGTATCAATTCCATTTCAAATTTGAACTCTTTCTGTTTTGTTTTTACTTTCAACAAGCATCTTTTTTAAATTCAAGATTTCTGCATTTTTATGATAAAGATCTAATTTATTAAAAGCATCATCAATTTCAGATTCTCTAATTTTTATTTTTGTCATTAAAGAATTATTAATGATTTGTTCTTGTTTTTCATTAAAGCCTGTAAGATTATACTCTTTAAGTAAGTCAAATGCTTTATTAATATCATTTCCTTGATAAATTTTTTTCTTATATAGATTAATTAGATTAATTGTTGCATGTTTAATATCAGCATGAATCATTTTTTCAACGTTTGCTTGAATTTTATCTATAAATTGATCACTTATTAAAAGCGAAACAAAAATTCTTTGCTCGGCATTAATGTATTCTTTTTTTATAAAATCAGTAGATTTTTTTATATTAGTTTGTTTATTATTTTGATTAATTTGGTTATTTTGATTAGTAGTTTTAAAAACTTTGACTGTTTGATTATTATTTGAATTATTTATTCTTAATTGTTTTTTTAATTCAATTAAATTATTTTTAATAGTTTGTTCTGAAATGTTAGTTAGACTAGTAAGTTTATTTATTGTGTTTTCAATTAAAATATCATTATTAAGATCAACTATAAAATTTAAAACTTTTTTAATAAAGTGTTCAATTTGATTAGGATCATTAGCATCAACTTTATTTCATAATTTTTCAATTAAATAATTAATTGGGTGAATAGGTTTGTCAATAATTTGTTTTAAGTATTCTGGTTGATTATTAACTAGTTCATCAGGATCGTATTTAGTTTGATTATCAATTACTAAAACATTAATTTTTTCTTTTAATAATTGGTGAGTAATTTTAATGTTTGCTTGTATTCCTGGATCATCTCCATCTAAAAATAACAACACATCTAAATTATTTTTTTTAAACAAATTAATATGATAATTAGACAAACTAGTTCCCATTAAAGCAATTGTATTATTAATATCAATTCTACTTAAACTAATAACATCCATAAAGCCCTCTAAAACTATAATTTTTTTTAGAGTTCTACTTATTTTTAAAGCACTAGATATATTATAAGCTAAATGTGATTTTTTAAATACCTTATTTTCTTTAGTATTTAAATATTTTGGATCATTATCTTTTGTAAAACTTCTACCACTAAAACCAATTACTCGGTTATTTTCATCTTTAATAGGAAAAATAATTCTATTTGAAAAATAATCTTTTGTATAAGTATCTGTAATAATTCCTAAATTTGCTTTTTCTATATCTAAACTACTATAACTTTTATCTAATAGTTTTTGAACTAAATTAGTTTTATCACTAGAAAAACCAATTTCAAACTTTTTAATTTCTTCAATATCAATATTTCTTGATTTTAAATATTTTAAAGCTTCTTGTCCTAGATTAGAAAAAAGTGTAGTTTTAAATATGTCATTAGCTTGTGAATTTAATTCAAAAATCATTTCTGATTCTTTATCTTTTATGGGTTGACTAAAATCTTTTAATTCTTCTAAATCTATATTAGATTTTTCACAAACTGTTTTTAAGGCTGTTAAAAAATCAACATGTTCATATTCTTTAACAAAATTAATAACATTTCCAGAAGCTTTACAACTAAAACATGTATAAATCTTTTTTTCAGGTGAAACTGTTAAAGAAGGATTTGAATCATTATGAAAAGGACAAACAGCTAAATAATTTCTTCCTTTTTTAATTAAGTGCAAATATGAAGAAATAATATCAACAATACTTGCTTTTGAAATAACTTCATTAATTTTTTCATTTGAGATATATACCATGCAAACACCTCATTAATCTTTAAATTAAAATTGATTAATTAAATTGCGAGTTTAAAAAGTCTTTTAATTGAGAAATTAAAATTCTTTCTTGTTTCATTGTATCTCTATATCTAATAGTTACTTTTTGATCTTCTAAAGTTTGAAAATCATAAGTTATAACAAATGGAGTACCAATTGCATCTTGTCTTCTATAACGTTTTCCAATGTTTCCTGTTTCATCATAAACAGCATCAAAATCTTGTAATAAGTCTAAAAATAGTTGATTAGCATTTTGATTTAATTGTTTTGATAATGGAGTAACTGCTATTTGGTATGGAGCTAAATTGTAAGGTAATTTTAAAACTATTCTTGAATTATTTTCTTCTAATTGTTCTTCAGTATAAGCTTGTCAAAAAATAGCTAGCATTAATCTTTCTACTCCAACACTTGGTTCAATAACATTAGCTAGAACTTTTTGATTATTTTCTTCTTTTAAAATGGTTAAATCTTGTTTACTTAAATCTTGATGTACTTTTAAATCAAAATCAGAACGATGACTAATTCCTCATAATTCTCCTCAACCAAAAGGAAAATTAAATTCAATATCACTTGTTTTTAAAGCATAATGTGCTAATTCATCTTTTTGATTTTCTCTAATTTTGTAATTAGATTTGTCAAGATTAATTTTTTGAGTTAAAAATATTTGTATTTGATCTAATCAATATTTAAATCAATCAGTTGTATCAGTTGGATCAAAAAAGAATTCTAATTCCATTTGTTCAAATTCTCTAGTTCTAAAAATAAAGTTACCAGGTGTAATTTCATTTCTAAAAGATTTTCCAATTTGACCAATTCCAAATGGAAGTTTTTTTCTCATACTTCTTTGAACATTTTTAAAATTAATAAAAATACCTTGAGCAGTTTCAGGTCTTAAATAAACAGTTGAAGAATCATCTTCTAAAACACCCTGATTAGTTTTAAACATTAAAGCAAATTTTCTAATTTGAGTAAAGTCTTTTTTTTGGCATTTTTTACATACGATATTATTTTTGTTTATGTAATCTTCTAATTGTTCATTAGTCATTACACCAGTATTAATTGAAGAATCAAATTCTTCAATTAACTTATCAGCTCTTCATCTACTTTTACAATTCTTACAATCAATTAATGGATCATTAAAACCATCAACATGACCTGAAGCCTTTCAAACTTTAGAATTTAAAATAATTGAACTATCTAGTCCTACATTTAATGGATTTTTTTTAACAAAAAAATCTCATCAAACTTTTTTTAATTTATTTTTAACTTCACAACCTAATGGACCATAGTCTCAACTATTTGCTAAACCTCCATAAATTTCTGATCCTTGAAAAACAAACCCCTGACTTTTCAAGTGATTAACCATTTGTTCTATTGATTTAGACATATTTTTCTCCTAAAAGTAAGTAACTAAATAATTATAACATTTTTATAAATGTTATGTTAAAACTATTTAAATCAAATTAGAGTAGATAATAAGTACATACTAGTTGTAAAAATTCCTACTTGATCTTTATAAAAATTCAAAATAAAACTTGTCAAAATGTTTAAATTATTAGAACTAATTTCTTGATTTAAATTAGTTATAAAATCGTTATTAAATATAGAGTTTATAAAGTTTATCAACTGATTATCAATTAATAAACAATCATCAAAATAACAAAACTTACAACTTGAACAATAATTAGTAAAACTAATACTAGTAATTAGATTTATTTTAGAATTACAAAATCCACATTTTGATAAATCTATTTGATTTCCAATTATTTTTAAAAAATAAAACATAAACAAAACACAAACTTTAAGTCCAAATTCAGGTTTGTTATTAATTATAGAAATACTTAATTTTAATGTTTTATATAGATTATAATTTTTTATTTGATCATCTAAACTAAGTATTAAAGAAGTTATTATATTAGCATAAACATATAAATTAAAATCAGTTGCTATATGATTAAAACTATTAATTAGTTCAGATCTTTTTAACTTAGATAAATTATATTTATTTTTTGATTTAAAGATTTCAAAATTTGAATATGATAAGTAATTAATACCATATCTATTTTTACTTTTTATTCTATTAACACCTAAACAAACTAAACTTATTTTTCCATACAAATTAGAATAAATCGTAATAATTTTGTCATAATCTTGAAAATCAAAACTATTTAAAACAATTCCTTTTAAGGTTTTTTCCATTAATATTGGTCCTTGTTATAACCCATTTTTTTAATTAAACTAGGTGAGTTTCTTCAATTTTCTTGAACTTTAACAAATAATTCTAAATTAACTTGTTTTTTAAATAAATCTTGAATTTGTTTTTTTGATTTATATCTAATATCTGAAATTTTTACTCCATTTTTTCCTATGATTATTGCTTTTTGAGATTGTCTTTCAACAATAATAGCAGCACTTATATTAATTTGATCTTTTGTTTGTTCTAATTGCTCAACTAAAACAGCAACACTATGAGGAACTTCTTGACCAGTTTTTAATAAAATATTTTCTCTAATGATTTCTTTTATCATAAAACGATCAGATTGATCAGTTAAAATATCATCATCATAAAATTGATAATCATTATCAGATAAATTATTAACTATTAATTCTAATAACTTATCAATATTTAAATTAGTTAATGAACTTGTAATAATAATTTCATCAAATTGATTTTGATAATTAGATCATTCACTTGCTTTTAAAATTAGTTGTTCTTTTGAAACACTATCAGCTTTTGTAATAACTAAAATTTTAAAAACATCTAAGTTTTGAATTTGTTTTAATAAAAATAAGTCATTTTTTCCAATAGCTTCATCACTTGGAGCTAAAAATAAAATTACATCAACATCTTTTGTAGATTTTAAAGCACTAGTATTTAAAAACTTATCTAGTTGTTTTTTTGTAGTATGAACACCAGGAGTATCAATAAAAACAATTTGATATTGATCTTTTTTAGTTAAAATTCCTCTAATATTATTTCTTGTAGTTTGTGGTTTATTAGTAACTATTGAAATTTTTTCACCAATTAGTTTATTTAAAAGTGTTGATTTTCCAACATTTGGTCTACCAATAATACTTACAAATCCTGATTTAAATTTATTCATCTTTTAATTGCTTTCTAAATAATCATCTTCATTAAATTTAATTATATATTCTAAATTATTTAGTCTTAATATTTGATCTTGTAATTCAAACATTATTTTTTCATCATTTTCATCTTCATGATCATAACCTAATAAGTGTAAAAAACCATGTACAAATAAAAAACCCATTTCAGCATTTATATCATGATTATATTTAACTGCTTTTCTTTTAGCTTCACTTAAATTAATAAACATATCACCTAATTCTCTAAAACCAATTGCTTTGATTTCTTGAATTGACATTTCAACAGGAAAAGAAGTGACATCAGCAATATAAGAATGATTACGATATGTTTTATTAATTTGTTGAGCTTTTAAATCATCAACAAAAGTAATACTTAATTCTATATCATAATCAAAATTAAAATAATTATAAGCAGATTTTAAAATTTTATTACCAAACTTTTTTCAAAAAGTCATATTAACATCAGTTTTATTAAAATAGTTAATTCTTAGCATTTTTTTAATCCTTACTAATTTGATTATACCTAATATCATTACTTGTTAGTATTAATGAACTATTAGAATAATTAGTAAATAATTCTAAAACTAAACTAATATCTTTTTTATTAATAATTTCAAAATTATCATCAAATAATATGTACTTATAATCTAAATAAAAGATTTGTAATAACTTAATAAATTCTAATTCAAGTTTACTAACTGATTCTATATTAATAACTTTAGCTAAATTGATTTGATATTTATTAATTAGTTCTTTAATTAATTGTTTGTTAAAAATATTTGTATTAGTTTGATTAATAATAATGTTTTGTAAAATAGTTGAGTGCTTAATTTCAAGATTATCTAAATCAATTAAATGTTTGTTTAAACTAAATTTAGAAATATCTTTAATATTTTTTTTATTAATTAAAATTAGAATATGTTCTTTATTATTCTTATTTTTTAAAAAAGTTTTTAGATCATATTCTTTTGATAAATAATTAATTTTTTGATCTAAATTTAAATGCAAATTACTAATTAGATCTTTAATTTCAATACTATTAATTTGATCAATATTTATATAATCTGTAATTAATTTATAATTATTAAACTTAATTAAAAGTTGTTTATATTTATTAAAGTTTAATAAAAAATACACAAGTTTTTTTAAATCATTTGTATGAATTGCTTTAAATAAAATAATAATTAATAACATACTAAATTCAATATAACTAAACTTTAATAAATCTCAACTAAAATAATAAATTACTAATAAACTAATCTTTTCACACACATTAAATAAAATGTTTAAATAATCAATTTGAGTTTTGTTAATATCTTTATTAATAAGTTCTAAGCTAGTTTTTTTATCAAGTAATTTGTTTTTATTAAGTAAATGAGTAATTAAGTTTAAATTTTTATTTTCTATTTTATTTTTATTTATAAAAAAGTTATGAATTAAACTAATTAATAATCAAAAAATATCAAAAATAAATAAGATTATAAAAATGATTTTATTAATATAAAACACAACAAATAAAATTACTAAACTATTAATAACTGCACTAATTGTATTTAACAAAACATGAGTTTGAAAACTACTTATAAAATCAATTTCACTATAACTATTTATAATATCTAGTTTTATGTTATTTTCAACTAAATAATAATAAAAGATTTCTAGTTTTTTTGCTCTAGTTTTTTGATAATACTTATTTAATAAAAATTTCAAAAACTCATTTAAAAAAACATTAATTAAAAAAATAGCTAAAAAGTATAAATATAAAGAATAATTATTATTTTGATTTGTTATAGATAATGAATAAACATATAAAAACCGCATTTCTAAAATCGTTAATAAAATACTAAAAATATTTAAAATAATATAAAACAAATAACCTATATAAAAGTTATCAAATACAGTAAATAGATTATTATAATTAGCTTTAAACTTTTTATAATTTGAATTAAAAACTAAAACATAACCTGTAAATATTTGATAAAAATCTTTGTAAGTAAATTTTTGTTTTTTTGTTTTTAAAGGATCATAAATTATTAAATGATTTTCTTGTTTTTTTACAACTACAAAATGTAATAACCCAAGCTTGTTAACAACTTGAGCTAAATAAATCTTTTTATCAATTTGTTCTAAATCATTTTGAATTTCTAAAGCTTTAGTATTTAAATAATATTTCTGACAAATATTTGAAATATCATAAAAACTTAACATTTGTTCAGAATAATTGATTTCAAGTTTTAATCTATCTAAATCATAGTTTTGATTATAATAATAATTTATTATCATAGCTAAACACGCTATAGAACAATCATTATATTGAGTTTGTTTAATCAGTTTAATAAAAATCACCTCTCATTATAGTATTAGGAGGTGATTTAAAAAATTAACCAAAAATTACTAAACTTTTATAAATTTCTTCTTTTTTTTCTTTTCCAAGTAGATATTCAACAATTGCTAAGCTAAATAACATACTACTTCCAGCACTAGCTCCAGTAATAAAATTACTATCAACTACATAAGGTTGATTTACTACATTTGCTTTTGATAAATTAAAATTACAATTTGGATAATGAGTAATAGTTTTATTATCTAATAATTTAGTTTGACCAATTACTTGAGGAGCAGCACAAATTGATGCAATTAGTTTATTGTTTTTATTAAATTCTAAAATGTTATCAATTAGTGTTTGATTATCAAATAAACTAGTAACACCACTTCCACCAGGTAAAACCATTCCATCATAATAATTAACGTTCAAATCTTTTCATAATTTATCTGCTCTAATTACTATGTTATGTGAACCTTTAACTTCTAATTGATTAATTGTTGAAACCATATCAACTAAAATACCAGCTCTTTTTAAAACATCACAAACTGTAACTGCTTCTATTTCTTCAAAACCAGGATTTAAATATAATGCGATCTTTTTCATAATTCTCCTTTATTTAATTATACAAAAAAGAGTCTTTTTAAAAAGACTCTATTCGTTTGAAACTGTTAATAAGCTAGCTGGCTTTTGAGTTCTGATTTTATTTGATGAAACAATTAATGAACCAATAAATGAAATTGCAACTATTATAAAGCTAACTATTAGTGTTCAAATTGAAAATCCATAAGGTATAGCAAATCCTAAACTTGTAATAATTTGAATAATTAGTGTGATTAAAATTCAAGTTATAGCTGTTGAAAGTGCTCATATGATTAAACTAAATACAATAGCAGTTCCAAAAGCATATTTACTAATTTTATAATTTGAATAACCTAAAGCTTTCATTAAAATCATAAATTGTTGATATTGAGTAACATAAATATCTGAGATTAACATTACTAATAAAGCTGAAGTAGTAATTACAGTAATAATTAATAACATACCAATTGAAATAGCTATAAATGTAATTTGATTAATTAATGTTTTTGATGTAGCTAATAAGTTTTGATATCTAATACTACTTATCATATCATCACTACCAGAAGCACTTGAAGCTCCATTACCATTTAAAATATAAAATCCATTATAAGCATTATCTGGTATAAAACTAATTCCACTAGTTAGATCTAAAGCTTCTTCAATATTTGAATATTTTGAATTATGTCATAAGAATTGAGCTTGATAAAATGGTTTATTAGTACTAAATAATAGATTATTAAACTCTTTAGAATTATTAGTTTTATCTATATAGTTATTAATTTGATTATAGTCATATCGATCAAATCTAGAAACTATATTATTATATTTTTCTCCAGCTTTTATTATGGTTTCTTTATTATAAAAATTATCTTTAATTCCAATTTTTTTACCAATTGAAAGATTTAAAACTAAATTCATTAAACCTTGATCAACTAAAATTAATTGTTGATTGTATGAATCTAAAATTCCAATTGGTTTTGCTGTTATTTTTAGATCTTTATTTTGATATTTAACTTTAGCATCTTTTTGAATAATAACAGCATTTAAACCATTAGTATTGTTTGTTTTTGTAGCTTGATACATTCAATATTCAGGTTTTGCTGTTAGATTACTTAACCCTGATTTATAAACATTTTCAATAGGTAATGTGTATCTTAAATCATATGGTCTTATCATTAAAAACTTTTCATTATTATTTGTAATGTTTCAAGCTTTTAAAACTGATTTTGGAACTTTATTATATTCAATATCTTTTTTATATCATCATTCAGAATCATTTTTTAAAAGATCTTTAGATTTTTTAGAACCAATTTGATGAATGATATGATCTAGATTAATTAAGCTTTGAGGAATATAAAGTAGAATATTTTTATATTCATAATAAGGTCTAATATAAGAACTGATTAAATCATCAAAGTCATTATTATAAGTAAAATCATCAAATAAATAACTATTATTTAATAAATCTCAATCTTTTTTATCATAACTAGAATCATTATCATATTTATCTTGTTCATATAATAGTTTTAAAGTAAATTTATTATTATCTAAATTATATGGATCTAGTCATCTAATATCTTCATTAACAACTGCTTTACTATTTCTACCAGTTCTATTTTTACTAATTAATTGTTTTTGTTGATCTGTTAATGATTTATAATATTTAGAATTAACAAAGTTTAAATCATCATAAATTCAAGCATGTTTTGGAATATTTACATACCCATTTTTAGTATCTATAAAAAACTGTTTAGATGAAGTTGAAATATCTAAAATATTTGTATTGTTATTTAATCTATAAAAAGCATTAGCTTGTTTATTTGGTAAAACTGGAACATTAATTGTATTTGTTTTTGAATCATATAAAACAAATTGATCATTTAATTTAATATCAGTATTTTTCTTTTCTAAAAACACTTCTTGTAATGCTAGTAGTTTTTTATAATCAACAAATAAGTTATTAGCATTTTTTTGATTAATAATAAATGCTGATTGATTATTTGCTATTCCAGTTAAAACTAAATTAGTATTTTTTTGATTAATATTTGCATTAATATCACTAACTGTTGTTAAAGTTTCGTGATTTGGAATGTAGTGTTGAACATTATAACCTATAGAAAATTGTTCTTTTCTTGATGGTTGTTGAATATAAGCACTAACATAAGGTGGAGTTGCTTTTAAAATTGCATCAAAGATTTTAGTTTTTCAATCAGCACTATTACTTTGTGATAAATCATTTACTAAAATTGAAATTGCTGTAGTTCCAGTTTTTGTAAAGTTATTTGTTAGTTCTTTAAAAATTAAATCTTTTTGTTCATCAGTTCATTTAGTAGTTTTATCATTTTCATTAATTAGATTATTTTTTGAATTTAAAATAATTCCTAAAATTTGATCAATCACACCAATTGAAAACTGGTTACCAACAACATTATATAAATTATTACCAAACATTTCAGTAAATAATAAATCTAATCCATTAGTATGGTTTGAACTTGTAGATTGGTCTTTATTTTGAATTAATTCTAATAATGTTCAAGCGATTTTTTTATTAATTAAATCTTGATTTTTATTATTTTTAAATTTTTCTACTTTATATAAATATTTTGGAAATGGATTAACATCATAAGAACTAGAAGCATAAGCAGTTGGATCTTTATAATAAAATAATTCTTCGTTATTTAAATTAGTTGATAATATACTTTCATCTAATTGTTTTTGACCATTTCAATAATTTATAGTTGGTTTTGTTAGTGGTGAATTTGAAACACCTTTTGCATAATTATATTCATTAGCATATTTAATGCTTTTATAATAAGTATTTTTAATAGTAAAAGCAATTGAAGGAATAGCTAAACCAGCTGAAATAAACATAGTTGAAATTCCAACAACAGTTACTAATAAAAAGATGTTTTTCTTACCAGATGAAGCTAAAGTCAAACTAAATTTAGTAGTAAATTTAGCTTTTTTAAATCAAGTTCTTTTTAATCTATTAATAAACTTAGAACTAGATCAATTTTGTTTTACAGCTAATATTTCAGATAATTGCTGTTTAGTAATAATAATTGCAGTTAATAGTGAAACAATAATTCCAAATACTCCAAATATTAATAAACTAATTAGTAATGAAAATGGTTCAATAGTAAATGAATATAAAGGAATACTAAAATAATTTACAAATAACTTAACAAATACTGATTGAGTTGATAAACCAATAATTCAACCTAAAGGAACTGAGGTTAAAATTATTACTAATACATAAGCTAAATAACTAATTGAAATTTGTAAAGGTGAACTTCCTAGTGCTTTTAAAATACCAATTTGTTTTGCGTTAAAATAGATTGTTTTTCTAATACAAATAACTAAAGCAATAATAGCAATTAATGAAACTACTAAAGCTGCTATTAAAGTTGCTGTTTTATAACTATTTATTGCAAGTGGAGCTATTGTTCAATTAAATCTAAAAATTGAATGATCAAAATCTTTAATATTTATTCAACTATAAACTTTATTTTTTTGATCTTTTTGATATTTTATAAAATCATATAATTTAGAAACATCATTTAATTGATAAGCATTAAACATATCAATTGAAGCATTAGCTTGTTTTTTTCTTAAAAAGAATGATAAATATCCTTTTGAAATCCTATTAGTATTTGATTGAGAAGTAGCACCTAAAAGATCTTTTAAAGTAGATCTAGATACATATAAAATTGCACCTAACTGTGATTGAGGAATTGGAAAATCAGGATCAGTTGTTGGGAAAAATGAATAAGTATCAGTAGCAAATCCAACAATTGTTAATAAAGATCCATCAACTATAATTTGTTGACCTAATTTTAAGTTATGACTTCTTGCAAATTGTTCTGAAATTAAAGCTTCACCTTTACTTGGTGATCTTGCTCCTTGATTTTTATTTAAAATAGTTAAATTAGTAGTGTGATCATTATTTAAAACTACTAAACGATATCTAATTTGAGTAACACTATCATAATTAAAAACTTCACTTCTAAAATTAATATCATAACCACTAGCAATAGCAGTATATTTTAAATGTGCTAATCAAATATTGTGAAATAAATCAATATTATCAAATTGATTTTCACCAATTATAAAATCTTTTTTTATAAATTCAGTATCTGATAAAACAGTAATAACATTAGTTAAAGAAGTTCCATTACCATTATAAAATAACAATTTAAACAATGAAGTATCATTAATTATTGGATTAATTGCTTGAACTTTTTTATTATTATCAATAGTTGTTAAAACTAGTTCAGTATTTCCTTTTAAACCTTTTTCTAAAACTAGTTTTTTAATATTATGATCATTATCATTATTTAAAACTAAAACACTATTATCATTTTGATTTACAATAGTTTTATTTGATTCAAATTCAGTTAAATAAGGTTTGTTATTATCACTAATTATTCAATTTTTAGATTTAGTTTCATCAGTATTATCAATTTTATTTCCTGTTAAAAAAACATAAAAATTATTACCTTTTTTATCATTGTTTTGTTCACTAAAATAAGGTAGATAAACACTTCTATAAATATATTGAAATAAAGACATACCACTTATATAAAAATAAGAAAATAGTTCTTTATTTACAATTTGTTCATTAAAAGTTTTTCTAAACTCTTTTGCATTAAAGTTATTTTTTATATTTTCATATTTAACATTATCTAGTACTTTAGCATCATTTAAAAACTCATTTTTATCTTTAAAACTATTTGTTAAATATTTACCAATTATAGTGTTTTTTAAATATGAATAATTAGAATTATTTTTTAAAAATTGGTCATAAGAATGATAAACAAATTTATTAAAATATAAAGCAAGTTGTCATAATCAATTTTGTTGTCAAATCCAATTAACATCATTTCCATTAATTGTAGTAAATAATTCAACAAACTCTTTATTTTCAAATAGTTCAGTAAGTATTGTTTTATTATCAAAATCTTTAGTTAGATTCTTTTTATTTAAAATAAAGTTTAAATATGAAGTATTTTTACTATTAGAGTTTAGATTGTAATAAGAATTAGAATTATTAACTAAATCTAATAAAGGAATTACTGAACGATCTGTTGTTGAGTTATTTCTATCAGTTCTATATGATCTGATTTCATTAGTACTACTATAATCAAATTTATCTACATTATTAACTATATTATTATAAGTTTTATTAATTCTTGAAGTTAAAGTTAGTGAAGTACTTAAAATAAATGATGCTAAAAAAGATAATAAAAGAATAATGATAAATTGAATTTTAAACTTAAATACACCTTTTAATCCTTGTTTTAATAACAATAAAAAGCTAGATATTCTTTTCATATCTTTCTCCATAAAATCAAATCATTTGTCTTTTTAATACTATCATTTTTTTATCTAATCTACATTTTTAAGAGCCTTTTTAAAATAAAACAATATGGCTATATGTTAATATTTAATTGATTAAATTTTACTATAACAAGGAGAGTAGATGAAAAAATTATTAATAGGTTTTAGTACATTTTCATTATTAGTTAGTTCATCTAGTGTTGTTTCTTGTACTATAACTCATCAATTTAAAAATAATCATTTAGATCAAATCAAATTGCTATTAAACACTTCAGCAATTGCTGCTCAATCAGTTATTTTAAGTGATAAAAATACTACAAATATAAGCACTGATTATTCACTAAGAACTTTTAGTCAAACTAAAATTACTGACTTATATAAAAATGATGCAAAAAAATTAGCTGATAAATATGTTACTGATAAAAAAGCTAGTTATGAATATCAATTTAAATCAATGTTTTTAACACTACAAAGTTCAAATTGAACTGAACAACTTAAAAAAGTAGCTCAACTAAATAAAGAAAATAAAACTACTAATTTAGATTTAGCTTGAAATGATACAAGTACAAAAACAACTGATAATAATCTTTTTAAAACTTTAAGTTTAGTTTCAGCTGGATTTAACTTTTTATTTTCAGGTGACTTTACAGCAAATCAACAAGGTAATTTAATTAATAACTTTTTATCAAATCAATCTGGATTATTAGAAACCACTGTTTTTAATAACAACAAATTTTCTAGTCTATTAGATTCACTAAATAGTATTGAAGATAATAAATTTTTTAACCTTGCAAATAGTTTATTTTCACAGCCTGAATGAGTTAATGAAATAGATAAAGATAATAATTTAAACCAAAAAACATTAAAAAATATTTTAGATTCTTCATCTCAAAAATTATGAGAACAAATATTACCAAAAGATGAAAATCAAGAATTTAAAATAGATTGATCAAAAATATTTACACCTTTAATTGATTTATTAAAGGCTTTTAGTATTTATCAAAAAATTATAGAAGAAAAATCAGATAAATCAGATAAAACTTTAAACTATTCAACTATGGATCCTTTACATTTATTTAGTAAAGATAAAACAAATAGTGAATTTTTATATGAAGTATTAAATATTAATTTAAAAGATATTTACAACAATAAAAGTAACGAACAAATCAAACAAGAAATTAATTCAATTGATCTAAAACAATTAATTAAATTTTTTAAAAATACTTTAGTTTTTGATAAAGAGGACAAGCACGGTTATAAGCTTCAAAAGTTTGTTGTTATGTTACTAGGTAGTGCAAGCGAACATGAAAAAGATAATGATATAAAAAATAACTTTTTATTAAAACCTGCTTATGATTGATATGAAAAAAATAAAGAAAAAGTTAAAAAAATAGTTACAAAACAATTAGAAAAAATTGAAAGTATAAAACCTTTTGCTCCTACTATTTCTAACAATATTACGACTTTATTTGAGATTATAAAAGCTTTTCATCAAGATTTAGTTGAACAAGGAACTAATAAAAAGTTAAAAGGTGAATTAGATAAATATTTAGGTCTAGCAAAAATACTTTTACCTACTTTAGGTTTAGATAAAAAAATAGTTGAATTTTTAGATTCAAAAGCATTAAAAAACTTTTTAAACAATCCATTTTTAGCTTTATATAAACAAGACTTTTTAAAAGAAGTATATATATTAATTAATCAATTATCAGGTAAAGAAATTATTAATAATCAAATTATTGATAATATTTCAAATATTTATAAATTCACTACTTTAAAATTAGATAAATTTGCTAACTATTTACTAGGATTAGTTAAAAAACCAGTAGATGGTAAAAATAGTTTTGATGAATTTCAATTTTTATATAGTTTAAAAGATTTATCAATTTCTGACATTATTAATAATTTAGAAAGTTTTTATAATAAAGAAAATTCATCTTATATTTTTAATTTAGATAACTTTAAAGGTTTATTAGATTCAATATTTAATAAAAACATAACTGCAAGTTTTAAATATAAAGAACAAGAACAAAAACTAGAAACTAAAAATAATTTATCAACTATACTAACATTACTAGCTTTAAATCCAAACAATGTAAAAGATTTAGAAGTTAAAGTAAATGATGATAAAAACAAGCTTTCTGATCAAATCAAAAAAGCAATTGAAGAAAAACAATATGGATTAGCTTCAGTGTTACTTCTTGGTTATAACAATAATGAAAAGAAATTTTATAAAGATTCTATTTTAGATAATGCTGCTAATTTATTTGGACATAATGAAAAAGATTTAAATAAAGATGCTTCTAAAAATGCTATAAACATTTTAATAAAGTCTTATTTAGAATTAATTAATTGATTTCAAAATGTATCTTTAAAAAAATATGCTCAAGATAATTTTGCAGTTTATTTAGATCAAAATAATTGATCAACTGAATTAATTGAACAAAAAGGAACTATTGATAATTTAAATGAGCCATTAATCATTAAATATGTGTTAAAATATATAGACCCAAATGATAATAATAAAAATTGAAAGTATAATGTTGTGATAAAAAGAACTTCAAATTTAGAACAACCTTGAACAATAACTGAAATAACTAAGTTAACTGATAATAAATAATTTACTAAATTACTTTCTATAAATTTAAGGAGAAAAATATGAAAAAGTTACAAAGCTATCTTAAATTACTATCAATAGGTTCTGTTATAGTTCTTGCTGGAACTACAATAAGTTGTAGTAATATTAATAATTCAGCTACTAGAAATTTTGTAATACCAACTGTTAATAGACGACCTAATAATTCAAATAGTGAAAGTAATAGTAACGAAAATAAAAATAATACAACTCCTGAAAATACTCAACCAGTAAATAATGATCAAAGTAGAAATCATAATTCAAGTAATGATTATTCACATAATGAAGTTATAATTCCAACTGATAGCAATCCTAATAATGGTCAAGCTTTTTACTCTTCTATTTCATATTTAAATCACAATTTAACAGAATTAGAAAATAAGTATATTGACTTTGGAAATAAAAGTTTTAAAGAGATTAAAGTTAATGATAATGATATTAAAGACATTATTCTAAAAAATGAACTTTCTACAAATTTTTATTCACACCCACAATTTAAACTTAATAATGAACATATTATCTTAGATGAATTTTCAAATAAAGAATATAAATTTAAACTATTAGATAATTCAACCCACCAAGAAGTACCCGGTGATCAAATTAAATGGTATCAACGAATTTCTTATCCAAATAGTGAAGTTCTTGAATCAAATAATAATGATAATAAAGGCACTTTTTTACTAACTAATGATGGTACTGTAAAATGAAAAGATACTAGAGAAACTAATAGTGATAGAGAAATTGAAGAAAAATCAGCTAGATTATGAGCTAGTTATAAAGGTTATCTATATTCAGCTGTTGTTTCTGTATATTCTAAAGAAAGAAGTAAAATACTAGATAACGAGAATAAAGCCAGAGAAGCTGCAAAAAATATTGTTGAAAAAGAAAAATGAAATGAATTACCAACATTGGAAAAATTAACAAAAGCCTACGAATGAATGACTAAAAATGTTGAGTATGATTATGGTAATAGAACCGGTGAACTACTAAGAGGTCAAAATGCATATTCTGCATTAGTTGAAAGAAAAACTGTATGTACCGGATATGCTAAAGGTTTTAAAATGATTATGGATGAATTAGGTATTCCATGTAAATTTATCGAAGGAGATAGTAATAGAGAAGAGGCATTTATCTCAAAACATGCTTGAAATTTAATCCAATTAGATAATGAATGATATCATGTTGATACAACTTCAGATAGGGTTGAAAGAAATAAACATAAGACTAATTTTAATTTCTTCTTAAATACAAATAACGATTTTCTAGATACTGATACTTTTTATCGCGATTTTACAGATCCAGGAACTCACCTAAGAAATCTAAAATTTAAAAATTTTGTTGAAAATGAAGAAGATGTTTTAGCCTTAATCGACAATAACTATGATGTTGATAAAGAACAAGTGAATAAATTAGAATTAACAGGCAATATTGATTTATTGAAAAATACTATAAATAAAGCATTTACTAAAAGAAATTTAGAAGTTAAAAATTATAGATTAACATCTGTTAAAAAACCTAACCAATCCATTACGTACTTTTTTAACGAACAAAGTACTAAAAATACAAATGTAAAAGTAACTAGTATTGAAAAATATAATAATGAAAATGCTATAAAATTAATTTTCGATAAACCTGTAAATGACTTAAAAGCTGGGAACTTTAATATTAATGGTGCTTTTATTAAAAAAGTAGAACAAAATAAAGAAAAAAATACTTATATTTTATATTTGGAACATTTTAATAAATTTGGAAAAACACAAGTAAAACTTGATTCTATTAAAAGAAAGGATTACAAATTTAATTTAAATGGGAAAAATAAAGTAGAGTTTAATATTGAAAAACACAAAAATCCAAAAGTTTTCATTAAATCAATAGATAATGAAACAATAAAAATTGTTAGTGATTCAAATAATCTAGAATATAGTTTTAATACTAAAAGTTGAAAAGATGTTCCGAGTGATTCAATAATAAATGATGCTACTATTGGTGATCTTTATATAAGACATAAACAAACTAAAGATAAACTAGAATCTGATATACAAGTAATAAAAATTGGTAAATTTAATGAAGTTAATAGTAAAGCTAAATTAATTAACGGCAATATGCTTATTGGTTTAGATAGAACTATGGAATATAAAAAAGAAAAAGACAATAATTGAACACCAATAACAGAAACAGTATTAAAAAATTTACCTAAAGATACTTATTTAATTAGAGCAAAAGCAAACGAAACTACTCTAGCTTCTGATATTTCAAAAGTTGAAATTAGATAAAAAATAGTTAGTAAAATTAATAATTACTAACTATTTTTTATTTTTCATTTTATTATATAATTCATACACTTTAGATTCATACTGATTATTTTTATGGTAATAAAACTTTTTGTTTTTAATTTCATTTGGTAAATATTGTTGTTCAACTCAGTCATTTTCAAAATCATGAGGATATTTATAATCAACTCCAATACCAAGTTTAATAGCTGATTTATAATGATTATCTTTTAAATGTTTTGGTACATTATAAACATTTCCGTTTTTAACAAAATCTAAAGCAGAATTTGTAGCTAGATAAGCTGAATTAGATTTTCAACTTAAACTCATTTCAACAATTGCTAACCCTAAAGGAATTATTCCTTCAGGAAAACCAATTTGTCTAAAAGCATTACATGCTTGAACTACTCTACTACAAATTGCTGGATTAGCTAAACCTATATCTTCATAGCTAATAATAATCATTCTTCTCATTAAACTTTCATAATCACCAATTTCAATTAATCTACTAAAATAATATAAAGCAGCATCAACATCACTACCTCTAATTGATTTTTGTAGAGCTGATTTTAGATCATGAAAATCATCACCATTCTGAGCTGTTGGATTTTTTGAAATTGTAATAATAGTTTTAATTTTTTCTAAATCAATATATTCATTACTATAAAGTTTATCTATTAGTTCTAAATAATTTAAAAAAGTTCTTACATCTCCAACACTTAGTTGCGCTAAAAAATCTAAAGCCTGATCTGAAAGATTGATTTTTAATTGATATTGATTAATAACTTTTTTAGCATAAATAACTAGTTCATCTTTAGTTACAGGTTTTAATTCTATTAGTAAACTTCTACTTCTTAAAGCTGGATTAATTACAAAAAATGGATTTTCTGTAGTTGTTGAAAATACAAAGATATTTCCTTTTTCCATATATTCTAATAAAATATCTTGCTTATCTTTATTTAATCGATGAATTTCATCAATTATTAAAATAAATCTATCTTGTTGTAAAGCTTTTTGAATAATATTAGTTAATTTATCTTTTTTATCATAACTAGCATTAAAAATTTCATAACTAATGTTTAAATCATTTGCTAAGCTTATTGCAAAACTAGTTTTACCAACTCCACTTGGTCCAAAAAAGATTAAAGAAGTACAATAATTATTTAAAATCATTTTATTAATTAAACCATTAGGTTTTAAAATTTCAGTTTGACCTATTATATCTTTAGTAGTTTTTGGTCTAATTAAAAAAGATAAAGGTTGATTCATACTAACACCTCATTTCTATTTTATTCTTTTAAACTACTAAATATTTATTGTTTAAGTTTAAAAAATAAAAACTCACAATATAAATTGTGAGTTAATTAATAGATTAAATTACACTGTTAATTGTTGATTATTATTTTTAAAGATAATTTCATAAACGTCTTCATATTTTGACACAGGAGTGATTTTTAAAACATCTTGAACTTCTTGAGGAACATCTTCAATATCTTTAACATTTTTTGCAGGAATTAAAATATGTTTTAATCCACTTCGAGCTGCTGAAATTGATTTTTCTCTTAATCCACCAATTGGTAAAACATTTCCTCTTAAAGTAATTTCTCCAGTCATTCCAAAATCTTTTGAAACTGGTTGTTTTGATAAAGCTGAAATTAAAGCTGTTGTTAAAGTAATTCCAGCACTTGGTCCATCTTTTGGCACAGCACCTTCTGGAACGTGAATATGAATATCAATATCATCAAATTTGTCTTTTGAAATACCAAATTTTTCATGATTTGCTTTTACATAAGTTAAAGCAATAGTTGCTGATTCTTTCATAACTTCACCAAGTTTACCAGTTAAAGTTAGATTTCCTTTTCCAACATAAGTACTTACTTCTATTGGTAAAATATCTCCACCAAATTGAGTATAAGCTAATCCAGTCACAACCCCAACTTGTGATTCTTCTTCTTTTGAAGTATGTTCAAAAATATGTTTTCCTAAATATTCATTTACAACTTCTCTAGTTACAACTAAATTAGTGATTTCACCATTTAAAAGTTTAACAATGAATTTTCTAGCAATTGTTGCTAAATGTCTTTCTAATTGTCTTACTCCAGCTTCTCTAGTGTAATATTTAATAATTTCATCATAAGCTTCATCAGTAAATCTTAATTCATCTTCAGTTAATTGATCTTCTTCTAAAATCTTTTTAGTTAGATAATCTTTTGCAATATGCATTTTTTCAATTTCAGTATAGCTTGATAAATTAATAATTTCCATTCTATCATATAAAGCTTCTGGAATATTTTCAATATAGTTAGCAGTTGCAATAAACATTACAGTACTTAAATCATAAGGTTCTTCAATGTAGTGATCTGAAAATTCTTTGTTTTGTTCTGGATCTAGAACTTCAAGCATTGCTGAAGCTGGATCTCCTCTTTGATCACTTGCCATTTTATCAATTTCATCTAATAAGAATAGCGGATTTTTAACTTTAGCTCTTTTTAAAGCTTGAATAATTCTACCAGGCATTGAACCTACATAGGTTTTTCTATGCCCTCTAATTTCAGATTCATCTTTAACTCCACCTAGTGAAACTTTAACAAACTTTTTACCTAAAGCTTCAGCAATAGATCTAGCTAAACTAGTTTTTCCAACTCCAGGAGGACCTACAAAAGTAATAATAGGACCTTTTAATGATTTAGTTTTTTGTTTAACAGCTAAATATTCAATAATTCTTTCTTTAACTTTTTTTAATCCAAAATGATGTTTTTCTAAAATTTCTTGAGCATATTTTAAGTCATCAATATCTTCTGATTGTTCTCATCAAGGAATAGACATCATTCAATCCACATAGTTTCTTTCAACATTAACTTCAGCACTACCTGGTTGCATTGTTTCTATTCTTTTAATTGATGATAGAATTTTTTCTTTTACACTTTCAGGAAATGGTTCTTCTTCTAAACGCTTTTTATACTTATCAATTTGAGAAGCATCAGAATTTTCATCATCTAATTCTTCTTTAATGATTCTCATTTTTTCTCTTAAATAATATTCTTTTTGTTGTTTATCCATTTTATCTTTTAACTTTTTGTTAATTTCAGAATCAACAGTTGAATTATTATTTAGATTATTATTTAATTTAGTATTAGCTTTTGGTCTGTTTACAATTAGTTCTTTTAATAAGTCTAATTTTTCTAAAATAGAAGTTGATTGGATTAAAAGCAATTTAGTGTTTAAAGAAACTAGAGGCATTTTATCAATCATTTGATAAATTAATGAGTTTAATTTATCAAAATCATTTTCATTAAATGCTAAAAGTAGTTCAGAAGTATTGAATGCATGTTTTTCTTGTAATTCTTCAAGAAGTTCTTTAATTTTATTTTTTTGAGCATCAGTTTTTGGTAATTTGTCTTCAAAAACAGTACCAATAGCATAAATAATACCATCTTCTTCAACAAATTCATCAATTTTAATCTTTTGACTATAGTTTAATTCAGCTGAAATAGTACCATCTTTTCAAACTTTTTTAATTGATAAATCAGCAACAGTTCCTAAATAAAATAAATGATCTAGATTAGGTTCTTCTTCTAGTGGACTTTCTTGAGAAACTACAACGATTTGGTTATTATATAATTCAGCAGAAGCATTTAAAGCGTTCTTACTTTTGATTCTTCCAAACTCAATAGTTTTAGAAGTAGTTGGTAGAATGAATATTCCTCTAGTTACAACAACAGGTAGCTTTTTATCTTTCATAAAATTCACTCCTTTTATTTTCTTTAAATATTGTAACATACTTTTTTAGCACTTAACATACTAAAGTGCTAAATTAATAAAAACTATCCTTAATTACAAAAAGGATAGTTTAATTAGTTATTAATTTCCGTTGTTTTCAAAAATAAATGTTTCTAATAATTCTGATTCAACTTGATGTCTGATTGCTTGATTATCAATTAGTGATTTAATTTGTTCAGCTTGAATTCCATATAAATTTGCAAATTCTTCAAATTTCTTATTAATATCTTCTTCACTAGCAACAATGTTTTCTTTATTTTTAATTTCACTAGCAACTAAGAATGATTTAATTCTATGGATTGCATCACTTTTTAATTCTTCATCAATTTCTTCTTGAGTAATTTTAGTAATTTCTTTGTATTTTTCTAAAGTAATTTTTTGTTGAGCTAATTGGTCTTCAAATTCTTTTCTAACATCTTTTAATTGTCTATCAACAATTGTTTTTGGAATTTGAAATTCTGAATTTTTGATAATTTCATCAATAACATTTTCAACAAATTCTGATTTAGAGATTTTTGTTTTTTGTTCTAAAACATCAGCTTTAACTTTTTGTTCTAATTGTTCATAAGTACTAATTTCAGGTAAACCTAAATCTTTAACTAATTCATCATCTTTTGCTGGTAGAATTTTTTCTTTAATGTTTTTAATATTTAAAACAAATTTAGCATCTTTTCCTGCTAATGAAGGAATATATTCTTCAGGGAATTTTACATTAATTTCTTGATTGTCTCCAACTTTTAATCCGATCATTGAATCTTCAAATCCTGGAACAAATTGATTAGATCCAATTTCTAAAACAAAGTCTTTAGCTTCTCCACCTTCAAAAGCTTGATCATCAACATAACCTTTAAAATCAAAAGTTACAATGTCACCTTTTTTGATTTGATCATCAGCTTCTTTTTCTTTTTGCATAGCAAATCTTGAACGATACATATCAATTACACTATCAACATCTTCTTGATTTACTACAACTTCAACTTTTTTAACAGTTGAAATATTTTTATATTCTCCAACTTTTAATTCTAAAACTAGATCAAATACAAAATCAATAACAATTTCTTTATCTGATACTTTAACAATTACAGGAGTTGGTGAGTTATCATTTGAAATTTTATTTTCTTGACTTAAAGCAAAATCAAATGCTGGTTTGACTACTAATTTAAAAGCTTCATTATAAACTTTAATTGGTGTTAAATATTTAGCAGTTTCACTTTCAGGAGCTTTACCTTTTCTAAATCCTGGAACAACTAAATTAGCTTTTAATCTATTTTTAGCTTTTTTTAAAAATTCACTTCATTGATCATTTTCAATAGTAACAGTTCATTTTCCTTGACCTTGATCAACAAATTTTTCTTGTGCAAAAATCATTTTAATATTTCCTTTTCTATTTTATATATGATATATTGATGTTTTTAGGTTTTATAGAAATTGTTTGGATAATTGTTTTATCAATAGCTTTAAAGATTTTTTCTTCATTAATATTTAGATCTTGTAAGTTTTCATTTTCAACTTTAATAGTAGCTAGTATGTTTAATTGATTTTCATCAAGTATATAAATTGAAGAAGAAACATTTTCTATGTTTTTGATTTTAGTTACTGATAAAATAACATTTTCAACTAATCGATTAATGACTTTACTTTCTATTTTTAAATTACCTTTAGAATTTTTTTCAATATCTATATACATATAAATACCTCTTAATTAGGCTCTTCCTACGTATTTCCCATCAGTACTTGAAACAATTATTTTAGTTCCTTGATTTACAAATAAAGGCACCATTATTTCTAATCCAGTTTCTAATATAGCTTTTTTTTGTGCCCCACTTGTAGTATCTCCTTTAACTGCAGCTTCAGCTTCAACAACAGTTAGTTCAACTTTAACAGGAAGATCAATACCTAAAACTTCATTTTCAAATTCAGTCATATTAATCATTAAACCATCAACTAAAAAGTTTTTTTCTCATTCTAATCTAGTCATTGGTATTGAAACTTGTTCGTATGTTTCAGTATTCATTAAATAAGCATCATTTCCATCATTATATAAGTACTGCATTTCTTTTCTTTCAATCATAGCTTTATCAACTTTTTCTCCACCTGTAAAAGTTAATTCCACTCTAGCTCCAGTTCTCATATTTTTAGCTTTAACAGTAACTTTTCCTTGTTGTCTTCCTGTTTTTGAAAATGATTGTTCTAATACTAAATAAATGTTTCCATCATATAAAAATGTTGTACCTGGACGTAAATCGTTTACTGACATGATATTCTCCTATCTTTAAGCTAATTAAAAAAGCAAAATTCTTTATAATTATATCATTTATTTATAATAGCTTATTTGTTATTTATACTTAGTCAAACTTATCGTTTATTTTTAAATCATTTAATTTATTTAAATAGTAATTAGAAGCTAAAATCATTTTTTTACCTTCTTTTTGAATTTCTAAAATTAATAAAGCTTTATCTAATGTTTTTACAACTATTCCTTGTTTATTAATATCAATAATAGTTCCAGGAATTACATCTTTATACATATTATCAATTTCAACTACTTTAGAACTTTTAATTTTATATCTTTGATTATTAATTGTTGTATATGAAATTGGAGTTGGTGATAGTGATCTAATTAAATTAAAAATATCTAAACTAGTATTATTTCAATTAATTTTTTCTTCTTCACTTGAAATATTTTTACAAAAAGTTACTTGTTCTTCATTTTGTTTAATTAACTCAAATTTGTGATTATAAATATCTAGTAAATATTTTTTACACATACTATAAGCTAACTGACCCATTTTTTCAAACAAACTACCTGAATCATCGCTATCTAAAATATCAATTTCTTGTTGAACATAATAATCACCAGCATCCATTTGCTTAACCATTTGCATAATTGTAATACCAGTTTTTTTATCTCCATTTTTAATTGCATATTGAATTGGAGCTCCACCTCTTAATTTTGGTAATAAACTTCCATGAAAATTAATTGAATCAATTTTTGCTAGTTTTAAAATCTTTGTTGGAATAAATTGACCAAAAGCACAAGTAATTAAAAAATCAAATTCTAAACTAGCTAATTGTTCATAAATTTCACCAATCTTTTCAGGTTGAACTACTTGTAAATTATTTTCTAAAGCTAGTTTTTTAACTGGAGTATAAACTATTTCTTTTTTTCTACCAACTGGTTTATCTGGTTGACTAACTACTAAAACTACTTCAACTTCATTCATTTCAATTAAAGCTTTTAAAACATCAGATCCAATTTTTGGTGTTCCACAAAACACAACTTTTATTTTATTTTCCATTTTTAGCCTCTCATATTTTAATTATTTCACTAACTTTTTTTAAAATTACTACCATTGCTAAAGTATCACGATTACAATACTTAATCATATCTGATCTAATTAAATTATTTCAAACATTTATTTCAATTCTTTGTTCTAAAAATCTTCTAAATGTTTCACTTGCTTTACTTCCATTATTAATTGTTAAATTTTTATAAGTAAAAGTTGAATCTAAACCAGGTTGAGTTTTTTTAATTGAATAAGATCCATAAAAGTTTTTATTAGCAATTAAAAATCAAGGTCTAAAATTAGCATCAATACTATTATCTTGTTTAACACCTTTAAAAAAGTCCATTAAATCAATTGTATTTTGTACTATATATAAAATTGGTATAGCTAGTTTTGGAAATAAAAAAGCAATTCTTTTTAAAACTGATTTTTCAAAAGCATCATTATAAGCTACATAAACACCTTTTTGATTACTAAAAATATTTTTTAAAAAATTAATGATAAATTCTTTTCTTGGATCTTGATAATCATTTGCTAAAAAATCATAATGAATCATCGTTTCAGGTTTATTATAATCATAATTTTTATTATGAATAATATCGATTGAATATTGGAATGGAATTTGATAATAAGGGTTTATTTTAGCATATCTTGGAACTGCAAATTTTACTGTTTCAAAATCATACATATAAATTGGTAGTGTTTCATACTTATTAAACACTTGTTTTAAAATATAAAAATAATTATTATCAACCATTAATGAAGGATCATTTTTAATTTGATCATCAATTTTTGCTATTTGAAAAATTCGATTATATTTATAGTTAATAAATTTATCATATTGATCATTTAATAGACTAGTAATTTTACTATCTAATAAACTATTATAGTCTTTAAAATAAGCTGAAGGTAAATGTCTAATTAAAAAAGCTTTTTGAGTTTGTAACATTCCTCCAAAATGCCAAAAATTAGAAATAGTTTGATCAAATCATTTTAATACATGACAACAAGCTTTGTAATCTGAAAGTTCTCTAGTTCATTTAACTCAATTTTTGTTCTTTTTATCATAATTTAAATAACAAGAATCATTTTTAAAAATTTCTATAATTTCATTTTCATCTTTTTTTAACATATAAGCTATTTTTAAAAACAACTCATCTAAATTAACTACATTAACTAAGTTATTAAAATCTTCAAATAATGTATTTCTATTTTTAGCTTGACCATAAGTAAAATAATCAATTTCAACTAGTTTATTTAAATCTAAATCTTCTATTTGATCTAAATTTTTAAACCCTAAATCTAAATTATCAATATTATCAACAATATCTTTAGCTTGTTTAAAACTAATATTTTGATAGCTATTAACAAATTCATCAATACTTGTTTTTAAATCAAAATCTAAACTAGTATCATAATCTCTTAAATAGTTTTTATTTAATCTAGCAATTGCAATATTATCAACAATATATCCATTTTTTTCTAAAACATACACTTGATAAACTAGATCTCAAAAATGTTCTTTTTTTACTTTAGTTGTAGCTTTAGCTTCAATAATTTCAACATGATTATTACCATTTAACTTTAAAACATCACACTTAACTTTTAAATTAAAATTATCAAATTCAAATGCTGGTTCATATAAATAAATATATTCATTTTGATGATTTTTTAATAGTTCTTTAGTTTGATTAACTGCATCAATTATATTTGCTGTATCATTAAAATCTTTAGTTAATTTATTAGGATAATCTTTGATTTGTTTTAAATCAAAATACTCAATTACTTTTTGACCAAACTCTAATCCATCTTCAATAGCATCACCTTTAAACTCATCAAGATTAAACCCATCATCACTATTAAAAAAACTTACTCATTTATCTAAAAATTCAGTTTTTTGTTCTTCAGTTTTTAAATCTAAATTAGTATATTCTTCAAACAAATTAATACTAGTAGCATCACTATTAAAATCATCTTCAGTTTCTAAATCATGATCAATATTAAAAAAGTATTCTTGATTTTGATTTCATTCTACTGCTTTTTTAAAATTATTAATATTTTGTAAAATTCAAGCAATCTTAATACATTTTAAATTAGCAATCTTAAAAATTTCTTTAGAAATATTAATTTTAAAAATACTATTCATAGCTTAAATTCTTTCTAATATTTGCTAGTAAAATTATACTTTATTAAAAATAAAAAAGGCATTGTTGATGCCTAAGTTAATTACTTTTAGATCTTGAAGGAACAAACTTTTTATTAGTAGTATTTAGTTTTCTTTCTTGATAAATATCAATAGTTCCTTTTTGAGATTTTTGTTTTTCTTTTGCTTTTTTAAGTTGTTCTTTTTCTTCTAAAGCAAGTTTTTTAGCTTGCATTTTTTCAACTTCTTTTAGTTTTTGTTTTTCAGCTTTAGTTAATTTAATAGTTTTTTCTCCAATTGCAATTCTTCTTTTAGTTTCTTCTAAATCAATTTGAGAATTTACCATTCATTCAGTATTATATTGTGATTTATTAACTTTAGTAGTTAAACCTTCAACTTCATATGCTCTAGTTTCAATTATTTTTTGAGTTTTTGGTTCTATTAGTTGTACTATTACATCAAATACATCTCTATATTTGTATTCAGCACCTTTTCTAGCATATACTTTTTCAAATTCAATTCTTAAATTCTTTTTATTTTCATTAACTAAAATATATTCTTTAATTTTTTCTCTTACTTGATTGTATCTTTTTTCTTTTTCTTTTTTATTTGCTTTTTTACCAGTAATAGTGCTTCAAACTACAAATCCAATTACAAAAACTAAAAGCACAATCATCAATATTGTAGATGTTTGCATAAAATCATTTCTTTCTATAACAATATAATTATAAAGTATTTTAGTTTTATTTAATTACTTTATCAATAACAGCTCCACCTAAACAAATATCATTTAAATAAAAGACTGCTTGTTGACCTATTGTAATTGCTTTTAAAGGTTTATTAAAAATTACTTTATAGTTATTATCATCTATTTTTTTAACTACTACTTTATTATCATCTTGACGATATCTAAATTTAGCTTGACATTCAAATTCACTAACATTATCTACATACTTAGATAAATCTAAAATTCAATTAACATCATTTACTATACAACTAGTTGAGTATAAATAACTTTCATCACTAGTACTACATACATATAAAATCTTTTTTTCAACATCTTTATTAGCAACATAATAAGGTTCACTCATTCCAGATAAATGAATTCCTTTTCTTTGACCAATTGTATAATACATAATACCAATATGTTGTCCTAAAACTTTATTAGTTTTAATATCAACAATATCTCCAGTTTGACTTGGAATATAGTTTTGTAAAAAATCAGTAAAATGACGTTCTCCAATAAAACAAATACCAGTTGAATCTTTTTTATTTGCTGTAATTAAATTTTGTTCTAAAGCTATTTTTCTAACTTGTTCTTTTGTTAAATTTGCTAGTGGAAATAAAGTTTTACTTAATTGGTTTTGATTTAGTTGAGCCAAAAAATAAGTTTGATCTTTATTAGTATCACTTGCTTTAATTAATTCATACTGATTAGTAGTTTTATTATAATTAACTTTTGCATAATGACCCATAGCAATAAAATCAGCATTTAAATTATTAATTGCATAATTTAAAAACTTATCAAATTTAATATATTTATTACATAAAATATCTGGATTTGGTGTTCTTGCTTTTTTATATTCTTCTATAAAATAAGTAAACACATAATCTCAATATTCTTTAATAAAATCAATTCTATGTAATTTAATGTTTAACTTATCAGCAACTGCTTTTGCATCTAAATAATCTTGTTCTTGAGGACATATATCATTATTAATATTTGTATTACCCAAAATATCATTATTAGTTGCAGAATCTCAGTTTCTCATAAATAATCCTTCAACTTCATAACCTTGTTGTAATAATAAATAACAAGCAACTGAAGAATCTACTCCACCAGATAATCCAACTACAACTTTTTGTTTCATATATATCCTTTCAAAAATTAATGTTCATATAAAATTATAAATTAGAACAAATATTATATGTTAGACTTACAAAAAAAGCTCCTAAATATTTAGGAGTTAACTGTAATTATTTTTTTAATCTTTTTCTAATTGTGAAATCTCATCAACTAGTTTGAATAGTTTTTCTTTTAGTTCGTTAGTGTTTTTTTCAGAGATTAATTTGTTAATTTCTTCTAAAAAACTTTTAATTGCTTCTTGTGTTTTCTTTTCTTGTGTTATATAAAATTTAGAGTCAAAGAAAAATTTAAATTCCAACAATAGACCTTCTTTTAGTTGTTCATCAACAGTTCAACCTTTATAGGTTTTCAATTTATCTTCAATTGATTTTTTATCTGATGTAAGTCCTTTAATTTCTTCTAAAAGATTGATTAATTCTTCTTTAATTTTTTCATATTTTCTTTCTTTAAATAAATTTTCAATTTTTTTACTATATTCAAATCATTCTTTATCTTGAATTTGTTTACCTAACAAGTATTCTTTTTTAGTGATTAATTCTTCTGCAAATTTTGTAATTTCTGTCTTATTACTTAAATCTTTTAATAACTCTAAGACACGCTCTTTTTCTTCTGACAAAACATCTGAATTATTGTTTCTTTGAATAGGATGATCAGATTGCACATCATTTTTATTTGGCAAATGTTTTTCAATAATTGTATTATTTAGGCCACTGTTTTTATTGTTTTCTTTACTATCTTTTTCTCTAGAATTAGAACTATAATGTTTGTCATTAGATACATTGTTTATGTAATTAGTACCTTTATTAGATTCAGTTCTTTTGCATGAAACAACTAACATTGAAGAAAAAGCAAATGTTATAAGACTTAATATTGTTACACCTTTTTTCATTTTTTACCTTTATAAAAGTATAATTATTAACCTTAAATGACTTAACTTCAAATTGATTTAACTAGATTTTTTGTTAGCTAAAGAAAGAAGTTTTTCAGTTAATTTATCATACTCTTGGTTATCTATTAATTTATTTATTTCATTAGTTAGTTTATCTTGGTGTTCTTTAAATTCATTTCTAAAAATATTAGCAAATAATTCATTAATCTTTGTTAAAATCTTATCTTTGTTTTCTTCTGAAACTTGATCCAATAATTCTGTTATATTTTTTCTTTCTTGTTCAGTAACCTTGTTGTTATTAAAGTTATTACTAATTAATATAGTTATTTCAGTTCTTATTTGATCAAAGTTTGATTCACTAAATAATTTAAGAATTTTTTCATTTAATTCTTGTATTTTCTTTTCAGCCTGTCTTTCTAACAAATTAAGAGAATTCTGATAAATAAGTTGCTGGGCAAGATTTTTAATTTTTTCAAATTCTTTGTGTTCTATCATTTTGCCAATTTGTTCTTTAAGTTGATTATAAACATCTTTTTGCTTATTTTTCTTATCAGGTTTTTTTTCTGATTCAGTTAAATTACCATTTATTTTTGTTGAACCATCATTTTGCAAATCCTTTTCACTGTGACTAATACTGCTATTTGGATTTTGATTATTATTTTTAGGTATTGAATTTGGAAACAGATTAGAATTTTTATTAGATTCTCTAGTTTTATCACTCTTATCAATAGAATCAGTTTTTGATTCTTTATTTTTAGTCCTATTTATAGTATTATCATTAGGTTTTTTGCAAGAAATAGTTACAACCGTTGTAAACAAAGCTGCTATTAAACTTAATATTGTTAGAAATTTCTTCATATCATATACCTATTATTTGATTGATGTTTTTTCTAAATTAGCTATTTTATCTATTAAGTCAAATAGTTTATTTTTAACAGATTCATATTGTTCTTTAGATAATAAACTATTTATTTCATTAGTTTTACTTTTTAGTTCTTCTTCTAATTCCTTTGATGCTTTCTTTTCAAATAAATTTTTTATTTCTTCTAAAATTAACTCTTTATTTTTCTTTTCTACCTTGTCTAGTAAATCCTTTATTTTTCTTGATACCTGATCGCTAGAGAAGTTGTTTTCTTTATTAAAACCTTCACTAAATAGAACTGTTAATTCTCCCTTTATTTCATCATATTTTTCTTCTTCAAATAATTTTGAAATTTTGCTTTCTAAATTTGATAAATCATTAGGTAATTTGTGTTCGTTAGATTTTTGCAAATATCTAGCGAAAAGTTTTGATGCTAATTCCATAATAGTTTGTTTTTCTTTTTTATCCAAATGATCTACTAATTCTTTTTTTAACTTACTTGCAAAACCATCTGTTTTTTCTTTTTTTTCTTCTATAGCATCAGTTGATTTATCATCTGGTTCATCTTTTGGTAACTCTTGTTCATTAGAATTTGATTTTTCTTTTCCTTCCTTATTTACATCTATTTTTTTATTAATACTTTGATTACCATTTGTAGTTTTACAAGACACTAAAACAAGCGATGAGCTTAAAACTGTTATAAAACTTAATAATGTTAGAATTTTTTTCATATATTTCCTTTTTAAAGATTTTGGTGTGCTACTTAAATTTATATTTTTCAAAATAGTGATGATGATATTATTGATTAATTCATTAACCTATTAAAGATACATTTATTAATAATACTTTTTCTATATTTTTTGATTTTTCAATCATTTTATATAGTTTTTCTTTAATTTCGTTATATTGCTTATTTCCTAATAATTGCTCTAATTCATTATCTAAATTATTTCTCTTGTTTTCTGATTCATTATCTAATAAATTAAAAAATAACTGTTCTATCTTATCAACAATGGTGTTTTTTTCTTCTTTTGATATTTGTTTTAATATTTCATCTAACTTCTGTTTGTATTCTTGATTTCAGTTATAATTTCCATCAGAATTCTTATTTATAAGGTCATTGATCTGGGTTTTTAATTTTTCTGATTCATATTTATCAAATAATTTAAAAATATCACTTATTAAAGACGAAATTTTACTCACTTTATGATCGTACTCATTTTGTATCAAATTAGAATTCAATTCTTTAAAAAGATACCTAATTTTCCCATCATTCTTTTTTGATATAATTTCATCCACTTCATGTTTAAGTTTTTTTATATTTTCTGATTCCTTTTTTAAAGGTTCTTCATCTTTAAATGCTTGATCATTAGGCATTTCATTCCTTGAAGGATTTTGAGAATTACTGTTTAAAGAATCATCATTAGAATTGCTTTCATTATTATTACTTAGACCTGATCTACTATTTGAATTTGGTTCTGATTCTGCATTCTTTTCAGATTTACTTTGATCCTTTTTGTTTTCTTCAGGTTCTATTTTTTTATCTTTGTTTTCAGTATCTTTTTCTTTTAAATTATTATTACTATTATCTTTTGTATTCTTACTATCTTTATTATGTTTATTATCTTTTGGATTATTATTTTGTTCATTCTTATTTTCTTTGTTTTTAACTTCTTTATCAACATTATCTGTTTTACAAGAAACAACAACTAGTGATGAACTTAGAGTAGTTAAAAAACTTAGTATTGTTAAGAATTTTTTCATATCTTTTCCTTAGTTTACTAATTTAATAATTTAAATTTAGCTTAGTTTAATTATTAGTTGTTAATACATAAAAAGCTATTATTTTTTACTATTATTTAAAATTAAAAAAAGATTTTATCTTATGTTTTAAAAATAACTATTAATTTAATTAGTAAAACTATAAAATTAGACATTAAAAAATAAGATCAACTAAAATAAGTTAAAAAATCATTTTTAATTTATTTTAATCTATCTTATTTATTATCAACGTTTTTGATCATATTAGCAATACTTTTTGCAATATAGTTTGGATCATCTAAATTAGCATCAACTACTCAAAAAGGAATAACTTCTTTATAAATGTTATATCAAAACTCATAAGCATTAGCTAAGTTTAATCAAAACTGATCATTTGTATCTAATTCAACTTCTCTTGAACGTTTGTTAATTCTTTGAATAGCTTTATATGGATCAATTTTTAAATATATCACAACATCAAAAGTTTTTCAATTATTTTTTAAATCAAATATATTTGGAAGAATGCAAGTTAAAAAATAGTCTTTAAAAACATTATAATCCGTATCATTTAATCTATTATACATATGATCAGTTTGACTAAATACCATTGAATCTAAAATACTTCTATCATAAATAACATTTTTATAATCTTTATATTTGATAAATGTTTTCATTCGATCAGTTAACATTCATAAATCTAATTTGTAATTATAATCTTGAACATTTAAATTATTATCATCATATGCTTTATTAAAATAAGGACAATCTAAACTTGTTTCATTTATAAAAACATAATCATTTTTTAAAAGTTCTTTTAGATTTTCTAATAAAGTAGTTTTACCTGCTCCTGTTGTTCCAAAAATTGCTATTCTCATTTTTTAATCCACTAACTTTTTATTTTAAAATATAAATCATTTAAGATTTGATAAATTATTAGACTAGCTTTGTTTATAAATTGATCAAATTGCATCATATTAGTATCATTTACAAACATTACATCACTAATAACTTTAATACTACTAATTGGTTTTTTATATAAATAAGCAGTATGAAATAAACTACAAGCTTCCATATCAACTATATCTATTTTGTCATCTATTTTATTAATAAAATTAGTTAAATGTTCTTGTTTATTAATAAAAACATCACCACTTGCAATATTACTTATTTTATAATCTAAATTTAGTTTTAAATTATTATTAGCTAAAAAATATTTAGGTAATTTAGGAATTTGACCATAAGAATAATTAAATCCAGTAACATCAACACTAAAATAATAAGCTTTATTAACAAGTATAATATCTGATTGTTTAAAGTTTTTATTTAAACTACCACAAGTTCCTATATTTAAAATTTCACTAATATCATAGTGATTTAATATATAACTTAAACTACAACTAGCATTTACTAATCCTATTTTACTAATACATAATAATATATTTTGATATTGATATAGTTTTAAAATATCATTATCAATTATTAATTTAGCATTAGTTTTTTTAAAACTATATTCTAGTTCTTCATACATTGCACTAATTACTAATTTCATCATCTTTATTTTCTAAATAATAATCAACTGTTTTAATTAACATTGATCCAATATTTTGTTTACCGTGTTTTTTTATAGCTAAATCATATTGATTTTTTAATAAAGTTTTAAACCCTAACATTAAATCTGAAAAACATAACTCTCTTAGTTTTTCAACATTTTCATAATCTCTTTCAATACTAATTTTATCTGCACAAAAAACAATAATATCTAATTTAGACATATTTTCACAACCAACTGTGTGGTTAAAAACAGCACTTAGTATTTCTTTATCTTCAATTAATCAATCATATAATAAGTGTAAATAAGCTGTAAAAGAATGTCAAACTGGATAAGGTTCATTAATTAATTCTGGTAAATAAGTTTGTAAGTAATTTAAAGCTTGTTGTTTTGATCATCTTTTTGTAATATCGTGAAGTGTACCAGCAATTAAAGCTTTTTTAGGATCAACATTTCACTTTAAAGCTAGATCATAAGCCATTTTACCAACATTTAAACAATGTATATAACGTTTTTCATCCATTTTTGATTCCATACGTTCATATAAATACATTAAATTATAATTAACATAATCATTAATTTCTTTAATTTGTTTATCTAAATGTTTTAAGTTTCTAATATCTGTTGAACTTAAATAATTATTATCAAATTCAAATAATTCTAAATTATATTTATCTAAAACTTCTTTATTATAATCTTCATTTCTTTTAAATACTTTAAAATCAATCATTTTAATAAGTTCATCAAAATTGTTTCACTCTTCAAAACGATCTAATTGATCTGATCCCATAATAAAAGAAAAATGATCTGATTTATTATTTTTTAATATATGTTTAACTGTTTGATAAGTTGGTGTTGATTTTTGATTTAAAATTTCATAATCATAAATTTTAATATAGTCAAATTTATTTTTAATAATTTCTAACATATTTAAACGATCACTAACACTACTGTTTTGTTTAGTTTTAAAAGGGTTTAAATAAGCTGGAATTAATCACACTTCATCAAATTTTAATTTATCATAACAAGTTTTTATAATATTAACGTGATCTGTGTGAATTGGATCAAAACTACCACCAAATAGAGCTATTTTTTTACTCATTATTTCACCTAAATTTTTTAATTTTCTTGGTTTTGTTTTTCTTGTTTAAGAACTTGTTTAATTTCTTCATCAATTATGTTAACTTCAAGTTCAATTGGTTTTTTATCATTTATATTTTGATTATTTTGATCTGTTTTATTAGAGTTTTTATTATCTTTTTTATTTTTAATTATTTTAATTTTACGAACTAGAAAATTAAGTAAGAAAATAATTAAAGCTAAACTTGCAATTGTTCCAAAAACTGTTGCAATAACTCAAAAAGGAATAGCTATTCCAAAAACTTCAATTGGTTTAAAATTGTTTGTATATATGTATAAATTTGTCATAGTTTTTATCTAATGATTTTTTTTGGTTTTATAGCTAATGATCTTTTGTGTTTACTTATTTTATGTAAATAATCAATACGTTTTTTTAATTTAGGATCGTTATTTTGTTTTAATAAATAGCTATCAATTAAATCATAACTAAATCCAATTTCACCTTCATCAGTTTGTCCTTCTCACAATCCTGCTGTTGGTTTTCTATTAATTATAATTTCAGGAACATTTAAAATCTCAGCTGCTTTTTTTACTTCTGATTTTAATAAATGAATAATAGGAACAACATCAACTCCACCATCACCATACTTAGTAAAATAACCAATATGTCATTCATCTAAATTATCAGTTCCTAAAACTAAGTATTTTTTAGTTTGAGCAATTGTATATAAAGTTGTCATTCTTAATCTAGCTTTAGCATTTGAAATAGCTAATAAACTAACTTCATCATCTAAATTTGAAAAACTATTTTTAAAAGCATCAAAACTTTTTTCTAAATTTACTTCAATATTTTTTAATTGATTTTTTTTAATTAATTCATTAGCACAATCATAATCTAGTTGTGATGAATAAATAGGCATTCATACAGTTAAATAATTATTAGGAAAAGCACGTTTTGCTAGATTTGCAACAACAGCTGAATCAATTCCACCACTAATTCCAACAACTACTCCATCACATTTGGCTTTTTTTACAGTTTGTTGAATAAATTCAACTAAATAGTCTAAATATTGTTTTAAATTAGTTTCCATATTAATCTGTTCACTCCAATTCATAATCAAAAACTTTTACTAAGTCACCTTTTTTAACACCTTTTTTAACTAATGTTTCATATACTCCAGTTTCTTTTAGTTTTTCATTAAACATTAATAAGTTGTCTTCAGTTCATATTGGGAATTTTTGATAAATTTTAAAAATAGTATCTCCAGCTATTTCTCAACGATTATTACCTTTGTTATAAACTTGAATATCATCTTGTTGTTCAGTAAATCTATAAATTGCAATTTCTTCTTGTTCATTATTTTGATCTAATTCTCATAAAGGTTGTTTTTGTGCAACTTTTAATTGATCATAAATTTTAAATAATAATTCATCGATATTTTCTTTTTTTAATCCTGAAATTTGAACAACGTTTTTATCTTTAAAATAATTAACTATTTTTTCATCTAAAAGATTTAATTGAGCTTCATCTAAATCCATTTTATTTAAAACTACTACTTCAGGTCTTTTTTCTAAATTAAGATTATAAGCTTTTAATTCATCTCTAATTAGTTCATAGTTTTTAATTATATCTTCAGAACCATAATTTCCTGAAGCATCAATTATATGACAAATTACTAAACATCTTTCAATATGTTTTAAAAATTGATGACCTAAACCTTTTCCTAAACTAGCACCTTTTATTAAACCAGGTAAATCAGCAACTATAAAAGTATCATTATTTTTAGTTCGAGCAACTCCAAGTTGAGGAGTAAGTGTTGTAAATGGATAATCAGCAACAACAGGTTTAGAATTTGAAATAGCTCTTAGTAAAGTAGATTTTCCTGCATTAGGTAATCCAACAAAACCAACATCAGCTAAAACTTTTAATTCAGCTCTAATTTCAAATTCTTGACCTAATTCACCAGCTTCAAAAATAGTTGGGGCTTTATTTCTTGAATTTGCAAATCTAGCATTTCCTTTTCCACCCTTACCACCTTTTGCAATTAAAACTAGTTTATTATTTTGATTAATATCAGCTAATATAGCATTAGTTTTTTTATCATATAAAATAGTTCCTACAGGTACTTTGATGATTTTATCTTCACCTTTTGCTCCGTGCATGTTTTTAATATCACCTTTAAAACCATCTTGAGCACTATATTTTTTTTGTAGTTTTAGATCTAATAATGAGTGTTTACCTTCATCACCTTGAAAATAAACAGAACCACCATCACCACCATCACCACCGTCAGGACCACCATTAGGAACAAATAAAGCATGTAAAAAACTAACAGCTCCATCTCCACCTTTACCTGCTTTAATGATTAAATCAGCAGAATCAACAAATTTCATATAGCACCTACTTTATATTTATTGTTTATAATATTTTAATATTATAAAGTTGATTTTTAAAAATATCGTATTAATTGCATTGATTAGTTAATGTATTTCAACACTCATCACATAAAAAAGTTGGAATGTTATTTTTATAATTAGTTTCTTCTAATTTATCTCAAATTAGAATTTGACTATTAACAAGATTTTCAACTTCTTTTTCACTTAGTTTTTTTGTTTGATTTTTTAATAAACTTCCTATTGGAGTTGGTGATGAATTAATTACAAAACTAATTTCATAACTATCACACAAAGAACAAGTTATATTAAAAAACTTAACCATAAAAAAATTATAATCTTTAAAATATTTATAATTTTTTGGATCAAAATTAATTTTCATACTTAAAAACACCACTTTTTTTAATTTCACTAATTATATTAATTACATTAGATTGATTAAATTCTATAGTTTTATTTAAACTTTTTAGATCAAATTCTAAGTCATTTAACTGATAAGATAGCTTAATAACAGCAATAATAGTATCATTGTTTTTAATATCATTAACATATGGAAACTTATAAATAAAATACGAAAATAACACTTGTTTACAAGTCTGATTTAAAAAAATATCTTTTTGATCAATAATTTGTAAAATATCATCTTCAATTTGATAATAAGTATTAAAAATTTGATTTGTATTTAATGATATAGGATTAATTGAATAACTTGTGTTTTTATCTTTAATAACTTTTAAATTAAAATCAATTTGTTGATCAGCTAAACTAATTAATAACAAAGCCTTATTTTCATAAACATTATCTATGTTTAATAAATAGTTTTTTATATCATCAATTATTAATCTAATATTTATATTTACTAAGTTTTTAATAGCAATAATTTGATCTAGATTATTTTGAGAATTTAATAGTTTTTTAATTTCTAAAACACTATAAGTTTTATTTAAATTAGAATTTTGCTTTTCTTTTATTTCTTTTAAAAACTTATAAAGCTCTTTTTCAAAATCAACTGGTATATAACTAATTTCTAGTTCTTGATTAATAATCATTAAAGCTTTATCTAAATTATTGTCATCAATTAATTGTCTTATTTGTTTTAAAGTTTGATCATAGTAATTTGTCATAATAAGTCTCTTTAAAATAAAAAATCGTGCTAAGCACGATTTTAGTTTTCTAAGTGGTGCCCACGAGAAGGCTCGAACTTCCGACCTCACGCTTAGAAGGCGCGTGCTCTATCCTACTGAGCTACATGGGCAATAGCAATCATATATAAATTTATCACATTTATATATGAAAAGAAATAATCTTAATTAATTTTTAAAATTTTCTAACTTATAAATAATTAATAAAGTTTGACAATAGTCTTCTTTATTTTTTATATGTTTAAAATTAGATAAAAGTTTTGCTATTTTTAAAGTTATCTCATTAATAGTTTTTTTATCATATAAAGCTTTTTTTCTTTTATATGGACCAAAAGTAATAATAAAGTATTTAACTAATATTTCTCATGAATAATTATATCTTTTAGCAGTTGATGGAACTAAAGCTAATATTAAAGAAATAATTTTTAACATATTTACAAATTGATTATTAGTTTTTAAAACTTCAATTCTAAAATCTTTTTTAATAATTTCTTTTATAACATCTTGACTAAATCTTAAATTTTCTAAATTAACTGAATTATATTGTTTTTTATAAACATTATGATCATTTAGTTTGTATAAATTTAAAGTATCAACTAAAGCTAGTTTTTTTCTTTGAATTAAAAAATCAGCTAAATAATTACTATCAACTTTTAAAATATCAATTAAATCAATATAACTTGTAGATAATAACACAGCATCTAAAAAGTCAATAATACGATCTTTATCACACACAAACTTAGAATAATCTTTTAATAAAGAAATATGATTTCCAATTTGAATTGGATTATAGTCTTTAATTAAAAATGGTAATAAAAAGCGATCGCTATCATCATAATTTTTAGTTAAAGTATCAGTTTTACTAGTTAGATAAATAGTTGAAGTTTGATTAGAAGTTTTGTTTTGTAAAAACAAAGTTATATAGTTATAAAAACTATCAAAAATTTCTCCACCATCACTTAAAGCTCATACTGATTTAATACGATCTTTTAAAAACAAAGCTGTGTATTTTGCTAATTGAAAGATTAATTTATATTTTTTTTCTATAGAATAAGAAGTTCAATTTTCAAATTTAAAGTTTAATAAAAAGGCATTTCATTCTTCATCATATTCTAAAATATCAATATGTGATTTAAAGTAATCTAATTCGTTTGAAGATAAAGGTCTTCCTGATTTTAAAGCATTTAAAATATTTTGTTTTGTATAAACTTTTTTAATGTTATTAAACATTTGTTGTTCGTTTGTAATATCAATTACTAACATTGTTAAAAACAAAGGATAAGATAAAGAATGATAAACTATCTTATCATTATTTCTTGCTAAAAAGTTAGTATCAAAACGATGCATTTTTGATAATTCAATTAATAACAAGTTTAAAAAATCACTATTGTAATTATTGTTATTAGTTAGGATTAAATTATCTGCAATATATTTAATTGTAATATTTTCAATAATAAAAGAAATTTCTTCAAATTCATTTTTAGTTAACTTCGAACTATAAACTGAAGTTTTTGAATTATTATAATTTAAATATTCAAAAAATCTTGAATAATTATTTGTAATATATTTACAAATTTCACTAATAGATGAATCATCAATATTAATTAATGGCTTATCTTTTAAAATTTGATATTGAAACAACCCATAATGAGTAATTTCAAAAATCTCATTAACTTTTTTCTTTAATAATTCATCTACTTTTTTAAATCTATCTGTTTTTATTTTCTTAACCATATCATGAAAATAAACTCAATATATAGATTCTAAAACTGGCATAATTACACCTACTTTATATAATAAGAAATCAATCTTATTCCATTAACCCAGCTTCATATAAGTTTCTAAAATGACCAGGTTGTTTTTTTAATTCATCAAATGTTCCAGATTGTACAATTCCTGAACCATTAGCTCCTAAAACATAAATATGATCAACATTTTTAATAGTTGTTAGTCTATGTGCAATTGTAATACACATTCTACCTTTAATTAATTCTTCTAGTTTATCTTGAATTTCTTTTTCAACAACATTATCTAAAGCACTTGTAGCTTCATCTAAAATCACAACATCTGGATCTTTTAAAAATACTCTAGCAATAACTAGTCTTTGTTTTTGACCACCAGATAAAATAAATCCTCTTTGTCCTAAAACAGTGTGATATTGATCTGGTAAAGACATAATAAAATCGTGAAGTTCAGCTTTTTTACATGCTTCAATCACTTCTTCATCAGTTGCATCAAATTTAGAATATTTAATGTTTTCTAAAAAAGTACCATATAAAATTTGTGGTTCTTGTTCAACATATCCAATATGATCTAAATAAGCAGGTAAGTTAATTCTATTTAAATTATGTTCATTATTAATTAGAATTTTTCCTTGAGTTGGTGAATAAAATCTTAATAAAAGTTTTGCTATAGTAGTTTTACCACTACCAGTTTGACCAACAAAAGCATAACTTTTTCCTTTTTCAAAAGTTAAATAAGTTGGTGGTATAACAATTCTTTCAGGTTTTTTTGGATATGAAAAAGCTATATTATCAAACACAATACTATTAATTTTATCAATTTTATAACCTTTTAAATTTGAGTGAATTAAAGGTTTTGGATCTGTTAGTTCACTAATTCTATTAGCAGCATTAGAAGCAGCAGTTGCTGATCTTAAACTTGGTAATAAAATAGCAATTCCCCCAATTAAAGTTGATAGTAATGGAAAGATTAAAGCAATATTTGCTCCTAAACTATTACTTGATTGAGAATTACTTAAATATTGAACTGCAATAATAATAAATATGATTGGAATTAATAACTGAATTACAAAAGTTAAACAAGTATTTAATAAAGCAGAAGAATGAGTAAATTTAGTTAATCCATCTTCATAATTTTTATTTTGTTCTTCTAATCTTTTAATTTCAAATTCTTCAGTTCCACTAGCTTTAATAAGTGAAATGTTATTAATTCTATCTGTCATATCAGCATCAGTGTCTCTTTTTATATCAAATGCTAATATTAATTTTCTTCTCATATCTATAAAAAATCCAACACAGAATAAATTAGCTATTAATAAATAAACTAAAGCTAGTGTTGCAATCATATATAGTTGTTGAGTATACATAATAACAATAGCAGTAATTGAACCAGATAAAGCATAAATTAAATTAGTTAAAAATTGTTGTACTCCTAAAGCTAAAAACTGAGTATCTCCAACTAATCTAGTTAAAATATTTCCTGAAACGTGATCAAAATAAAAATCTACATCTTGATCAGTTAAAGCTTTTAAAATTTTAAGTCTTTGCATTACTTCAATTTGAGCTGAATATAAAGCAATCGTAAAGTTAGTAAAATATTCACAAATAATTACTATTAATAAGTTAATACCAATTACATATAATCATCCAGTTGAATTTAATTGCATTCAATTAAATAATCATTGAGTATCATTATTTACTAAAGTATTAATTACTTTTGAAGAAAATAAAGGAAGCATAGCTGAAAAAATAGCATCTAAAGAAGTAAAAAATACAACACCTAAAAATAATAAAGGATTTTTTTTAGCTATTTCAATATTCATTCTAATAAAAAGGCCAAATTTTTTTAAAGTAAATTTACCCTTATTATCAAAAGTTCATTTTTTCTTAATATTTGTATAAACTTTTTTTACTTTTGACATACTAACACCTCCTTAATTAAGCATCATATTTAGAAAATCCAGCTTCATATAAATCTTTAAATTCACCTGGTTTTTTAACTAATTCTTTAAAAGTACCAATTTGAATAATTCCTTTTTTAGGACTAAGAACAATAATTTGATCAACATTTCTAATAGTTGAAAGTCTGTGGGCAATTGTAATACTTGTTCTGTTTTGCATTAGTTCTTCTAATTTAGCTTGAATTTCTTTTTCAACAACATTATCTAAAGCACTTGTAGCTTCATCTAATATTAAAATATCAGGATCTTTTAAAAACATTCTAGCAATAACTAATCTTTGTTTTTGACCACCAGATAAAATAAATCCACGTTCTCCAAGAATTGTATTATATTGATCAGGTCAGGTCATTATTAAATCGTGAAGTTCAGCTTTTTTGCAAGCTAAAATAATTTCTTCATCTGTAGCACTAGGTTTTACATATCTTAAATTATCTAAAACTGTTCCTAGTAAAACTGATGGATCTTGTTCAACATAACCAACATGACTTAAATAACTTGGTAAAAATACATCTTTAATATTAATGTTATTATTAATTAAAACTTCTCCAGAAGTTGGATCATAAAATCTTAATAATAATTTTGAAATAGTTGATTTTCCAGCTCCAGTTTGGCCAACAAACGCATAACTTTTTCCTTGTTCTAATGTTAGATTAAAGTTAGGTAAAATTACATTATCAGGTTTATCAGGATAAGCAAAGTTAACATCTTTAAATACTAGATTTCCTTCAATTTTATGAATTCTAATTCCTTTTTTATCTAATGAGTGATTGTTAATAAGTTGTTGTGCATCAGTAATTTCATCAATTCTTTGAGCTGATGTACTTGCTTGAACCATTCCAATAATAGCTCTTAATAATTGCATAATTGGTCCAATTAGCATTCCAGCACAAATTAACATAGGACCTAAAATAGTTTTTAAAGTATTAATATCATTTTTATACAATCATAAAGCTATAAGTGTCATTAAAATTTGAACAGTATTAATTGCAAAAAATAAAATACTGATCATTACAGCTTGAAAGTAACTAATTTGTTTGTATTTTTTATAATAAATATCATGAATTTGTACAAATCTAGTTTTTTCATATTCTTCAGTACCATTAGCTTTAATTAATTTAATTGTATTAATTCTATCAGTAACATCACCATTAATATCAGTAATGATTTTTCTAAGATTAAACACTAGTTTTCTCATAGGTAAAAAAGATAGTCCAAATAAAATGCCAAAAATTGCAAATAAAGCAATGAAAAATAGACCAATATATAAACTAGTTGTGACAAATAAAGTAATTAAAGTAAATACCATTGTAAAAAAAGCAGTAAATATAATATTTGGTATAACTGAAGCTTGCATACCAATAATTTGAGTATCTGAAACTACTTTTGTTAAAATTTCTCCTGTTTTTTTATTTGAATAATACTGTATATCTGTTGTAATTAGTTTTTTAGTTAATTCATTTCTCAAACTAATTTCAATTTTTTTACCAAGTTCATTTCCAAATAAGTTAGCAATATAAGTAAGAATGGCAGTTATTACTAAAATAATAATCCAAATTGCTAAAATTACTTTTCAATTTAATCCCCAAGAACCTACAAAAGTTTGTTTAGTTTTTTCAAATTCAACAGAAAATTGTAATTGTTGCATTAATAAAGGGTTAAATGCAGCAAATAAAGCAGAAAGAATGGCAGTAATTAATAAACCTATAGCTCATTTTTTATTAATTTTCATGTGTTTTCAGATAACATTAATAAAACTTTTTCTACCCTGATTAAAAGATTTTCTATCTTGTTTTATTTCTTCATTAGTCATTGGTTTATAAAAATGATCGAAATTATTTTTAACTTTCATTCTTATTCTCCTTATAGTAAAATCTCTAATAATTATAACATTTAGGCATTTAAAAAGAAAAAGAGACCAAGTTATAGTCTCTAGTGCTATTTAAAAATCTTTAATCAATTTTACTAGTAGATTTATTAATAATTTTATTGATTTTTTAGATAAATGAGAAAAACTATTTTTTATTTTACAAATATAAGATATCTAAAATTTTTACTAAATAAAAGACTAGATTAATTTTAATAAGTGTGATTAGTTTAAATATAAAATTCTGCTTGCAAAAATCTCGTTTCTAATATTTGTTAGGTCATTATTTGAAGTAAATGATTGAATTCTTCCTTCAATTCCAACAACAGCTTGATCGTGTAATAAAAACTCATCATCAACAGCATTTGATCAAGCTTTAATATTAATATAATCTAAAGAATCTACTTCTTTTGATTTGTATGGTTTTGGTACTTTAACAACAAACTTGTAAAGTTTTTTTTCTCCATCTTTTGAAGTATAAGCAACAGTAGCATCACCTTCTAATTGTCCAATAAGATTTACTAAATTCATATATTTTTCTCCTTTTTGTTTTCTCATTATTGTATTAGGGAAAAAAATTACAAAATGACCTTTTTTTAACAATTTTTTTAACTTTTTTTAAAATAAATTTAATAAATACTTTAAGTAAAATTTAAACAATTTTTAAAATTATAAAATATTAGTAGTGATAAATATGAAAACTAAATTTATTCAACCTATTATTGCTTTAATAATATTAGTTTTATTAATCATATTAGCTATATTTTTAAAATCAGCAAATTTAAGATGATCTTTAGTTATTGGTTTTATATTAGGTTATGTTATTAATAGATCTAGTTTTAATTTTTCAATTGGTATTAAACAGGCTTATTTATATAAAAATACTAATTTAACAAAAGCTTTTATTTTACTTTTAGTTTTTAGTTTATTAATAGTTTTTATAATTAAAATGATTTCTAATTTTTATAATCTAAATTTAATTTCAAATATTTCTGATGTTAATAATATTAGTATATTAACTTTTATTGGTAGTTTTTTAATTGGAATATCAATAATAATTACTAGTAATTGTGCTAGTGGAATTTTAGTTGATTTAGCTAAAGGAAAAATAAAAGGATTAATTGGAGTAATCTTTTTTATAATAGGATCAGTTGTTGGATATATTAGTTTAAAGTCTTTTAGTAAAACTAGTTTTTTTATAAAAACTAGTACTAAAGTGTTTTTATTAAATCACATAGGTTTTTTAACAACACTAATTTGTAGTTTATTAGTTTTATTTATTTTATATTTAATAGTTAAAAAATATGAACATAAATATCAAATGCAAAACTTTAATTTAAAAATAAATGATGACAAATTAATAAATAATTCATCTAAAAAGTTATTTAGTTATCAGACTTATTATAAGTTATTTGTAAAAAATTGATCTTTTATAACTGCTAGTATTTTAATTAGTATTTGTGCAAGTTTTATTTTAGTAATAAATAATAAAACATGAGGTGTATCAAGACCTTTTTTGATATTTTTTACTTATTTATGTAGTGTTTTTAAAATTAATTTATCAAATCAAATGTTTGCAGATTTTATAAAAATTACTAATAATGGTTTATTAAATGATAGTTCAACACTTATAAATATAGGATTTTTTATAGGTTGTTTAGTTTGTTGTTTATTAGCAAATAAATTTAAATGTGAATTTAAAATTAATAAAAAAGAACTTTTTTATTTTACAATAGGAGGTTTTTTACTAGGATTTGGATCAAGTTTAGCTAATGGATGTAGTGTTGGAGGAATGTATTCAAAAATAAGTACATTTGATTTATCTGGATGAGTATTTTTAATTGGTATGATTATTGGAATATTTGTTGGAATTAAAATTTTTATTAAAAAACATAATATAAAAACTCAACAGACTATAGTTTTATAAAAAAAGCAAAGATTCTAGTTTAACTAGTTTCTTTGCTTATTTTTTTAATTGGTTTATAAGATTTTCTATGAATATCTAAAATTCCATACTTTTTTATTGCTAATAAATGTTGTTTTGTACAATAACCTTTATGAGATTTAAATCCATAATTTGGATAAATTTGATCATATTCATCTAATATTTTATCTCTTGTTACTTTTGCTAAAATACTACTACAAGCAATAGAAAAACTTAAATCATCACCTTTTATAATAGGTAAAGTTTTAATATTTTCTAGTTTTATATTTTGATTACCATCAATTAAACTAAGTTGTGGAGTAATTTTTAAATTATTAATTGTTGTTTTAAAACCTAGTAAACTAGCTTGTAAAGGATTAAGTTTGTCAACTTGTTCACTTGAAATAACAATAATTTGATAATCTAAACAATTTTTAATAATTTCATCAAATAGAATTTGTCTAGTTTTAGGATTTAATTGTTTTGAATCTTTTATTAAAGGATTAAAGTAATCAGGTTTTAAAATCACACTAGCTACAACTAAAGGTCCTGCTAAACAACCTCTACCAGCTTCATCACTTCCTGATAAATAAGTGATATTGTGATCTTTTTTAATTTGATCATCAAATAATTTTCTATCTATCATAATGAACTTATATCATTACCTTGTTTGTTATCTTCTGGATTAATGGCTTTTTGAATTTCTTCTGGAACTACTTCTAAAACTTTTTCAAAAGAAATTTTTCCTAATTTACCTTTTTCTAGATCTCTTAAAAATGAAGATAAAATTCTTTCCATATCTAAAATATCTTCAGTAACATATCATTTTTTTTCAATTCCAATTGTTTCAAAAATTTTATATGAGTCAGCAACTGAAATTGGTTTTTGTAATCTTAAATTGATTTTGTAATATTTTTCAATAACATCATCATAATTGTTATAAACATAACTCATTAATTTAGCAGCAACTCTTTCTTTTGGAAAGACATTATCTTTTATTGAATTAATTGCACAAATATTTACAGCAACTGTTTCAGATTCTAATTTTGAAGGTAAAACTCCAGGTGTATCTAATAGATTAATAAAAGGATTTAAATGAATTAATTGAATTCCTCTAGTAACTCCTGGTTTATTTCCAACTTTAACATTTTTTCCTTTAATAACTCTATTAATAAAAGTAGATTTTCCAACATTTGGAATCCCAATAACTAAAGCATTAATTAAAGTATTTTTAATTCCTTTAGCTTTGTCTTTTTCACGTTTTTTAACTGTTAATTCATTAATTACATTAATTAAATCATTAACAACATCAGTATGTCTATTATATAAAACTATTACTTTTGAATTTTCATTTTTAATATAATAATCTACTCATTGTTGAGTAACTTTAGAATCAGCAATATCTGCTTTTGAAAAAATATAAACAATTGGTTTATCTTTTAAAAGCTTTTTAAAAGTAGTGTTTTTTGATGAATAAGGAGCTCTTGAATCAATAACTTCAACAACAACATCAACCATTTCAATTCTAGCTTCAATATCTTTTAAAGTTTTATTCATATGACCTGGAAATCAGTTGAACTCTGCACTCATAAAATCACTTCTTTCTTTTTTTCTAATATAATCTTATCAATAAATAAAAAACATCATAATAAAGTATGAAAATACTTTTCATGATGATTAAATTATTGTTATTTAGCTTGTTTAGTTGGCATAATTTCTTTAATTCTAGCAGCTTTACCAGAAAGATTTCTAATGTAATAAATACGAGATCTTCTAACTTTACCACGTTTAACTAAAGTAACTGAGTCAATAATTGGTGAGTGTAATGGAAAAGTTCTTTCAACAAATACACCGTTTGACATTTTTCTAACAACTACTGAATAAGTAATTCCAGATCCTTGAGTTTTAATAACTAATCCTTCAAAAGATTGGATACGGAATTTATCTCCTTCTTTAATTTTTACATCAACTCTAATAGTGTCTCCTGATCTAAAATCTATTAAATCATCGCGTAATTGATTATTAACAATATCAAATCTTGACTTAACAGTTTTTGTAGCTTTTGAACTCATACTATTGTTCTCCTTTCATTTTTTTATAAATTTCTAGTTGGTGTTTATTTAATTTAGTTTCATCAATTAAATCTGGTCTTTTTTTAAGTGTTTTTATTACTTGTTGAGCTTCTCTTCATTTTTTAATATTTTGATGATGACCACTTAATAAAACATCTGGAACTTTTTTATTTCTAAATTCATATGGTTTAGTATAAACTGGATGATCTAATAAGTTATTTTCAAAACTTTCATTTTCATGTGATTCTTGTTTAATAACATTTGGTAAAATTCTTGAAATTGAATCTACTAGAATTAAACTAGCTAATTCTCCACCAGTTATAACATAATCACCAATTGAAACTTCATCATCAATATAATCTAAAATTCTTTCATCATATCCTTCATAATGACCACATATTATAATGATATGTTCATAATTATTAGCATATGATTTTACAATTGGTTGTTTTAAAGTTTTTCCTTGAGGTGTTGTTAGTAAAACAATTGAATTGTCAGTTTTAATTGATTCAATTGCTCTAATTAGTGGTTCAATCATTAAAACCATTCCACTACCACCACCATACTGATAATCATCAACTTGATTATGACTAAGTGTAGAAAAGTCTCTTAAATCAATAACTTCTATTTGTATAGCTTGTTTAATAATTGCTCTTTTAATAATTGATTCTTCTATATATGAATTAATGATTTTAGGAAATAAAGTAATAATAGAAAATTTCATAACTATTTTAGTCCTTCAACATCTTTTGCAATTATCACTTGATTTTCATAATCAATCTCTTTTATAAAAACATCAACTAAAGGCACTCAAAATTCTTTTTGATTTTCAGATTTAACTTTAACTAATTGTTGATAATTATTATTCATATAATCACTAATAATTCCATTTGTTTTTAAACTAGTAAACTTAAAACCAATTAATGAAATAAGTTGAGTAATATTTTTATTTTTTAAACAATATATTTCTTTATTTTTATATTTAATAACATCATTAATATTATCTAAATTTAAAAATTTAACAATTAACTGATTTTTAGTTTTATTTAAAGTTATATTTTGTATTCTTAAAACTTCGAAATTATTATTAGCTTTTATAAAAAAGGTATCGATTTTATTTAAATCATCAATCATAATATCATCATTAAGAATAACTTTAACTTGCCCTTTAATAGAAAAAGTATTGACTATAACACCTATTTTAATAAGATTAGCATTCATTGATTTTTAATCTATTTCTAGATACAGGTTTTATTTTTTTTCAGTATTTTTAGAAAATTTAGATTCATGTAAGGCTTTTAAAATACCTTGTTTTGAAAGTAAACTTCTTACTGTATCAGTTGGTTGAGCACCATTGTTTAGTCATTTTAAAGTTAATTCTTTATCTATTTTAACTTCATCTTTTAATGGGTTGAATGTTCCAACTAATTCAATATATTGACCATTACGGTTAATACGTGAGTCAGCAGCTACTATTCTATAAAATGGCGCTTGTTTTTTACCGATTCTTTTTAATCTTAATTTAACCATTGTGTCCTCCTATAATATATTTTTAAAACCTTATTAATAATATCAATTTTAAAAAAAGGTGTCAAGTAATTTTACTTAACACCTTATATTATTTATGATATTTTTCGTTTTTAATAATTTTAAAAACTCGATAAATTTGTTCAATTAAAACAATTCTACATAATTGATGTGGAAGTGTTATTTTTGCAAGTGATATTTTGTTATTAAAAGAATTTAAAAACTTTTCTGAATACCCATCACTAGGACCAATTACAAATAAAATCTTAGCGTTTTTATAATTTAAATTAGTTTGTATAATATCAACTAAATTTTGAGTTGATATTAATTTAGAATTAACATCTAAAATAATCTTTTCAAAATCTTTATAATTTTCTAATTTATTTAATAAAAGATTTGAGTTTTCTTCTTTGATTTTATTTAATTCACCATTAATTTCTTCTTTTAATTCAATTACTTCTAAATCAATATATTTTTCTAATCTTTTAAAATAATCATTAAAAGCATCAATATAAAACTTTTTATCTAATTTACCAAAACAAATAATTTTAATTTTCATAAATTAGAATTTAAATCCACCTTTTGATAGATTTGGCATTCTTCCACTTTTAATCATTTTAGTCATTTCTAAAACTTGTTTTTTACCTTTTTCAAATGAATTAATTAATTCATTAAATTCTTTTTCACTTCGACCTGAACCTTTAATAATACGGTTTTTTCTACTTATTGCTTTTAAAACTCTAGGATCGCGTCTTTCTTTTAAAGTCATTGAATCCATTAAGATTGAAAACACAACTAGTTTTCTTTGAGCATCTTGAATTTGTGCTTCACTTACTTTATTAATAGGTAACATTTTCATTAATTTATTTAAACTACCCATTTTTGCAATTTGAGCTAATTGGTTTCTTAAATCTTCAAGATCAAATTGACCTAAAAACATACGGTTCATAGTTTTTTGAATAGAACGTTCGTCAATATTTTCAACTGCTTTTTCAAATAAAGTTTCAATATCTCCCATTCCCATCAATCTATCAGCCATTCTTTTTGGATAAAAAGCAGCTAATGCATTAAATCCTTCACCTTCACCAATAAATTTAATAGGTAATTTAGTTAAATAACTAATAGATAAAGTAGCTCCACCTCTAGCATCTCCATCTAATTTTGTAACAACAACTCCGGACAGTTTTAATTTACTATTAAACTCATTTGTAACATTAATAATTTCTTGACCACTCATTCCATCAACAACTAATAAAATTTCATTTGGTGATGTTTTTTTCTTTAAATTATCTAATTCTTTCATTAGAACTTGATCAACTTGTAATCTTCCTGCAGTATCTAAAATTACAACATCAAAATTATTTTCTTTAGCATAATCTAAAGCTTGTTCAGCTGTTTTAACTGGATCTTGTTTTCCTTTTTCAAATACTTGTGTATTTGTTTTTTGTCCTAATTGAACTAATTGTTCAATAGCTCCAGGTCTATAAATATCAAGTGCTACTAATAAAACTTTTTTCTTATTTTTTTTATTTAATAAATAAGCTAATTTGTTTGCTGTTGTAGTTTTACCACTACCTTGTAGTCCAACCATCATTACAACACTTGGCTTTTTATTTAATTCTAAAGGCGCATTTTCTTTTCCTAAAATATTTACTAATTCTTCATGAACAATTTTTATCATTTGTTGATGAGCATTAGCACCTTCTGAAATATATCCACCTAAAGCTTTTTGTTTTACATTATTAATAATTTCTTTTGCAGCTTCAATATTAACATCAGCTTCTAATAAAGATAGTCTAATTTCTTTTAAAGTTTCTTTAATGTTTTCTTCATTTAAAGTAGAACTTTTCATATTTTTTTCGATGCTTTTTTGCATTCTTTTAGATAAAAAATCACCAAATCCCATATTAACTCCTTTAATTTTTATAGTTAAATATTTATTTTAAAATATCAGTTTCTTTTTTTTCTCTTATTACTGTTATTGTTATTTCACCAGGAATAATTACTTTTTCTTTAATTTGTTCTTTCATTTTTTCTAAAATTAAAGCTAAATCTAAATCAGAAGCAACTAGTGGATCAACAATTAATCTAATTTGACGACCTGATTGTAAAGCATAAGTTTTAGCAACTCCTGGAATTGAATTTCCTATTTTTTCAATTTCATTCATTCTTAATATAAATTCATCAATTGCATTATATCTAGCTCCAGGTCTTGAAGCTGAAATCGAATCAGCAATAGCTACAATTGCAGCTATTTCACTTTCTTTTTCCTTGTCTTCATGATGTGATTCAATACAATTTATAATGATTGGATCTTCATTATATTTTCTTGCAATTTCTGCTCCTAATTCAACATGACTTCCTTGCTTTTCAAAATCTAAAGCTTTACCAATATCATGTAATAAACCTGCTCTAGTTGCTTTTTCAGCATCTAAACCTAACTCAGCTGCAATTAAACCAGATAATTTAGCAACTTCAATTGAGTGAGCTAAAACGTTTTGACCATAACTAGTTCTAAATTTTAATTTACCAATTAGTTTAACTAGTTCAATATCAATATCATTAATGTTTAATTCTTTAATAGTATTTAACCCAGTTTCTTGAATAATATATTCTAATTCTTGTTCTTGTTTTTTTAATTCATTTTCAATTTTAACTGGTTGAATTCTTCCATCAACAATTAGTTGTTCTAATGTTCTTGTTGCAATTTCTCTTCTAATTGGATTAAATGAAGAAACTATAACAGTATTTGGTGTTTCATCAACAACAATATCAACACCACCAACTTGTTCAAAAGTTTTCATATTTCTATGATCTTTTCCAATAATACGACCTTTAAGATCATCAGATGGCAATTTAACAATATTAGTTGTTCTTTGACTTGTAAGTTCTACTTTAATTCTTTCCATTGCTGAAATTAAAATGTTATTAGCAACAACTTTAGCTTTACTATGTGCTTGTAATTCAGCGTTTTTTAAAATAGAAATAAGTTCTTTTTCTGATTTATTTCTTACTTGTTTTATTAATAGTTCTTTTGCTTGTTGTTTTGTTAAACCTGATACGTCTTCTAAACGTTTAATTAAATATTCTTCTTTTTGATCTACTAAGAATTTTCTTTTTTCTAGATCTAACATACTAGCATCTAGTCTTTGAGATTTTGACTCAACAATTTCTTGGTTTCTTTTTAGATCATTAGCTCTCATATCTAATTGTTCTTTAACTCTATCTAATTCATTTTTTTCTAATTCACTTCTTTTTAAAAAAAGCATTTTAGCTTCACTAATTTCTTTATATCCATTAGCTAGAACTTGTTTTTTAGCTTGTTTTGCTTCTTTTATATATTGTTCAATAAGATGTTTTCTTGATTTAGATTTTCATAAATAAAGTAGAATTGCACTAGAAATAACAAAGCAAATAAAAAATATACCACAAAAAACTGAAAGTATTATAATTATGTCTTCATCCATGTTCTCTATTTTCTTTCTGCTTAAAAAAATTACATATACTTAATACTAATTTATTATAACATTTAAAAAATAAAAGAAATTTTGACAATAAGACGAAAAGCAAAAAAGCACTATAGTGCTTTAAATTTGTTTATTTTTTATTCTTGTTTAATTAGTTTTTTAACTTGTTCAATTAGTTCATTTGTTCTATTTTCATCAGCATTTAATCACTGAATTACACTTGTTCTTCCTTGACCAATTTTTTCATTTTGATAAGAATATCAAACTCCTGATTTTTCAATAATTTCATGACTTACTAATAAATCAACTAATTCACCAAGTTTATCAATTCCTTTATTATATAAAAGTGAAATTGTTGTAGTTTTAAATGGTATTGATGTTTTATTTTTAACAACTTTAATTTTAATTTTATTACCAATAATTTCTGAATTATTTAAAATGTTTTCTGATTTTCTAACTTCTAATCTAATTGATGAAAAGAATTTTAGCGCTTTTCCACCAGTTGTAGTTTCAGGACTTCCAAAAATAACTCCAATTTTTTCTCTTAATTGGTTAATAAAAATAACTGTTGTATTAGATTTTGCAATTAAACCATTTAATTTTCTTAATGCTTTTGACATCATTCTTGCTTGTAGACCAATTGATTGATCACTCATTTCACCTTCTAATTCAGTTTTTGGAACTAAGGCTGCTACTGAATCAACAACAATTAAATCAATACTATTTGAATTAATTAACATTTCTAAAATATCTAAAGCTTGTTCTCCATTATCTGGTTGACTTACTAATAATTTATTAGTGTCAATTCCTAAATTTTGACAATATTTTGGTTCTAAAGAATGTTCAGCATCAATAAAAGCAGCAATTCCTCCAGCTTTTTGAATTTCACAAATTGCATGTAGTGATAAAGTAGTTTTACCAGATGATTCTGGTCCATAAATTTCAATAATTCTTCCTTTAGGATATCCTCCAATACCTAAAGCATTATCTAATAAAAGTGATCCTGATGAAAATGTTTCAACATTTAAATTATCACTTTGGCCAAGAACCATAATTGATCCTTTACCAAACATTTTTTCAATTTCTTTAATAGCTTCTTTTAGTTCTTTTGAACTTCACATTTGTGCTTCTCTTATATCATTATTTTCTATTGTATTTTGTAATTCTGTACTCATAGTTTCTTTTCTATCCTTTCATAATAGTATTAGAAAAAGTTTTTAGAAAAGAACCATTTTTTTTAAAATTTTTACAACAAATTTAATTGCTTTATTTTTAAAGTGCTTTCTAGATATAACAAATCTAGGTTTAAATTCATAAATTTTTATTTGATCATTAAACTTAATTCCAATATAAGCTAATCCTTTAGGTTTATTTTCCATACTATTAGGACCAGCATTTCCTGTAAAACTTACTACTATATTTGTTTTTGTTAATTCATAAGTTTTTAAAACCATTTCTTTTGCACAATTAAAAGAAATAACACCATCTTTTTTAATAACTTGTTTATCTATATTTAAAATATTTTCTTTAAATTTAGTTTGATAACATACAAATGATCCAAAAAAGACTTTAGAACTATTTGTAATATTAGTAATTAAATTACTAAATAATCCTCCAGTAAATGATTCACAAGTTGAAATTGTTAAATTGTTTTTAATTAATAATTTAACTAATTTTTTTAAACTCATAAAATCACCACAATCTATTAAAAAAGACGAGATTTTATCTATAACCCACGTTTTGTACTTTTACAAGCGTCAATCATCTATCTAGTTATTTTAACTTCTGATCTTAATTCTTATTTTCTTGATCAGATTCCTCTACCAAAATTTGAGTTTCTTACTTATGGGGTTTACCGCGTTCCATTTCAAGATTTCTCTTTATTCGTCTCTGTGGCACCTTAATAACATCACCATAGCAAAGCCTTAGGTTAGTTATGCCGTCAGTAATTACTTACTGCCTAAATTTATTTATTCATTTAGCATAATCACTACAATCATCACAGATTGTGCAAGCGTGGAGTTTCCTCTATATTATTTTTTCAAATACAGCGATTGACCAATAAAATCTCTTATTAATTTTACAACATAAATAAAATAAAAGACTAGATAAGCAAATCTAATTTACTTATTAAATTTTGGAAGTTTTTCTTTATTATTTTGTATTTTTGAATTAGTTGCAAAATCATCATAAATTACATTTTTATTAAGTTGTCATTTACTTAAATTTTGATCAAAATTAGTTGCACTTCTAAACATTTGACTCATATTAGTTACATTAGATACATTTCAATTAGATATATTCTGATTAAAACTAGTTGCATTAAAAAACATATTACTCATATTAGTTACACTAGAAGTATTTCAACTTGATATATCTTGATTAAAACTAGTTGCTGATAAAAACATCGATCTCATATTAACTATGTTTTTAGTATTTCAAGTTAGTTTTTTATTATTGTTATTAAACTTTTTAGCATCAGTAAACATTGCTTCTGTATATAAGACATTATCAGTTTTTCAATTAGATAAATCTTGATCAAAACTACTTGCTTCATTAAACATTGAATTAAAACTAATAACATTAGAAGTATCAAAATTAGATAAATCCTGATTAAAATTAAAAGCACTTCTAAACATTTGACTCATATCTTTAATATTATGAGTTTTTCATTTTTCTAAGCCTTTAATATTTGAACTTTTATTTTCATTAAAAGCTAATTTTAATGAAGTTATTTCTTCAGGTAAAACGTCTGGAACTTCATTTGTTTCACTTTGTATTGTTTCAATTTGAAGTTCAAAATCTTTAGTTAAAAAATAACCAATTTTAACTAATTTATTATTCTGATAAACCGGATTAACTCCTCAACCTCAATAATTATTTGCTAGTTGTTCTTTTGTATTTTCAATCTCTATTTTTAATGAGTAATTTTTATTTTGTTTTTCTAAAATTTGTTTTTCTTTAGTTTCAATATTATTTAAAAGTGTTTTAATTTCATTATTATTTTTAAATTTATTTAGTTGATTTTTTGTTTTAAAATACTCTTTTTTAATAGGTAAATCTATTCTAGTAGGTTTATATTTATATTTATTTGTTTTGTCATATAACCTAGTAAAATGTTCAAATTTATTAGTAACTTTTTGTATCTTTTTTAATTCATTTAAACGAGTTTCTAAAAGATTATTTTCTTGTTGTAAACTAGTTAATTTTAGATTGACTTCATTTATATCATCAACAGTTTTTTTAGTTAATGTTTCTAATTTTATATCATCATTTTTTTGACAAGAAACAGCTATAATAGATAAATTAGTTATTAATAATAAATTTGATAGTAATAATATTTTTTTCATTTTTTTATTCTTTCAATTCAATATAAAGATATTAATTTAGAAATAAAAAGCTCAAATAAGTTTATTTGAACTTTTATAGAAGTTTAAATACTTTATTTCATTACAGGTTTTGCTGCGGCTGGTTTAGCTGAGGTTGTAGTTGAAGGCATGGCTGCAGTTGCTGGTTTTGATGGTTTTACTGATCTTGCTGGAGTTTCTGGATTTTTAAATTTAGGAAGTTTATTTGTTTCATTTTCAATCTTTGATTTTTTTGCAAATTCTTTATGACTAACATTGTCTTTAACTTTCCATTTACTTAGATCTTGATCAAAAATAGTTGCTTCTTTAAACATTGAATCCATATCAGTTACTTTTGAAACATCTCAAGTTGTAACATTACCATTAAAACTTTTTGTTCTTCTAAACATTTGTTTCATACTTTGAACATGAGAAGTATCTCATTTATCTAAATTAGAATTAAACTTTTCAGCTCCATCAAACATTTGTTCCATATTATAAACATGAGAAGTTTTTCAAGAACTTAAATCTTGATTAAATTCTTTAGCTCTAGCAAACATTTTTCTAGCATATGCTAAATTGTATGGATTTCATTTTCCTAAATTTTGATTAAATTTAGATGCATCAGCAAACATTGAGTTAGCATCTCTTAAAATTTTTACATTTCAATTAGAAATATCATGATTAAAATTTTTAGCACCTTCAAACAAGAAGCTCATTTGGCAAACTCTTGAAACATCTCATTTTTCAATACCATCAATATTTGTGTTTAAATTGTGACTAAATACTTTACTTAAACTATTAACTTCTCTTGGTAAAAGTGCACTTATTCTAGAAACGTTTTTAGGCATTTCAAATGCTTGAATATAATGAATATATTTTTTGTAAGGTTTTAAATAATTGTTACCTTCATCATCATAATAACCCATTTGAATTACATCAACAATATCAGCAATTTCTTTTTTTCCAGATTTTTTAACTGGATCATCTCAAACCATTTTTTCTCATTCATCTTTGGTTTTTTCATGAATCATTCCATCTTTTGTTTTGTATTTAATTGATTGATGACCATATTTAACGTTTCCAATTTCAAGTTCAATTACTTCTTTATCAACTAAAACTTTGATTTTTTGTTTTAAACTATTATTTTCATCTTTTTGTAATTTTGAAACATTATTTTGATATAAACTACCATCTAAATCAATTGCATCACTAACTTGTTTTGGTAACTTTTCTTTAAGTAGTTCAACAATTAAACTTGTATTTTTAGCACTATCTAATTTATTTTTAAAATCTTTTTCTCATAAATTAATAACAGCTTGTTTATTAGTTATTTGATTATTTTGATTAATATTTGAGTTATTTTTATTTGTTTTACAAGCAACTACTAAAAAACTAGTAGTACTTAACATTGTTAATGAAGTAAATAATGTTAATAACTTTTTCATCTCTTATAGCCTTTTATAAATTAATTATTTTTAATAAGTATGGATTAAATGAAGTCTTTAATACCACTTTTATTATAGTAAATTTAAAAATAGATATTTAAATCAGACTAAAAGACAAAAAAAATAGAACATCTGTTCTATTCTCTTTATCTTAATTTGTTTATTAATAATTTGTATATCTCATCTATTTTATTTAGTTTTTCTTCATATTCAACTAAATTTTTTTCAATTCTAGTTATTCTTTTAATAACATCAACATCATTTAAATTATCTTTAACTAGTTTTCAATTCTTTTTAACGTATTGATCTAGTTCAGTTTCAGTTTGTTGTTTATCAGTAGTAAGTTTTGCAATCTTTAAATTAGCTAATTCTAATTGGTCATTTAAACTAGTAATTTGATTTTCTAAACAAACATAATCTTTAATAATTTCATCTAAAAAATCATTTACTTCTTCAACTTTATATCCTTTATAAACTATATTAAATTTTTTATTTTGGATCTGGTTAACTGATAACTTTTTCATATAAATGACTCCTTTTTGATAATAATTATAACATTTTTTCTAATACTATAAAAAGGAGGATTTATGTATCCATTAAAAAATAAAGGTCAATATTTAGAAACAATTTTAAATATTACAAATCAAAAATATTTAGATGAAAATATGTGTGTTGTTACAAAAATACCAACAAATATTAATTTAATTAAAATCAATAACAAAATTATTACTAATGCTACTTTTAAAGATAATTTTAATTGCGATTATATTGGAGTTTATAATGGGTTATATTTTGAATTTGATGCTAAAGAAACTTCAAAAGATGAATTTAACTTTAATGCTATTAGAAAAAACCAACAACAAAAACTAGATTTAGTAACTAAAAATAAAGGTTTAGCTTTTATTATTTTATATTTTTCACAATATGATGATTTTTATTTAATTTCTTATTCTCAACTAAAAGAATATATAAAAGCAAATAAAAAAACAATTCCTAGAAGTTGAATTATTTCAAACTGTAAAGAATTGTTTTTAACAAATAAATTAAAATTAGATTATCTTAAACATTTTGATCATCTAATCAATCAAATTGCATAAGTTTATTTGATGATTTTAAAAATAGCTCAATTTCTTTTAATAAGTCTATAAAACTAGAAATTTTTTTATTAGTTGTGATTTGTAAAATTTGTTCTTTATTAATACTTGTTTTTAATAGATCTAAAATTTGTAATTTTTGATTCTCAAATAAATTAAATAATAAGTTTTTTTCTAGATTATTAAAAAAATCAATGTGTTGTTCTATTAAAAAAGTGTTATTAACAAGTAAAGCGATTTTATTAAACAAATTAGAAAAATCTATAAAATCAGTTTTAATTTCAATTAAATCTTTTTCAGCTAAAATTTCTAGTTCTTTTTCAATTTGTTCACTTGTTAAATTTAAATAATTAGCTAATAAATTAGGAGTTGTCATTTTTCTAGTTTGATCATTTAAATACATAATCATTAAAATTATTAAAGCTTGATTATCAGATAATTCTAATTTTTTATAATATTCTAATAACAGCTTTTTTTTAGAAACAAGTCCTTTTTCTAACATTTTTAAAATCATAAAAGTCCTTTTATAATGCTAATAAAAAGGTTGTCTAGCAACCTTTTTTTAATTATTACATTAATGATTCTTTAAGTTGTTTTGCTGGTTTAAATCTTGCTGATCTAGAAGCTGGAATAACTATTTTTTCACCAGTTGATGGATTAATTCCTTCTCTAGATGCTCTTTCAGAAATTACAAATTTTCCAAATCCGGCAACTGATACTTCTTTTCCTTCGATTAAATGTTTTGAAATTGTTTGAAAGATTCTATTAACAACTTTTTCTGCATCAACTTTAGAAATATTTTCATTAATAATGATTTCATCAATTAATTCTTTTTTAGTCATATTAAATTATTTCTCTTTTCTACTTTTCAACTTAAACCAGTCAAACACCTTTAAATGAATGGTTTAAAAGCGCTATTGGTCTAATGTTATTATATAAAATTTTATATAATGTGTTGATAAATTGATTGTGAATTTGATATTTATCACATAGTAAATAAGCAATTTTTACTACTTGAATTTGATTTAATGTTAGATTATTTTTTTCTAGTGCTTTTTTTGTATCATTAAACTTTACAATGTCAACACCTAGTTTATAAAAAATAGAATTATTAGTTAAAATATTTTCAAAAATATTTGCTAAAGTTGCAAAATTAAAAAATGATTCTAATCTTGTTTGATAGTTTTTTGTTATTTGATAAATTAGATTAATTATTATAGTAATCAAACTTGCTTTAGCATTACTTCCTGCATCAAGTTGATCTAAAATTCCTAAACTTAGATTAATTAAATCTTTAAAATAAACTACTAATTGACAAGTATTTAAATCATTTGAAACATAACATAAAAAATACTCATTTGAAAAAATTTCAACTAACATATTAGCTGTGTTTAAATCATTTGAAACTATCATACAACTTGATGGTTTTTTTAAAATAATTTCACTAGCATTACTTGGTCCATACAAACTAACATATTCTTTTAACAAACTAGTATTTTTAAATTGTTTAATTATAAAATTTGATAATAAATCTAAATTAGTTTCATCAAATCCTGTGATTGTATTTATTAAAATTACTGGTTTTTTTAAATACTTTTTAATCTCATTAATCATTGATTCTAACTGATTATAAGTTGTTGATAAAATTAGAATTTCAACATTTTCTAAACTAGCAATTAGATCATTTGTAGCAATAATTTTTTTATTAATTTTTAAATTATTATAGATGTGATTAAAATTAATATTTTGTTCTTCAATTTGATCATTTGTAAAAATAATAACATTATGATGATTATCAGCTAAAACATTACTTAAAGAAACACTATATGGATTTAATCCAATAATAGTTATGTTTTTTTTCATATTATTTTCTTTCTCTAAAAATTAAATTAATTGGAATACTATCAAGTCCAAAACTAAATCTAATTTGATTTTCTAAAAATCTTTTATATGAAAAATGCACATAATTTGGGTTATTACAAAATAAAACAAATGTTGGAATATAAGCTTGAACTTGACTTGCATAATAAATTTTTAACCTATTTCCATTAAAATCTGGAGCTGGGTTAATTAGTTGAGCTTTATTTAAGACTTCATTTAAAACATAAGTTTTAATTTTAATAGATAGATTTTGTTTAATTTCATCAACTAAATCTAAAATTTTAGTTACTCTAGTTTTATCAATAGCAGAAATAAAAATAATTTTTGCATATGATATATATTTAAAATATGCTCTTATTTCTTCTTCTTTTTTAATAATTTGTTCTTCTTTATTTTTAACTAGATCTCATTTATTTACAACTATAATAACAGGTTTTTTTTCATCATAAATTAACCCACCAATATTTGTATCTTGATCAGTAATTGGTTTTGTTGCATCAATCATTAATAACACAATATCAGCATTACTAATAGCAGATAATGATCGTAAATAACTATATTTTTCTATAGTTTGACTTAGTTTAGATTTTTTTCTAATTCCAGCTGTATCAATTACAGTATACTTTTTTTTATTATATGAAAAAGAAATATCAACAGCATCTAAAGTAGTTCCTTCAATTTGACTAACTATCATTCTATTTTCATTAACAAATGAATTTACTAAACTAGATTTACCTACATTTGGTCTTCCAATAATTGCAATTTTAGTTGAATCATCTTCTATAATTTCATCATTTTTTGAAATATAAGAAATCACTTTATCTAATAAATCACCAATTCCAATTCCATGAGTTGAAGAAATAAAATATAGATCACTAAACCCTAAACTCATAAATTCATAATTATGATCATCAATAGTTTTTTTATCATATTTATTAACTGCTAAAATTACAGGTTTTTTTGATTTATGTAAAAGTTTTGCAATCATTTTGTCATCTTTATCTAAAGAATTTAAAAAATCAACAACAAAAATAATTACATCAGCTTGTTGAATAGCTATTTGAGTTTGTAATTGAATTTCATTTGAAAATAATTGATCAGATAAACTAATTCCCCCAGTATCAACTAAAATAAATTCTCTAGTTAATCATTCAGCATTACTATAAATACGATCTCTAGTTACTCCTGGTTTATCATCAACTATAGATTTTTTTTCTTTAATAATTCTGTTAAATAAACTTGACTTTCCAACATTTGGTTTACCAACAATTGCTACAATTTTCTTTTTCATTATTTTCGACTTTCTAAAGCTTTAATTTTATTAATAATCATTTCTACAACCTGATCTATTGTTAAATAAGAATTATCTATATATCATGCATCATCAACTAAAACTAAAGGACCTGTTAATCTAGTTTTATCTGTTTTATCTCTATTATATAAATCATTATAAATTTGTTTATATGATTTATCTAAAATATGGTTTGTTATATTTTGTTCAAATCTTCTTTTTGCTCTAATTTCTAAATCACAATCTAAATAAATTTTTAAATCAGCGTTAGGTAAAACAACACTTGTAATATCTCTTCCAACTACTATATAACCTTTGTTTTTAACTAGTTGTTGTTGAGCTTTTACCATATGATTTCTAACTTGACTTATTATTGTAATTTTATTAATTACATTTAAAATATCACTACTTATTAACTTGTTTGTAACATTAATATCATTTACAAAAATTTGATCATCTTTTATTTGATAATTAAAACTATCTAATAAACTAATAATTTGGTTTTGATCATTAAAATCAATATTTTTAGATAAACAATATCAACTAAAAGCACGATACATTAACCCAGTATCAACAAATGTATAATTTAAAATTTCAGCTACTTTTTTACAAATTACAGATTTTCCACTACTACTAGTTCCATCAACAGCTACAATTAGTTTTTCCATACTTTCTCCTATAAAACAATAAATAATAATAAAGAAAAAATCATAATAAAAATAAAAACAGAAATTCAAATTAAAAATCAATTCTTTTTAATTTGATACATTTGTTTTTTTCTTTCTAATTCAAAAATCTTTTTTAGATTTTCACTTTTAGTTTTTTTAATTAAATCAGTAATATTAGTTTCTTTTAGTTCATTAAATTCTTGAGTGATTTTAATATCATTTTGATCAAAATCTAGTTTAGTTAAATTATTAAAATCTTGATTAATTAGTTGTGATGTTTCAAAAATCTCACTAGTTGTTTTTTTATGTAAACTAATGTTTTTAGTCATATTTAATAAATTAACAAAGTGAAATTTTTGTTCATCTAAAACTATAAAATCAGAATAATTTTTTATATCTACTAACTCATTAGTACTAAAGTTTTTTAATAAATTAATTTGCTTATCAATATTGTTTAAAAGTTCTTGATTAATAGTTTGACTAATTTTAGTTTTTGCTAAATAAAAACTACCTTTTTCAAATTCATCATAAATATTATTAAAAATATTTTGAAAGTAGTTTTCATCTAATTTATTTAAAACATTTAAACTATTATTAATAAATTTACTATAATCACCTAAGCTTTTAGCAGAATTAATTTGTTTATTTACTAAATCAATTTCTTTATTAAATAATTCATTTCTAGAAGTATATTCTTTATTCATAAAACACCTATTACTAACATATATTTTATAATAAAACATATTTAAACATAAAAAAATGCCAATGGCATTTTATTTGTATCTATGATTAATAGGTCTCATTTTTCATTCAACTAAAATAAATAATAATAAAGCAATACCGTATCTTAATACATTTCATCCAAATACAGCAATAACAATAAACATATTAATGTTATTAAAAGTTAATTGATTTTCTTCATGAACATGATTATGATCATGACCTGCATGAAAAAATAGTTGAGAGTTATTTGAAATTAAACCTCTTTGATTTGTAGATGGATCTAAATATAAAGCTAAAACAAATCCTAAAGTTGAAAGAATAGCAATTAGTACACTCATAATTGGTAGTGGTGTTCATCTTTTAAATCTAGCTACATTTTTATTAGTATCATGATGAATTGGTGAGTTATTAAACATTACATTAAATATTAAAAATACAATTCAAACTATAAAAACATTAATAACAGCTTCAATTGGTGGTTGAATTCAACCGTGTTCCATTCCATGAATGATGTTATGTAAAATTGGAGCTAAAAACCCTAAAACACTAGCAAAGATTGGACCTAAAGTAGCTATTGAAATACAAACAACTGAAATATCTAAAAATCTAGATTGAATTCATACTTGATCACTTACAGGAATTTGAATTGATTCTAATAATATATCAAGTGCACTAACTGAAGCAGTTAAAGCTAAAAAGATTGCAGTTAATACTATTTTAAATATTAATTTTTTTCTATTAAATTGAAAAACAGTCTTTAATTCAAAATTACTATTTTGAATATCATCGTGATTTCCAAATCTATCAAAATGATGTTTTCCGTGATAATGATCTATATTTTCATACTCTTTATCGTGATGAATATGTTTTTCTAGATCTTGATCAGTATGACAAACTACATCATTTAATTGTTCTTTTAATGATTTATTTTCTTTCATAATAGCCTTTCATTTATATAATAATTATTATATCAATAATATCTTATTTATAAAATTTATAAATAAATAAATATCATATTATTTAAAATTATTTGTTATAAAATAAAATTAAAAAAAGAGAGGTTCTTAAAATGAAAAATAATGTAATTAGTATGGTAGTTGAAATACCAAAAGGTTCATCTAACAAATACGAAGTTGATGAAAAAACAAAAAGAATAAAACTTGACCGTGTTTTATATGGAGCTAATTTTTATCCTGGTGAATATGGAATGGTTGAAAATACATTAGATTGAGATGGAGATCCATTAGATGTAATTTCACTATGTACTTATCCAACATTACCAGGAGTTGAAGTTAATGTTAGAATTTTAGGATCAATTAAAATGGTTGATGCTGGAGAAGTTGATACTAAATTATTTGGTGTATTTAATGATGATCCAAGATTTAAAGAATATCAAACTTTAAATGATGTTCCAAAACACTATAGAGATGAAATCGAAAACTTCTTTTTACAATATAAAGCTTTACAAAATAAAGTAGTAAAAATTAATGGATGAGGAACTTTAGAAGAAGCTTTAGAAGAACTAGAAGAATGCAAGATGAGATTTGAAGAATACAAAGATCGTTTAGCTAAAGGACAAAAAGATGAAATTTTAGCTGAATGAAAACAAAAAGGTCTAGGTCAAGCTTAATATTTTAATAAATTTAATAATAATGGATCACTAATTTAGTGATCCATTTTTTAACTAAAAAACACTCCTAAGGAGTGTTGTAAGGATTATATTATAATTATCTTTTAATTTGATCATCAATGCTATCAAGTTGTTTATCAATCATAACATTCATGTTGTCAAGTTCGCTAATTCTTCTATTTAAGTCAATAATTTGATTATTTTTATCAACTAAAGCATCTTTAATGTGCATAATTTTTTGTTCAAGTGACTGAGCATTTCAATCAACAAATTTAAGATCACTTTTAGCTAGAAGATTAACAAATTCTTCATTATTAATTTTTGCTAGTTCTTGTTCATAATAATTCAATGTCAAACTTTTTCCTAAATTATCTTTTAAATATGATTCCACACCATTATAAATTGCGTTTAAAATTTCACTTATTTTTTCAATTACAAATTTTGCTTTCAACCCAGATTGTAAATTAACAACGTTTTTATATTCATCTAAATACTCAATGTTTGGAGCATCAACTGGTTGAACATCTCCATTTTGGTCTTCACTTAGTTCGCTTGTATTTAGACTAGCTTCTTTAAATCTTTTAGATTTTTTATCATAATAAGCTAAATAATATGTAGTTTGTTTTGTTTCTTGATAAGAATTTAGATTAGTTGTTCCTTCTACATGATATTTAGTTAGTTTTTTTAATTGATTGTTAAAAACATTTTGAAGTTCATTAACATTATCTTGAGCATCTGAAATAACTGATTTAACTTTTTTTAAAGTGTCATTAACTTTTTTTTCTAATAAAGGATTCATATAATCAACCTCCTTTTAGATTATTTTTATAAAAATTAGTTTTTATTATTTTAGTTTTTAAATTGTTGTTTGATGCTTGTTAATGTTTGAATGTTTATTATATCTTTTAAGAATTATTGTTAGTAGTTGAGATCATTTGATTTAATTAGTGTTTGCTTGTTCTTCTATATTACCAATCATAGTAACATCTGAAAGATGCCAAGAAAAGTAGGCAAGGACTATAAGTTTTCAATTGAATAGATCAGTTTTTATTCCAAATTCTAAGGGAAGTCTTTCTGCATCAGATGGATTTGCAATTATACCTTTAGATGCTGGTACAAAAACCGTTTCTGTACCTTTTGCTTTAGTTCAAACAAGATAACTTGAATTATAATTTTCTTCTTGCAAACTTATAGTTTGTTTTTTATATTGAGTTTGAAATAGTTTAAACTCTGTAATTCCAGGTATTTTAGAAATTAAGTATTCTTCTTTAATTTTTTTAACATCACTATTAAAATCTAAACTATAAAATTCTGATAAATCTGTTGTAATTGCAGTTTTTTTAGTTTTACCATTTAGGTATTTTTTCCATTCAGATCAAATATTAAAATCTTCATCGTTTTTGGTTTTGACATTTTCTGGTCTTCCAGTCATATTGAATAAAATTCTTTTTGATACAGAAGGTAATCATCGATTATTCTCATCTTTTGGAAAATTAGGATTTCCTTTTTTAATTCCATAAAATTTATGAAATTGAGTTAGCAATGTTTCTATTCCTTTGTAATATGCATTAAATATAGAAGACTGTTTATAAGTTTTTTCTTTTAGTTCTTTAGTATTATCAAAATCTAATTTACTTTCATTTGGATCTAATTCAACTGCATAATTAAAAGAAATATTTCCTAAATCATGAACATACCCACTTGCTAATGTTAAACGTAGACCTTGTAAATCAAAACTTTCAAAAGAAGTAGCAGCTTTATACATATTTTTAAAAATATCAGAATTTTTAAATTGTTCTTCTAATTTATCTGTACTTTCATTAAATTCAGAATATGTATCTAATAAAGTTTGTTTAAATTGGTCTTTGTAATTTTGCATTTTTGCAATTCATGGATCAAGTAATTCTTCAACTAATTGTCCATTTCCTTTTTTAGTTTCAAGTAAATCTATTTTTTCATCAGTTTTTACTTCACCAAAATACAAATGCAATTGTTTGTATGCAGTAGCAATTGCATTAAACAAACCATTACCATTTTGGTCTTCTGTCACTTGTTCTAAAGAACCAATTTTAAGCTTTGTTTTTTCACTACCGATTCTTTCTTGATCATCTTTATATGAAATTTTAAAGTTCTTAACAACTTCATTACCACTGCTTTTAATAAGTTTTTCTAAAATTTTATCTTTAATTTTTTCTGATAATTCTTCATTATGTTTAGAGATAGCTGATTTATAACTATTTGTTGAAGCTGTTAACAGATCTTGAACTGTTAAATCTTTTGAAGCTTTTTTTAATGTTTCAAAGTCAACTTTTAATAAATCATCATTATTCAACAATAAATCGGATCATAGTTTTTTAATGTTTTTTAATAAATTAATGGCTACTTCTTCACTTGAAACATTAATAACAAATTCATTTGAAATAGTTTCATTTTTTACTTGATTTTCACTATCTTTATATCGATATGAAAAATCAATATCTAATTTTATAGTTGAATCAAATGAACCTTTATTTTCAAAGAATTTCATTTTTGAATCATCAAATCTAAACTTAATTCCTTCAATTCAATTATTATCATTAAAATCGCTTAACAAAATTCTATATTTATCAGTTCCTAATTTATTTAATCTTTGTTTGAATTTGTTTATAGCAGTATTTATATCTAAAATATTTTCTAAACTTTTATTAAACTCACTTTGTTCTTTTTTATCAAGGTTATCATAAAATTTTTGATAACCATCTTCATCTTTATTAGAATTTAATTTTTTACCCAATTTAGAAAAATTTTGTCTTGCAAAAAAATCTTTATCATCATCTTTTGTTTTTTTTGACAAAATAGCTGTTCTTGAAACAATATAAGGTCTTATAGTTTCATTATAAACGTCTCTTATTTCACTATTAAATTGTTGAATTAGATCGTTTTTTTGTCTAATTTGAGATGCATTATCATTAGTATCATTATCATCAGCTTCATTATCATTATCACTATCATGATGTCTATTAGGATCAATAACTTCTTCAATAGGCTCATCACCAGAGTTATCTGTGTTATTATCTGATGTATCAGTATTACTATCTGAAGTATTGGATTGATCTGGTTTTTTAGGTTGAGGTTTTTGCTTTGTACATGCTATAACTGAACCTGTAGTCATTGTTGCAAAACCAAAAATTGCTAATACTCTAAGTAGTTTTTTCATTATGCTTATTCTTTCTAATTAAATGTTTTTTGATTTTTAAGAATAAAATATATTAACTATTTAATTACTTGTTTTTATCACTATTAGTAGTATTAGTTTCAGTGGTTGTACTTGTGTTTGTTTCAGTGTTATTGTTAGCGTTTGTGTTAGTTTCAGTGCTTGTATTTGAGTTAGCATCGGCGTTTGAATTAGTTTCAGTGTTATTGTCTTTAGTTTCAGTATTACTATCTACTTTATATGTTTTTGCTAATTCATCAAATTTATCTTTAACCGCTTTTAGTAATTTTTCAACTTCACTAAAATCTTGTTTTACCTTATCTAATTTTTCTTTAGAAAATTCTGCTTTTTCTAGTTTTTCAACTACTTGTTTGTTTTGTTGTAATTTATCATTGTAATCTTTTAATGTTGCTTTTACTTGTTCAAGTTCTTTTTTTACAGTAGCATCATCTTTATTTTGATCATTTACATGTTTTTTAAACCCTGCAACTTTTGTTTCAAGTTGTTGTAAAGAAGTTTCTACAGTATCAAATTTTTGTTTTGTATCATTAAAGGTTTGTTTTGCTGCAGCTAAATCTTTTTCTTTATCTGCAGATTTTTCTAAATCATTAAGTGCTGTAGCTAGTTTTCCAAGTTGTTGTTCAATTGGTTGTAATGAATCTTTTAAAGTTTTTAACTGACCAAGTTCTCCTTCAAAAGATTTATTTAATGACTCTATTTTTTCAACAACTTTTTTCAATGCTTCTAATTCTTTTTCAAGATCTCCTAAGCGTTGACTTACAGTTTGAACTTTTTGTTTAGCATCATCAATTGCTTTTTTAGCTTTGTTTAGTTCATCTTTAGCAAGGTTTGAAGAAGTAACTTTTTTAAGTGCATCTTCAGCTACTTTTAGTTGTTGTGAAACTCCTTTTGAAACTTCTTTTGATGATGTTACTTTTGCTTCTACTTTTTTAACACCCTCATTTATTTCATTTAGTTTTTCTTTAATAGCTTTACCATTCACTAAATTTGTAAGTTGTTGTTCAACTTCTTGTAACTTACTTTTGATTAAATCTAAAGTGCTTTGAACTTCTTTAAATTGATCATCTACAACAAATTTATTAAGTGTAGCCTCAGCTAGTTTTAGTTTAGCCTTTGCTTCATTTAAATTTGAACTAGCTTGATCTGAATTTTGTTTCATATCAGCAAATTGTTTTTTTAATTCAGCTAATTTTTCTTCAGAAAAAGCTGCTTTATCTTTTTCTAGATCATTAAGTACTTTATCAACTGCATCTAAATTTTGTTTAGCTGCATCTGCTTTTTGTTTTACAAAATTAAAATCCTCTTTTAGTTTTGTAAGTTGTTCTTTTGTTTCTTTAGAAACTTCTGATTTTTCTAGTTTTTCAAGTGATTCATTAGCTTTTGTTAATGAATTTGTTACTTCTGTTAAAACTTGTTTTGAATTTTTTGTAGTTTCTTTAGTTTTTTCAACATCACTTTTTAGTTTTTCTAGTTGCTGAGTAGGAGTAAGGTTTTTATCACCCTCTTGAGCACCAGTTTTTTCACATGCAACAACTGGAGCAACTAAAACTGTTGAAAAACTAACTAAAGATAATAATTTTAGTAGACCTTTCATTGTATTCCTTTCTTTTTAGTTTCATAGCTAAAAATCTTTTTTCTTAAATTTCAAAAAAGCTATTAAAAAACTAAAAGCATTTATTATAAGCAAAATAATTAAATACAATCTGGGTTTAGTGTAATTATTAGTAGTGTTTTTACTAATAACATCGTTTTTTAAAAGTTCTAGATCATATTCTAGATAACCTAAAAATAAATTTTTTTGATCTTCTAATTTTATAAATGAATCTGAAGCTGGAGCAAATCAGATATCTTTATAATAAAAACCTAAATTACTAGTATAAAAAGTTCATAGTCCGTTATATAAGTTAAGATATGAAAAATATTTCATTTTAGTTCTAGTTGTAAAGTAAGTAGATCAATCTAATTGATCTTTTAAAACACGAGAAGTAGAAAGGATAGTGTAATTACTAGAATATCTAATAAAATAATTTTCAAGTATTCTTGCTATATACATTAGATTAAAATTTAATTTATTTATTAGATTTTTAGAATTATAAAATTTAAAACCATCACTAGTATCAGCTAGTAATTCATATTCATAAATATTTTTAAGATCAGTTTTACTTAGCTGATATATCTGATTTAAATTATTCTTTTTTATTAAATAATTACTATTTTTTAAATCATCTAAAAACAAGAAATCATATAGTAAATCATACTTACTAGTCTGTAAATCGTTTTTAAAATAATTATTAATTTCTTTTGAAAAATTTTTAAAATCTAATAAGATATTTTTTTTATCTAAATTAGTTGTATTGATTATTAATTCATCTAATTGTTCATTTGAAATAAACGTATTATTTAAAGTTAGTGTTAAATCAAATAAATCATTTCTAGTTCAACTACTTGGAACTTTGTTGTTTCTTGAGGGCTTTGAAAACAACTTTAGATCATTTTCATTAATAATAACTTTTTGTTTATTGATTAAACCTAGTTCATCTCACATTTTTATTCTTAAATCAATGTTTTTTTTATTACTAAATTGATCTTTTAAAAATTTATTATCTATAAAATATTTGTAAATATATTTAGATAAATAAGGATATTTAATTTTGTTTTCTAAAATGTTTTTATTTAATGTGTATGTATCATAAACATCATTTAATTTAAAGATTTCTAAATTTTTATCTTTAGTTAAAAACTCAATATTATAACTTTTTTCATTAGCTTTAACAAATGACATTGGTATATTTGCTACAAAACATAAACTGACAAGCAAAGTACAAATTATAGTTGTAGTTTGTAAAGAGAAAAGAAACATTAACATACTTATAAAATTAATTAGACAAAATGAGGCAAACAAATTATACAAAAGATATACTAATGTCATTTTTAAAATAAAACTATCATATTTAAAACTATTAAAAATACTATAAGCTAAATTGATAAAAACAAAACTTAGTAAAATGTTTATTACAATAATTAAATTCATTAAAAAGTATTGTGAAATAAAAAACTTTGATCTACTAACTTGGTTTGTTAAAACAATATAAGTTGTTTTATCTTCTAGATTTTTATTAAAGAAAAATTGAATCATTTTTAAAATAAGGACAAATAATAAACAGCAAGTAAAAAATAGGATGTAAAAATTAAAGATAATAACTTGTTTATTGCCTTGTTTAACAAAACCTAGTAGAACTCCTATTAAAATGGAAACTAAAATATTACAAAAGTTTAAAACATAAAACAAACGTTCTTTTAATAGATTTTTAGAACAAAATTTAATCAGTTTACTAAAAGGTATTTTTTTATATTTAATAAGATTAAAAGAATCTTCAGGTTTTTTAGACTTTTTAAAAGATTTAGACATATTTTAGATCTTTAACTATTTAGTTAGTTTTTCTAAGAACATTAACTCACGTAGTTTGTTTTGTTCTTCTTTGATTTCTTGTTTTAATCTTTCTAGTTCTAAAATACTTTCTCTTTCTTTTAATTTATTATCAAAACTATTTAGTTTTTCATTAAGCATTTTTTCAAAATATAATTCTTTTTTAAACTGTTCTAATTCTTGTTTTTGAGTTAAAATATCAGATTTTAATCTATTTAATTCTTGATTTTCTAATGAATTATTAGTTATAGAGTTGTGATTGATTTGTGATTTTAACATCTCTAATTGAGATTTTAATTCTAAATACTCATCACTTAAATCAGAATTTTTAAAAGAATTAGAGTGATTATTTAGTTTAGAAGGATTGTTCATATTTTTTAATTGTTTAAAAAGTGTTTGCTGAATTTTATTAGACTGTTTATTAATAAAATCTTTGAGATCTAAAACGTTATTTATATTTTGACTATCTGAATTAATAAAAGTATCATTTTGTTCTTTTAATTCATCTATTTTTTCTAAAAAATCATTTTTGATTTCTAAAACACTACTTATTTGTGTTTTTAAATCATCTAAAATGTTTTCATAGTTATCTAAATTGTTTTGATTAACTTGTTGTTTTAAGTTCTTTATTTCATCAAACATATTTAAAAATGTTTTTTGTAATAAATCGTTAAATAAATTATTTACAGGGAGATTATTATTATTATTATTATTTATTATTTCAACTTCATTATTTGAAGTTGTATCAGGACAATTGGTTATATTAGAAATATCATTTGTAGTTTTATTAAAACTAAATTGATTGTTATATTCTAAATTCTTTTGTAAAGAATTCATTGAGTTTTTTTGATATTTTGGAATATGTTTAGTGATTTTATCTTCTAAAGCTTTTTTAATCATATCAATATCAATTGATAAAGTATCTAAGCTTTTTACATAAAGATTATGTTTTTTTAAAACATCTAAAGCATCACTAATACTTTGATATTCTTTTAAACCAATTACTAAAGAATTATTATTAGTATCTAGATTAAAAGTTAAAATATCGTTTTGATTTAAAATTTTTTCTACTTGTTCTAGTAAGATATTATATTCGAATGTAATCTTTGTTTTTTTATACAAATTAAGTTCTTGTTTAGAACCAGAAAATAGTAATTTACCTTTTTCTAAAATAATAAAGTTTTGTATAATATCATAAACTTCATCTATATTATGAACTGTTAGAATAATAGTACTATTAGAGTTTTTCTTAAATTCATCTAGAATTGTATAAATCTGTTTTCTTCAATAAGAATCCAGATTAGCTCCAGGTTCATCGCATACTAAGATTTTAGGTTCTTTTATAAAACATAAAATTAAGTTAATACGGTTTTTCATTCCTCAAGAAAAACTTTTTAAAGGTTTATCTTTAGCTTCTCATAAATCGAACTTTTTTAATCAATATTCTAGTTTTTGTTTAACTAGTTTATTTTCTAAACCCATGACATAGCACATATTGTATAAAAAATCATAAGCTGAGATTGAGTACAAAGAAAAGTCCATTTGTGAATAAAATCCAATATCAGAATTGTTTTGAATTGAATCGTTATTTTTTCTTTCTTTTTGGTTAATAAAAATGCTTCCTTGATAATTAATGCTTGTTCTTAGTAAAGAGTTAATAAACACACTTTTTCCAGAACCACTACTTCCTAATAAAGCAGTAATTTTTCCTTTTTCAATATTAAATGAAAAAGGTCCAATTTCTATATCTTTAAATTTTTTATAAAAATTATCTACTACAACTAAGTATTTCTCATTTGATAAATCAACTTGTAGTTTTTTTGAAACATTTCCTACCATATCTTCCTTTGTACTATATATGCAGATTTGAAACCCAACTAGATTACAATTATTTAGTTTATGTTTTGTATTTTTTAGTTGTCTCAAATCTTATTTTTATTTTTACAAAAAAAAAATTAAAAAACAACCCTAAAATATCTCCCACAACCATTTTATAATGTTGATAAGTATAATAAAAAGCCTTTATAAAAGGCTTTTTTTATAAGGAGGTTTTGTTTTATTTTTTTTTTTTTTTTAAATTAAAAATAAAAAAGGCATACTTATGTATGCCTTATCTATATTACATTTGCTTTTTTTTCTTTTTTACACTTCTATAAATAATAAATCCAGAAGAAGCTAATAAAGCTACTGAAAGTAGAGATAAACCTACATAAACCCCTGTTTTAGATTCAATGTGAACTTCAACTTGATTCTTATAAGTTGAATCACCGTTTTTTGCTTTTAAAACAATCTTGTTATCTTTTCTTTCAATCATTAACTTAGAACTATCTAAATTAGCTTTAGGATTAGCTTTATCTAGTGCAGCTATAATTGTTTCATCTTTATTATCTGCTAAGCTTTTTAATTTTGTAACTTTTACTATTTTAGATAAATCATTATTTACATCAAAAACTACAGTAAATGATTTGCTGTTACCACCATTACTTTTTTCTTTTAAAGTAACTATTGCGCTATCATTTGATACACCATTAGTTGTTGTTCCATTATTTGCCCCATTATTATTTGCTTTAACTTCTACATCAACTTTATCTTTAACCTCTTTTGTTAAATTTTGTTTAGTGAAAGCTTTTTTTATTGTTTCATTATCGTTCTTGCTAACAAAACCCAATTCTCTTGTTTTAATTAATTTTTCTAAAACAATTTTTTCTTCACTTTGTTTTTTATCACTCATTGCACTTTTTTGTCCACATGCAACAACTACAGCACCAGTTGTAGCTACTAAACCAACTGAACCTAATATTGTTAATAACTTCTTCATTTCTATCCTTTCATAGGCTAATAGAATAATAATATCGTCAAAAATTATTATATACCATCTATTAAAAACAACCATAAATAAAAACAACAAAAAAATAGTATTTTATATTTAAAATACTATTACAAAATCTTTAAGTTGTTAAAACAATCTAAAAATACTATATTAAAACAACAAAATTTTATATTAACTTACTTATTTTATTTATTACTTCTAAATAATTATCTTCACTAAACAATAAAGAACCTACAACTATAAAATCTAATTGTTTATCAATTAGTCTTTTAATATTGTTTCATCTAACTCCACCATCTATTTGAAACTTTAAATTAGGATATTTAGTTTTTAGTTCTTTAATTTGTTCTAACTTAGTTCAAGTACTTTTATCAAACTCTTGTCCAGTAAACCCTGGTTTAATAGACATAAAAGTAACTAGATCTATTTGATCTAATAACTCTTTAATTTCATCAATTTGATTATTAAGATCTAAAACTAATCCTACTTTTAAATTATGTTTTTTAATTTCATCAACTAATAGTTTAAGTTCATCTAAACTATTAGTTGCATTTATATGAAAACTTAAATAATCGGTATTTTTAAATAAATTGATTTTATCTAATAAATCAATTCCCATAATATGAACTTCAATAATCAAACTAGGAAATTGTAACTTAATTTCATCAAGTAATTTATTTGACAAAGCATAGTTTTTAACAAAAACCCCATCCATTACATCAAAATGAATTTGATCAATTCCAGCACTAATTAAGTTATTAATTTCAGTTTTTAAATCAATCAAATTAGCACAATAAATTGATGGTGTAATTTTCATTAACTTAAAAACTCTTCTATTTTTTGTTTTGCTTGTTGTTGATCTAATAGATTTTCTAAAACTATTTTGCGTTCAAAGTTAATACTGTTTTGTAGATCTATTCCACATACTACAGCTAATATAGATTCATCATTTGGATCAAATGAATTTAAATTAGTATGAGTTACTATTATTGGTAAATCTAATTGTTCAACTACATTTTTTAAATTCATTTCAATTAGTAATGATGAACCTAAACCTTGACCACAAACTGCAACTATTTTATTTTGTTTTTTAAGATCATATTTACTTGTTAAAATAGCTTTTTTATTTTCAACAACTTCTGCTTTAGTTTTATTATCATTGTTTTTAACTACTTTTTTTCTAGTTAAAAAACTATATAGTGGTAAAATAGCTCAACTAATTATACTAATTATTGGTAAAACTCAAATAGCTGTTTTACTTCCAATTGCTTTTAGTAAAACTCCAATAGGAAGACCTAATAAAAAGTCACCATCTCCTCAAGCAATATGTTGTTTAGAATCAGCTATGTTTGGAATTAATTGTAAACCAATAAATAAGAATGGAACAAATGAAATAATTAATCCATTTACAAATGATCCAATAATAGCTCCTTTAATTCCACCTGTTGAATTACCAAATACTCCACAAGTAGCTCCAACAAAAAAGTGTGGAACAATACTTGGAATAATAATAATTCAAATATTAACATTAATTCCTTTAATACTTACAATTAAAATAGTAATCCCCATTGCAATTATTCCACCAATAAATGATGAAATAAATCCAATTAAAACTGCATTTGGTGCATAAGGAAAGACAATCGGACAATCTAAAGCAGGTTTTGCATCAGGAACTACTTTTTGAGAAATTCCTTGAAATGATGGAATAATTTCAGCAATAAACATTCTTACTCCAATTAAAACAATTTCAACTCCAGCTGCAAAAGTTAGAGATTGTAATAACCCTTGAACAAACACATCTTTTCCATTTTCAATAATGTTGTGTTCAACCATTTTTTGATAACCATGCACTCCAAAAGTTGTAAAGTAAACTATTAAGTAAAGTAATAACATAGTAATACCAATAGCAACATTAGTATTTCTTAAAAATGCTAAACCTTTAGGAAACTTAACATCTTCAGTAGAACGTGAAGGTTTTTTACTAATTTTTGCTAACCCAGAACCAATAACAGCAGATAATCAATAACCTAAAGAACCAGTGTGACCTAGTGCTAAGTTGTTATTATTTGTAATTTTAACAACGTGCTTATTTAATAAAGCTGGAGTTAAAACCATATAAATAGAAACTAATAAAGCTCCTGAAATAACAACAGTTGTTAAGTTCTTAGCTTGATCTAAATTAAGTCCAGCAACGTGCATTACACTTGCAAACATTGTTGAAAAGTAAAATAACACATGTCCTGTTAAATAAATATATTTAAATCTACTAATTCTAGCTAAAACTATATTTAAAAACATAGCACAAATCATAATTAATGATCCAGCTAAAACTATTTTTGAAATACTTAAAAATAAACCTGGTAGAACATCGTTATTTGCAATAGCTCCGTTTCTTTGAAATAAAAGGTCAAATGCAAAACCTAGTTTTTGAATAGAGCCAGCAATAATACCAGCCCCACCCCCAATAATTAAAAACCCAATTGCTGTTTTAATTGTTGAAGTTAAACTTTCAGTAAATTTCTTTTTTTGTAATAAAGAACCTATAAAAGCAAACAGTGCTACTAATATAGCTGGAGTTCCAATAAATTCAGTAAAGAAATTTAAAATGTATTTTCCAAACTCCATTTTAATCCTTTCTACTTATCATATTTTTGTAAAACTAATAATAAGTCTTGTGTGTTTTGTACTTTTTCTAATTCATCTAAAAACTCTTTGTTGTTAAATAAAGTTGCAAATTTTTGTAAAAGATCAATGTGTGAATGATCATCTTTTGCAAATAAAGATAAACAATATTTAACGTGATATCTTTTTTCTTCTTTAAAAGCTATTGGATGTTTAAAAACAGTTAAACTAATAGCATTATTTTTATCTTTTCATTTATCTTTTGGTGTTAAGTGAAGTAAGGCTATTTGTGAAGCTATGATATAGTATGGTCCTATTTGATTTGTAAGCTCTATGATTTCTTTTGAAAAATCATTATCTACATAATCATTTTTTACTAATAAATCATTAGCAACATATATAGCTTGTTGTCAAGAATCTATTTTTGTATCTATATAAGTTACAAGTTCTTTTTTAAATAGCATAATACCTTTCTATTTTAATAACACACTTTAATTTTATAATTTCTAAATATGAATAAAGAATTAAAAAATGAAACAAGGTAGATTAGAGATTAAATTTATAGTGTTTGAATTTTAAAAATAGTTATTTTGAAACAAAAAAGAAGAATGAAAAATTCTTCTTTTGTTGGTTTTAATTTATTGTGTTGTGGTCTTCCATATATAGGTTATCTATATTTGATGAAGAAGATGAAGTGCGCCCAGGACTTGAATTGCTTGGACTAGTTCCTTGACCACTTTTGGGAGTTTCTGAATGTTTTTCAGATGCGTTTCCAGATTCTGTTGGTTATTCTGAATTAGTTGTAGTTTCTGATGAATTAGCAGTTCCGGCTGATCCACCATTTGGTTTAGATTCTCTTGAATTACTCTCTGATTCTTCAGATTGTTTAGTTTGTTCATCTGTTGGCTTTGATGGCTCGGTTTTATCACTAGTTTTTGACTTTTCCGATTCCTTATCTTTTTCTTTTGAATGTTCATTTGAATTTTTAGAATCTTTTGGATGTTCTGAACTTGTGTTGTTATTTGAAATAGCAGATAATTTATCATGTGCATGCAATTGCAACTGATGCTGTTGAACATACTATGCTAATTGATCCTAATAAAGTTAATAATTTTATCATTAAAATTACCTCCTTAAATAACTAGTTTAATTAGATAATATCTGACTTATATAGCATAAAAGCATTTATATATAAAATATATATAAATGCAGTATTGTTTTTTTAATATAAAAATATGATATATTTAAAAATTTAATTTAACAAACTTTTTTATATAATAAAATTTCTTAAAATTAATAAGATTTTGGTTTTTTATAAAAAAAATAGACTATTAAAAGTCTATTATCTATTACATTTTTTAGTTTATTTATTAAATTATATTTATAATACGCTTTCTTAATACTATTTTTCTTTTTTATCTGGTTGAGCTTCTTTTTCTTTTTTATCTGGTTGAGCTTCTTTTTCTTTTTTATCTGGTTGAGCTTCTTTTCTTTTTTATCTGGTTGAGCTTCTTTTCTTTTTTATCTGGTTGAGCTTCTTTTTCTTTTTTATCTGGTTGAGCTTCTTTTTCTTTTTTTATCTGGTTGAGCTTCTTTTTCTTTTTTATCTGGTTGAGCTTCTTTTTCTTTTTTATCTGGTTGAGCTTCTTTTTCTTTTTTATCTGGTTGAGCTTCTTTTTCTTTTTTATCTGGTTGAGCTTCTTTTTCTTTTTTATCTGGTTGAGCACCTGTTAATTTAGCTAATTCCATTTCAAGTTCTTGTAAATTTTTGCTTGCTTTTAATGCATCGTTTTCAGTTTTATCAATTTCTTTTGCTGTTTGTTGAGATACATTACCCTTATTTGTTGGATCTTCTTGTTTACCTTTTTCTATAGCTTTTTGTATTTTTCATTAGCTTCTCTTAATTGTCTTTTAGCCTCACTAATTTTTTCTTCTAATTCACCTATTTGTTTTTTCTTAACTTCTTCAACAGATCCACCTGCACCAGGGTCATCTCCTAACATTTCACCACCATTTTCGGGGCTTTCTCCTGATTTTTGAGCACTAGTTTCTCCATTTCTTCTTACAAGTGAACTAAGAGCTCTAGTTTCACAAGCAACTGCAACAGCTGCTGATGAACCAACAATTGCAACCGATCCTAATAATGTTAATAATTTTTTCATTCTTTTCTCCTATAAAATAAACTTGCTAATTATCTGATTTATATTGTATGAATTATTATAAATAATAAATAAAATGTGTCAATATGTAATTTTAAAAAAGAAAAAGTGGTATAATGATTTCCTTTAAAAATTTACTTATAAATATTAATACATTCAAATATATTTAGTCAATAGCAAAAATAAAAAAAAAAAAAAAACAATCATAAAATATGCAAAAAATCTTATTACTGATATAGAACACCTATATTAGTAATAAGATTTACTAAATAAATTTATTAATAATTAAATTATATTTACCTAAAAGTTTTATATAAATAGTTTAACTATATAAATAAACAAATATTAACTATATAACTAAACTAATATCAAATAAATAACTAAACAAATATCTTTTATATAACTAAACTACTTAACTAATCTATTTAACTAAACTATAGTAAATGGACCAGTTCACTTGTAATGATTAGTTCAAAAGTTGTTTATTTTAAAAACAGGAATGTATGTTCATCTAATAGATAAAGCATAAACTCTAGCTGCTTTAAAATCATATTCATACATTTCTAATGAGCTTGAAACTAACTTACTTACTTCAGTATTATAATAAAGTTCTATTTTATTTTTAATAGCTATAGAAATATAGTAGTTAATAAATAAACAAATAATAAATGAAAAACTTAAATAATTAAATATCATATACTTTCATAGTTTATATAAAAAACTATTATTCATATTATTTTGATTACTAGTTAAATTATTAACTTCAAAAATATCTGTAATTGCATTATAAATAAATAAAAAGAAATTGCCACACATACTTAAACTTAAAAGTATTACTAGTAAAGTAGGAATAGTTAAAATAGTTATTCTATATGTTCTTATTAAATTATCTTTTTGTACTTGTTTTGCTGAAATTCATAACCTTGAAATTAAATAATCTAATTCATAACCAACTGATTCAAATATATATTTACTAATCATGATTTGTTTTTTGTTTTTATTAATGTTTTTATAAACTTTAATCATATTATCAGTATCAGTATAAATGATTTGATAATCATTTAAATTAAACATTACTTGAAACTGTCTAATTACTTTATTAATATCAGTTGAATTAATTACTAGATTACTAGAGTTTATAAAAGGTACTTGGTGATTTAAATAACTTCTAGTAGTTAATAAATAAATTAGTAGTATTAAAAATATAAACAAACAATTAACTATTAGAAGTACAAAGTTAATTACACTAAAACTCATAAAACCACCTAACTTATTGTTTTTTAAATAAACTTAATAATATTTTATTAGTATTATTAGTTAATTAGCTAATAAATGTAAATAAAAAAGTTGTATTTCTACAACTCTGCATTGTGATATACATCCTGTACATCTTCTAGTTCATCTAGTTTGTCTAATAAAGTTTGTAATTGTAATTTAGTTTGTTCGTCATTTATTTGGATTGTTTTATCAATTGGAACAGCTCTAGTTTCAGAAATTAAATATTCAGTAATATTTAATTTATCTAGTGCTTGTTTTACACTATTATAAGCTTTAAAAGGAGCATAAACTATAATAGTGTCTTGTTCACTAACTAAATCATTAATTTCAACTTCATCTAACATTAAAGCTTCTAAAACTTCATCTTCTTTTTTATTTTTAAAAGCAAAAATAGCTACATCTTCAAATAAAAAGCTAACTTTTCCATCAGGATTACCTTTGTTTTTATTAAAAGTTTCTCTAATCATAGCAGCTGCTCTATTAACATTACTTGTTAAAGTATCAACAAGTATAGCAACATTTCCAGGACCAATTCCTTCATATCGATTAGATACATAGTTTTCAGCATCTCCACCAGCAGCTCTTTTAATTGCTCTTTCAATTACATCTCTTGGTATTTGGTTTGCTTTAGCTTTATCTATTGCTGATCTTAAAGATAAATTAGAGTTTGGATCAACTCCACCTTGCTTTGCAGCCATATAAATTTCTTTTGCAGCTCTTCCATTAGCTGCAGACTTTTTAGCAGCGGTTTTTGCCATTGAAGCTGCTCTTACTTCATGTGCTCTTCCCATAATTTACTCCTAATTTTTTTTCATAGAGTTTAGTTTGTTCATAATTAATTCTATTTGAGTTTTAACATCTAATTCAGCATCAACTACAAAAAATGGAAAATCATAAACATTTTTGTTATAAAACTCTTCGTAATTTTTATTTAAAATTTCTCAATATTCATCACCAATTAACAACTCTTCAGGTCTTCCTCTTTTTTTAATTCTACTAATAGCTGTTTTTGTTGATACTTTTAAATAAATAACAATATCAAAACTTAATTTATTTTCTGGAATTTTTAAGTTTTCTAAAACTACGTTATTATAAAAATCTATATAAGTATTATAGTCAGTTTGATCAACGTTTTTAAGATCATAATTAACTTTCATAAAAATAGGATCTTCTAATAAAGTTCTATCAAAAATAATATTTTCTAAGTTTTTTGCTTGTTTTAGTTGTTTAGATCTAGCTGTTAGCATGTAAATTTGCATTTTAAAAACAGTCTTTTTTAAATCTTTATAGTATTGTTCAAAATAAGGGTTTTCTTCAACAGGTTCTTTAAAAATTTCATAACCTAATCTTTTACTAATTTCATTAGAAATTGTTGATTTTCCTGCTCCAACAGTACCAAAAATTGCAATTTTCATTTTGCTCCTTTATTTGTTTTTTGTTTTTAAAGAATTATAAATTCCATAAAGCTTTTTAATTTCATGAGTTTTTAGTTCACGATATTGACCTGGTTTTAAATCAGCAATTTCTAAAAATTCGATTTTAGTTCTTTTAAGTTTTAAAAGTTGAGCTTGGATTGATTCAAACATTTTTTTAACGTGATGTTTTTTACCTTCATTAATTGTTAGTTCTACAATTGAAACATTTTTTAATTTGTCATATTTAACTAATTTAGCATCATAAGCTTTAGTTAAATAATTATCATCAATATATACACCTTTAATTAGTTCATTAATTTGTTGTTTTGTAACTTGGTTTTGACACAATCCTTGGTATGTTTTTAAAAACTCATATTTTGGATGCATAATAAAGTTTGATAACTCTCCATCATTTGTCATAATTAATAAACCACTAACATCATAATCTAATCTTCCAACTGGATAAACTCTATGATCTAGATCTTTAAAATAATCAGCTACAGTTTTTCTTTTTTTAGGATCATGCATAGTAGTTAGAACTAATCTTGGTTTATAAAATAAATAATAATATTTTTGATTATTTGAATCAGATACAACTAGTTTATTATCTATTTTAATTTCAGCTTTTACATCAATTTTAACTCCTAAAGTATTGATGATTTGACCATTAACTTTAACTCTATTTTCTAAAATTAGTTTTTCAGCATATCTTCTAGAACAATACCCGCGAGAACTAATTATTTTTTGTAACCTTTCTAAGCTCATTTTTTCTCCTTAAAAAAACCAATAACAAAAGCTATTGGATGTATTTTTTATAATATCAAATAAAACTAATAAACTAGTTATTTTCACTATCTAAATTAAAATCATCAACATTACCATATAGATCAGTTGATTGTTGTTCTTGTTCTTGTTTTTGTTCAGCGTTATTTTGGATTGCTAATTGAATGTCTTGTTCACTAATTACTGGTAGTTCTTCAAGTCCACCTTTAATGTTAAACACTTTAAAAAAGTTATCAGTAATTCCATACAAATTACTTCTATTATTTTCAACATCTTTTCCAACAACTCTAATTAGTTTTTTTTCTCTTAGTTTATAAAGTTGATAAGTAGAATCAACGTTTCTTATTTCATCAATACTTTGTTTTGTAATTGGTTGTTTATAAGCAATAATAGAAAGTACTTCAATAGTAGAATGAGATAGTTTTTTGTTTTCATTATATTCTTCTAATTTAGCAAAATATTCATGTAACTCTGGTTTTGTTTGTAATCTAAAGTTATTTTTTTTATAAGTTTGAATACAAAAAGCACAAGATTCATCTGCTAAATATTTTTTATTTAATTCAATAATGATTTCTTTTATTTCAGTTGGTTTTAAGTTATCTAAAACTGTTTGAATATCTAATAATGAAACACCATCATCACCATATATAAACAATAACCCTTCAATAATAGCACTATATTGTTGATTCATTTGCAATCACCTCTAGTTGTTGAGTAATTAAATTTTCATTTTCAATTACTTCTTTTCTTAAAGATATAAAAATATGATCATCACGAGTATCAATTACTAAAATTTGATATCTTACTAGATCTAGAACTGCTAAAAAGATAATAATAAAGTTCTTTAAGTTAAATTCTAAAATTTCTAGTAATTCTTCTAATCTTCACTCTTTTAGTTTTTGTGAAGTTATTTTATTAACTATATCTAAAATCACTTCGTGAACTGTTAGACTAGGTGTAGTTAAAGTTTGATAAATTTCAGTTTCTAAATCAAAATCAGCTTGATATTTAAAAGCATTTGAATTAGTAATTACGTTATAAAAAATTTCTGTTAGTTTATCTAAATCTAAATCATTTAAATCAATTAAAGGATCAGGATTTTCAAAAACTAAATCTTTTTTAAAGTTTTGTTTTGATCTTTTTTTTGAAAAAGTTTGTAAGTAAAGTTCTTGAGAGTTAAAAAGTCTATCTGATATTTCTTTAATTTGATTATATTGACTAATTTGATAAACTAAATCATCATAATCTACTACTTCTTCTTGATTAGTTTGTTCATCTTTAAATAATAAATATCTAGATTTTAATTCAATTAATTGTGAAGCTATAATTAAATACTCACTAGCAATTTCTATATCTAATTGTTGGTTTTGTTTAATGTATGCTAGATATTGATCAACAATTTCTAATAAACTTAGTTCAATAATATCTAGTTTCTTTTCTTTAATCATTAATCACAATAACTCAATTGGTCCTGAAAATTGGTCAATGGTTAATTCTTGTCAGTGTTTCATTTTGTCTTTCTATAAATTAGTTGAATTGATTTCAAGTAATTTATTAATCTCATCATTTGTCTTAAAATCTAAAGTAATTTGAATAAAAATCCTACAAATAATTATAAATAATGACTCTAGTTCAAATACTAAATTTACTAAATAATCTGAATTATCTAAATTAGTTTTTACTCTTGATAAATAATTAAACAACCAAGAGTGTTTTAAAGTACTAAAAAACTGTTCACTTCTACTTTGAGTACCTCTAGTTTTATAAAAAGCATAACTTAAGTTAGTAAAATCATTAACAAAATTGAAGTCTTTATAATACTCTTGATTTGGTTTTAATTTATATTTTTCATTTAAATTATTAGTAATTTTAATTAGTTTATTAAAAATACTAAACATATATAAAAACATAATAGTTAAACTATGAAGTTCAGCATTTTCTAATAAGTAATTTTGTTTAATATCATCATAAAAGAAATTATCTAAACTTTGTTTTATATAAAATAATAAAACTGGATTTAACTTATTAAATATATCAAAATTAAAAAAAGCTTTTCTTGTAAATAAAATAGATAATAAAGTTTTTAATAAATATATTAAGTAGTTAAATTGATCATTTTGATTAACTATGTGATTTTTTAAGTTCTTTTTTAATAACAAATCATCAATTACATTTGTTAAATATATACAAATATCAAATAGTTGATCTTGACTAAGATCTTTATTTCTACTCATTTTAATTAGTTCATTTAATTTAGTAGTAATTAATTCATATTCAGTCATAATGTTCTTTTCTATTGATTATTCTCTAATTAATCTAGTAATCATTTTTTGTTGGATATCTTTTTTAGCTAAACTGGTCATTTTTATTTTAATTTCTTTTAGATCTAAATATTCAGCAAGAATATAATTTGCTGTTCATATAAATGTTGTTAGATAAATTCCTAATAAAGTAAAAATTAATATACAACAAATATAATAAACATCAGTAATTTTTTTTAAAAATAAGTTGTTTTTATTTAAATCAGTATTATTAATTACTTGTAATACTGATTTAAAAATACTAAACACTCCAATATTATTAACTTTACAAATACTAATTACTAGATATCAAATTGATAAAGTTAAAAATACAACTGTTAAAAAAGTAGATAGAACTGGTGTTTTTGTAGATCTATAGTCTCACATTAACCCAATTCCAAATCATAAATAAAACATCACAAAGAAAAATAAACCAAATAATCACATCATTATAGTTAATAAATAAATATTATGTATAAAAGTAATTAAAATTACTCCAAACATAGTTAAACTTGTAAGAATAGAAACTGATTTTATAATTCCAATTGATTTAATAATTAGTTTATAAAATAAATAACCTAATAACATTTGTCCTAATAAAAAACTAATTCTAAAAGACTGTAAGTAATTTCAAATATTTGTAGTTTGATATAATTGTTGTTTTAATTTACTTACTAAAAATAGTTCAAAAATATCTGATCTAATAATTACATTTACACTTGTAATTAAAAAACTCATAACAATTAAACCAATTAAAACTTTATAATCATATCTTTGCAATTGTTCAACAATATCTTCTTTATATTTAATTACTTTAATTTTTCTTTCTTTTACAAATATAGAAACTACTAAACAAATAACTAAACAAATTAAACTTAAAACAAAAACAACTCAATTTGTAAAACTATTATTATTGACTAGATTTAAATTTAATAAACTATAAAGTTCATAGCTTATAAAACTTGCAAAACTTACAACAAACCCAGCTTTTATACTACTAAAAACTGGAAATAATCTTTCATTAAACTGTTCATTAAAAAATAAAAAGTAAATGATTTGACATGAAATTCCAACTGCTAAAAATAAAGATATAAAAATAATACTTGTTATATTTATATAACTTAAATAAGCAATCATAATACTAATAAACAAACTAAATAAACTAATTCAAATTCAAATTCTTCTACTTTGTAGTTTTAAAGTTAGTCATAAAGCTAAAGGATTTAAAATAGTTGTATATAAAAAATAACTACTTAAAAAAAGTAAAACTGTAAGAATTGAGTTTGGGATTGTTTTTAATGTTGGTGAATCAATACTATTTGTAATTATTTGAATTAAAAAATTAACTACAATTCAAAAACTACTAATTTCAAGATAAAATAATCCTTTTTGTTTTGAAATACTATTTTTATAAAATAAATAAATAGCAACAATTAATCAAATGATTATTAATAAAGGATTTATTATATATAGATCTCATTTAATCAAATTATTCACCACTTCTCTAATTACTATTTATATTATAAATAAAAGCATATGCATAAAATTTAAAATTATCTATAAAACTATGTTTTATCATAATAAACTAAGTTTTATTATCTATAGATAATAAATTAAAGTCAAATTTAAATAATTGTAGTTTAGTTTAAATTAAAGAGTTTAAAATCATAAATTTGTAAAATGTTAAAATTAAAATAATAGCAATATAGTAATGTTTTAAAGTAATTAAGAAAAGAGATTAAAATGAATCAAATTATAAAAGAACCTATATATAATGATGATTTAACTGAATGTTTAGAAATTGGATATGAATGATATGATAATCAAATATCAATCATTCCTTTACCTCATACTATTAAAAAAGTACCAAAGATTTTACCTAACAAAATTACTAGTTTAGAAAATGCTTTTATTTATAATCAAAATGAAAAGATTGAAGGAATTGAGTATTGAGATACATCAAATATTACTAATATGTATTCTATGTTTTATGAAGCTAATAATTTTAATCAGGACATTAGTATGTGAAATGTAGAAAATGTAACTGATATGAGTTATATGTTTTGTTGAGCTTATAAGTTTAATCAAAATATTTCTAGTTGAAATACAAGTAATGTTGAATATATAAATGATATGTTTTATTGTGCTAATAGTTTTAATCAAGACATTTCAAATTGAAATGTAAGTAAAGTTAAAAAAGAATATCAAAACATTGGAAATGGAAGTTTTGATTGAAAAGAAGAATTTAAACCTAAGTTTAATAAATAAAAAGGATTGTTTTATAGTTTAACAATCCTTTTTTAATATTAAATTTTATGATTTATTAGTTTTTGTTTCTATACTAAAATTTGGAACAGGATTTATTTTGTCTTTAATAAAAATAGATAGCTTATTTATTTTGTTTTTACATCACTAACACCTATAATTTCTCCTATTATCATCAAATATAACTTTGTTTTAATGTGTGATGATTCAACTGGTATTTCAAATGTTATGAACCTTTCTATTTATAAATAAAAATTATCATTATACCAACACTTTTACCAACACTTACACAATATGTGTTTATAAATACCAGCATTTACAATAAACTATTAAAATTTTTTACAACAAATTTATCAATTAAAATAAATTAAAAAAACTTGAATATTATCCCCCGAACCCCATATTCCGGACTAAAAATCCAGGAAGTGGGGTTTTTATATGGCTAAATGAAGCTTAGAAAAAAAATTAAAAATTGTCAAAGAAGCTAAAAGACTTAATGTTAAAAATAGCACCTATTTGGCAGACAGGCATAATGTCTCGGCTAATACTTTAAAGGGTTGAATTTACAAATATGAAATGTTTGGAATAGAAGCGCTTACCCACAAGAAAACAAAACCTCATTATAGTTTGGAAGCAAAACAAGAAATAGTATTATATAAACTTAAAACTAAAGAATCATACAGGGAAGTTGCAAAAAAATTTAATATTATACATTCATCAACTATAGCTGGTTGAGTTAAAAAGTATAAAGAAAATGGAATTTTAGGGTTAAATAATAATATAGGAAGACCTAAAAAAATTATGAAAAACTCTAAGAAAAAACCAGTTAAAAAAAGAAAACAAAAATAACAACTAATAATGAAGATAGAATAGAACAATTAGAAGAAGAAGTTGAATACTACAAATTAGAGGTTGAATTCTGAAAAAAGTTAAACACCTTGTTGACAGAAGAAGAATCAACAAGGAAAAAACAAAAGTAATTTTAGAAATGCTAAAAACTCACAAAAAAGCTAAAGTTTCTATTCTTTTAAAAATAGCAAAATTACCTAAATCCTCTTTTATGAATGAAAAAGAAATTAGAAAATTCAATAGATAAGGATATGGAATTAAAAAATATAATTGTTGATATATTCAACAAATCATTTGAAAGATATGGCTATAGACGGCTAAAAATGACCTTAAAATCAATGGGATATATTGTGAATCACAAAAAAATTTTAAGGCTAACTAAAGAACTTGGTATTCAGTGTGTCAAATTTAGAACAAAGAACAGAAGATATAGTTCTTATAAAGGAACTGTTGGGAAAATCGCAGACAATGTTTTAAAAGAAATTTTTCTTCAACAGAAGCAAACAGAGTTTGATGTACTGATGTAACAGAGTTTAAAGTTAATGGTCAAAAACTATATCTGTCACCAATTATTGATCTTTATAACAGTGAAATTATTTCATATTCAATTCAATCTAGACCTAACTTAAACCTAACTAATTCAATGCTAAAAAAAGCGCTTAAGAAGGTTAAAAATACAAATGGTTTAGTAATTCATTCTGACCAAGGATTTCATTATCAGCACATGAGTTGAGTAAGTACGCTAGAAGAAAATAACATAATACAAAGTATGTCTAGAAAAGGTAATTGCTTAGATAATGCTATTATAGAAAATTTTTTTGGTTTATTAAAACAAGAAATTTATTATGGTGAGAAATACAATTCAATAGAAGATTTAACTAAAGCAATACATAAATATATTTATTGGTTCAACAATATAAGAATAAAAGAAAAATTAAAAGGATTGTCTCCTGTACAATTCAGAAAACAATCCTGTTATAATATTGAAAATTTTTAGTCCGTGTTTAAGGTAGCGGGGGGATTAATTCAAGTTTTTCTTTGTTTTATTGTCTCTAATTATTTGTTATAAAATTATCAATTATTTGATTTAGTTGTTCAGATTGATCTTTATAAACCATATGAGAAGCATTATTAATAACTTTTATTTTTACATTTTTAATAGTTTTATTAAAAAATTCTAAAGAAGTATTACAATCTATAATTCGATCATTTTTAGCTAAAACTACTAAAGTTGGAATATTAATTGATTGATATGCTTTTGTTATTTTATTATGTAAGTTACTATCAGTTAAACTTTTTGCTAAATTAACTATATATTGATTAGTATAATAATTTAAATTAAATTTTAATCTAGCATTATTTATTCAATTTTGATTTGTTAATAAATGATCATAATTATAGTAAATATATGGAACAAATTTAGTTAAATAATCATCAAATGAATTAATAAACACATAATCATTTTTCCAAAATTCTAAATCTAATTGAGTTTGATTAATAGGAGTAATTAAAATTAGTTTTTTAAATAACAAAGGGTTTTTTAAATAAGCTAAACTAACTACACCAGCTCCAAGTGATTTACCAATTAAAATCACATTTTTTAAATTATTTTTATTAATAAATTCAATTAATAAATCAGCAAATTGTTCAACACTAACTTGATGGTTTTTAATAGGTTTTATTAAATTAGAACCTGGAAATTGTAACGCATAGTAATTTGATTTTGTTCAATAATTACTAAACGCAGATAAAGCAGTTAGTTTTGAATTAAAACCGTGACAAAAAATTATATTTTCTTTGTCATTGTTATTATTTTTAAAAACAAACTCATAATCATAAATAATTGACATAATACTTATTAGTTAACACTTATTTCTACTATTTCAGAAGCTAATGAATGTTTAGATGGTTTAATTCTAACTTGATAAGTTCCTGAACCTAAATTCTTAACTTTATTTGCAGTTATATTAGTTCAATTAGTATTACTATCTTTTAATCTATATTGCATTGTGTAATTTACACCAACTAAAGTTTTATTAATTGATTTAATATTATGATTTGTTGGTATTTGACTTCTAGATATACTAATAGTTTGAATATCAGAACTTAGTTTACTATCTGATCCTTTATATCTTAAATATAATTTTCCAATAGTTGATTTAGGTATTATAGAATTAGCAGGAACATCAGCTCAACTAGCGTTGTTAAAATTGTATTCCAGATGGCTTAAATTATTAGTAATTTTAATAGAATCATCACTTAAAACTTGAATAATAGCATTAGGTTGAGTTTGTCTTTGAATGTTAAATTTAACTGTATTATCACTTGTTAATGTAAATTTATAATCTTTTCTTTTAATTGATTCTAATTCAACTTTAACTTCATTATATGAACTAAAATGATCTAAAGTTAAAATATAAGAATTATTTTCTTGTTTTACCTCTTTAATAAGAGCATTTTTAATATTAAAGTTACCTTTTTTTAGATCATCTACTTTTTGACTTAATTCAATTTTAATAGCATGCTTATCTTGATATTGTTCTACTTTAGTTACTTGAACATTAGTTACATTTTCTTGAGTTTGAGGATTAAAAGTATAAGTAGCTTGCTTGTTTGGTCCAATTACTAAAGTAAATCTTGAAGTTTTGATATATGAATCTAATTTTCTTTTTTCAAAAGCTTTATAAACTGTATTGAAATTATGTTCATTAGTTATTACATCTAATTTTCCAATTTGTTTAGTATCAGGATTTCAATTATTATCAATTAAAGCTAATGCATCTTCTTCAGTTACAACGAAATTTTTAAATTTAAAGTTTCTTAAACGAGTTCCTTTATTTTTAAATTCACGATCAAAAGTATCCTTTTTAACAAAATCATCATTTGTGTTTAAGAAGAAGTTAAAGTTAGTTTGATCTTTTGTTCTATCTGAAGTTGTATCAACGTGATATCATTCATTATCTATTTGAACTAAGTTTCAAGCATGTTTTGAAATAGTTGATTCTCTATCGCTGCTTCCTTCCATAAATCTACATGGGATTCCTAGTTCATCAAGTATTAATTTAAACCCTTTAGCATAACCAGTACATACTGTATATCTTAAAACTAGAGCTGAATAAGCATTTTGATTTTTTAAAATAGGTCCACTTGTTAAATCGTGATCATATTTAACTTCTTTTGTCATTCACTCATAGGCTTTTATAAGTCTTTCTAAAGGAGGTAAATTATTTCATCCTTTTTCTTTAACTAAATCTTTAGCTGCTTGTTTTGCTAATTCTTCATTATTTACCATATCACTAACATGTTCTGAAAATACTCTAACAGTAGTTGAATATAAATAACCTTTATAACTTGCTCATATAACAGCTGACTTTTCATCAGGAGTTCTTCCATCAGATTCTTTAGTATCTTTTCACTCTAAAACACCATTATCTAAAAGATTAAAAGTAGTTCCATTATCGTTTTCATTTACTCCAAATACTTTATCTTCTGGATATCTAGTTCTTTGGTATCACTTAACTTCACTATTATTAATTTCTTTTTGAGTATTTTTATCAAACAGTTTTAATTCAACTCTTTTATTTTGGTGTTTATCTAAAACAATTTCTTTTTTGTTTAGTTCAAATCTAGGATGAGAATAGAAGTTAGCAGCAACATCATTTCTTAACATTAATTCTTTAGCTTTTTGTTCTGATAAATTAATTTTATTAAATGCTTTAAGTGTTTGATTGATATATAAATCATCAATATTTGAATCTGATTTTATATCAATAGTTTCAAAAGTTTCATCACTTTTTATAGCTAGGTCTACTATAGGTTCTTCAATATGTTCTTTAGCAGGTTGTACTACTGGACTTATTGGAGCTATTGATGGACTAACAGTTGTTGCTGGAGATAGTGGAGTTAAAGGAGTTGTATGAGTAGCTGGAGTTAGCGGAGTCCATGGAACACTATTAGTAGCAGTAGTTATTTCTGCTACATTAACTAGTTTTTCTTCTCTTACTTCACGTCTTCTTCTTGGTTTTGATGGTTCAGAAGGTCTATTTACTTTTGCTGGTTTTAAATTAAAAGCAGGAATTAGTTCAGATTCATTTGATTTAGCTTTTTTAGTCTCTGTTGTATTAATCGGTTTTACAGCAGGTTTAATAGTTCTTTCATTATTGCTAGTTGTAGGAGTTGAACTAGTTCTTTCATTAATATTATTTATTGGAGTTAAACTAGTTTTTTCACTAACACTAGTTGTTGGAATTAAAGTAGTTTTTTCACTAGTATTATTTATTGGAGTTAAACTAGTTTTTTCACTAACACTAATTGTTGGAGTTAAAGTAGATCAGTTTATAGAACTTGAGTTAGTTTGATTATCTTTAAGTTCAAATTTAATATTAGTATTTCCAATAAACTCATTTGAGTCTTTAACATTAATAACTGCATTAGAATTATTAATCATTTTTACTTCTAATTGATCTTCATGTAAATTAACTAATTTTTGATCATTTAATTCTAAAAAAGTTTTAATAATAGTTGAAGGATTAGTATCTTTAATATCATATAAATTAGTATTTAAATCTAATTTATTAATATCTGTTTGTTTGTGTAAAATAGTTGTTTTATCATCAGTTGAACAAGAAACAACAACAGCACTTGTTGTTAGGGTAGTTAAAAAAGTTAGAATAGATATTAATTTAGTTTTTCTCATTATTTATTACTATTTTCTATTAATTATTTGTATTAAATTTATCAAATAAACAAAATACCGCAAATATATTATATATCATAAAAAAGTTAAAAATCAAAATGCATATTTTTATATTTTAATTTATCAAATTCTTTAGTATCTTTTTTAAAGATTTGTTTATTATAATTTTGACGTTTTTTAATAGATTCTCACATTGAATTATCTAAATAATTATTTTGTAAAAATAAATAATAAGTAATTGTGTTTTTTGCTCCAATTCGATGATTTCTTTTTAAAGCTTGTTCATGATAACCATAAACTGCTAGTGAAAACAAAATTGTTTTTTCATATTCTTGTCAATTATTTCCAGTTGCTCCTGAAAAATAATTAGAAATAATCACACGTTTTTTACTAGTAGTTTTTTTAGTTTCATCTAAATTCAAATATTCTAAATAATTAGTAATATCTTTTTTATTACCATTTCAAATATCAATTTTATAATCTAGTTTTTTACATATTTTATAAATTTCATCAAACTCAGGATCATAGTTATAAAAAATAATATAGTTATCAATTTTATTAGTTAAAAGTTGTTCTAATTTATTTAATCTAGAATAATCAAATCAATGATAATCTTTACTATTTCCTTGAAAACCAATTGAAATCTGTCTAGTTCTTAATCAAAATGAACCATCATCACTAACTTTTCATTTATCATCAGGATAACTTAAATTTTTATAATATGGATTATTAATAAAATGTAATGAATTTGGTTTGTAATTAGATTTAATATTGTTTTTATTACAAAACATGTACAAATCATACTCACTAACTTTTTTATTTGTAAAAATTTCAAATTCAATACTAATTGGTAGTTTAGTTCCAATATATTGTTGTTTTGGTAAATAAATTGGTGGAATATTTTTAGTAGTTAAAGCAAACTTATTAATTAATTGTTCTAGTTTTTTAATGTTTTTATAACCACTAATTTTATAAACTTTTCTATAAGCATTATTAAATTTAGTTATAATACAAAACTCATTTTCAAAATTATACTTACTCATATTTAAACCTAAGAACTTTAATTGATTAAACATATCAATAGCTCCTGTTGTTTGAGGAGTTCCACTTAATAAATATAAATATGTTTTTAAAGCTTGTTTTTTAACTAAATCAACAAACTTTTTAATATTTATTGAAATTAAAGCTCTTGAGTTTTTAATAGTTTGACTTTCATCAATAATAATTGCTATTTTTTGGTTTTGATGTACTTTTATAAACTCTGTTAAATAATTAAAAAAGTTTTCTTTATTAATGTTTAGTAAAAAAGAATGATAGTTAATAATAATAGCTTCTTTTTGGTTTTTATTAAAACTAGTAGTTTTTAGATCTGTTTTTAAATAGGTTTTAAAGTTTAAGAAATTTTGTAAATAATTTATAAAACTAGCATTTTGTTTTGTTGTTTCTAAAGTTTTACTTCTACTTGCAATAACAATAATTGCATCAACTTGATTAATTTCACAAAAAGCTAAACTTAAAATTGTTTTTCCACTACCCATATCTAAAAACAGCCCAAGTTGATTTCTATTTTTATTATTAATAACTAGTTCTTTTTGTCAGTCAAATAATTGATTAAAAATTTTCATATATCTTTAACCTTATATTATAATTTTGAAAATAAAAAACAAGTACTAAAAAAGTACTTGTATTATTTTGCTCTTTTAATAGCATTCATAGTTTTTTTAATATCAGCTTCAGATGGTTTTCTTCCCATACTCATATACATAGCTCTAATTTGTTTTTCAGTAATTGGTGGGTTTTCTTTTAGTTGTTTTTTTACCATATGTCTAGTAATTACAAATCCTAAAATTAAACCTATAACAATAGCTCCAATAATTACTCCAATTAGCATTCCAGCTAATGCTCCTGATGAAAAAGTTGTTGTTAATAACATTAAAATTTCTCTTTTCTATTTATTTAAATATTCTAATATTTTTTTTGTAATATTTTCTTTTGTAAATCCAAATTCTTTAATAACACTATTAGCTGGAGCTGATTCACCAAAACGATCAATTCCAAATACTAATCCATTATCACCAACATATTTATACCAAATTGCAGTTGCTCCCATTTCAATAGCAATTCTTTTTGTTGATTTATCTATAATTTGATCTTGATATTCTTTTGATTGTTTATCAAATAAATTAGTTGATACCATTGAAACTACTTTTGATTTAATATTATGATTTAATAATTCATTTTGAACATCAATTGCTAATCCAACTTCACTACCACTAGCTATTAAGGTAATCATTGCATCAGTTTGATCACTTATAATATAAGCTCCATGTTCAACATCACTAAATACATCTTTATGAGCTAATTGTTTAACATTTTGTCTAGTTAAAATAATTGAAGTTGGAGTTTTATTTAACTTAGTTAAAGCTATTTTATAACAAGCAATAGTTTCACTAAAATCAGCTGGTCTTAATACAACATGATTTGGAATAGTTCTTAACATTGAAAGTTGTTCTATTGGTTGATGAGTTGGTCCATCTTCACCAACTGCAATTGAATCATGAGTAAAAACATATAATTGTTGAAGTTGCATAATTGAAGCTAATCTCATTGCAGGTTTTAAATAATCTGCAAAAACAAAAAATCCACTAGCAACTGGAATTAAACCTTTATGAGCAGCAATCCCATTATTAATTGCACCCATTCCAAATTCTCTAACTCCATACATAATATTTCTACCAGTTTTATTTAAACTAGTAAATTGATTATCAGCACCTTTAATTCTTGTTGAACTTGATAAATCAGCACTACCACCAATTAACATTTTTTCTTTTAAAGCAATTTGTTCAAAAATCTTTCCTGAACTTAGTCTTGTTGCTTCATCATTAACTGGTATGTTTTCTAATAAACTATTAAAATCAAAAGTAATCTTTTTATTAATTGCATTATCTAAATAAGTACTTAATTCAGGATATTTTAAACTATAATTAGCTTTTAATTGATTTCATTTTTCTTCTTCTAATTGACCTTTTTTAACATTAATTGATCAATGTTTATAAACTGAATTTGGAATTATAAAATCATCATATTCTCATTCAAAGTATTGTTTAACTTTACTAATATCATCATTTAAAGGAGCACCGTGAACATCTTTTGTTCCTTGTTTTGTTGATCCTAATCCAATTATTGTTTTAACTTCAATATATGTAGGTTTATCTGAAAGTTGAGCTTTTTTAATAGCATTATAAATAGAAGATAAATTTTCTCCATCACTAACTTTAATAGTATTTCAATTACATGCTTTAAAACGTTTATGCATATCTTCAATTTGTACATCAATTACATTGGAATCTAATTGCACATCATTTGAATCATGAATTAAGATTAGTTTATTTAATTTGTGTTTTCCAGCAAATGAAATAGCTTCTTGACTAATTCCTTCTTGTAAATCACCATCACCACATAAAACATAAGTATAGTGATTAATTAAATCAAAATCATCTTTATTATAAACACTTGCTAAATGAGCTTCAGCAACTGCCATTCCAACTCCCATTCCAACACCTTGACCTAGTGGTCCTGTTGTTACTTCAACTCCACTAGTTAAAGTTTTTTCAGGATGACCTGGAGTTTTACTTTCTCATTGTCTAAATTGTTTTAAATCATCAATAGATAAATCATATCCAGATAAATGTAAAGCTGAATATAATAAAGCACTACCATGACCTGCAGATAATATAAATCTATCTCTATTAAATCATTCTGGGTTTTTAGGATTAAAATTCATAATTTTATTAAATAAAACATAAACTATTCCAGCAGCTCCTAAAACAATTCCAGGATGACCAGATTTTGCTTTATTAATTGCACTTACACCTAACATACGTAATGCATTTAAATTATCATTTTTTTTATTTTTCATTTTGCTCCTTAAAATCTAATAGAAATTTATTTTTTCTTTCAAAGTCTTTTATCAAGCTCATATTTTTTTATTAACTCTTTTAATTCTTTTTCACTTTCTCATTCTTCATCATCATCTACTAAAATATCTTCACCATCCAAGTTTTCTTCTTCATTATTACTTAAAACTATTTCTAGATATTTTTCTTTTAATATTTCGTATTCTTTATTTTCTTCTTCAGTAATTAAATTTTTTTCTTTTAAATTTGCATATTGTTTAATCTTTTTAACAAGTTCTTCAAAAGATAGATCATTAATATTGTTTGACATTTTTTCTCCTATATATTATTTTATACTATTATAAACCTAGTTTTATAGATTACTAATTAGCAAATCTAATAAATTATTAAAATAAAAAAACACTTTATTTTATTAAAGTGTTTGTTAAAAACTAATTTGAAACTTGACTAATAACACTAGTATTATTAGTTTCTTGAACTAATTTTTCTACTTTTGTAGATTTTTTTTCTTTTTTATCTTTTTTAGATTTTCGTTCTTGTTTATTTAAAAATTCTAAACTATCAAATCTAGTACATCATAAATTGTTTCAACTATTTGGAACTCTTTTTAAAATTAAAACTGAAACTTCAAAAGTTGAAATAATTAAAATTGGTTCAATAGCTGCATCAATTGGAAAGACAATTAGTTTTTTAATTAAAGTTGCATAAACATAAGGACTTTTACCAATAGATAATACTGCAATTGGGTGAGAAATAAATGTTAGTGTAAAGCTTGCAATAAATAGTAAAACAACTACAGATATTGTATATGTTACTCTTGATTTTTGTTTTTTAATAAATACTAGTGATCCTAACATTGCATATAACATATAAACAGCCATAAATGAAAAGTGGATAAAAATATTAGGCATTACTAGTCCAGCTGTATAACTTATAGCTCCAACTAATGCTCCACCCATAGGACCAAATAACATACCAGATAAAAATAAAATAAAGTTACCAAACATTAAACGTGCGCCAAACACACCACTATAACCAATAACATTTGTTAATAAAACAATTAACGCCACTTGCATTGCCATCATTGTTATTTTAATAGTTGTAATAGTTTTTATAAATTTTGGATCCATTACATAGGCTATAGCAAATAATAAAATGATTACACAAATAGCAGCACCATTTGTTAAAAAGAACAACATTTTAGCCTCTCAATAAAAATTTATTATTTTTACATTTATTATTGTATCAAGTATCTAAAATATTAGAACATATATAATTTAATTTTATTTTTTAAAAATTGTTAAGTTAATTATTAATTTTTTTAATATATTGTTTTATTAGCTTAATTGCTCTATTTTTATAAAACTTTTTACTTTGATCTGATAAATCACAATTATTAATCATATCAACTAAAGCTCAATTAACTCTCATTGGACTAAAATCATCATAAACATTTAATAAGTAATTATACAAACTACCAATTGTTGTGTTTTTATTAGGTAATATCATTTTTTTATTATTTAAATAACGATCTAAATTAATTGCACTAATTAATCCTGAACTAACTGATTCAACATACCCATCAACTCCAATAATTTGACCTGCAAAAAAGATATTTTCATAGCCTTTTAACTGCACACCTAAATTTAATAATTTTTTAGTATTAATATAATTATTTTTATGCATAACTCCATATCTCATTATTTTTAAATTCTCTAATCCTGGAATTAAGCTAAAAACTTTTTGTTGTTCTAATCACATTAAACTAGTAGAAAAATTATTTATTGTATATAAATGATCAATAACACTATCTTTTTTTAATTTAATAGTAATATAGGCATTTTTGTTTATTGGTTTAAAGTTATTTATAAATTCTTGTTTATTTTTAGCTAAACTTTCTATACTAAAATAATTATTTTGTTCTAATAAATCTATTTCATTTTTTAATGGTGAAATAAAAACTTTTGCATTAATTAAAGCATTATAAAACTTTTCAAACTGTTCTTTATTTAAATCAATATATAAATAATCTAAATTATTATTTAAACTATAACAAATATCCATATTAATTGATTGTTTTAAAATAGTTGGTTCTACTTTATCAAATAATTTTAAATTTTCTTTATTAATTAAAGTTTCTAGTTTGTTTAAAAAACTTGGTGTTGAAATAGGACCAACTGCAATAATTGTTGGAATATTTAAATCTATATTTAAATATTCTTGTTCTATAATTTTTAAATTCTTAAATGTTTTTAAATAATTAGTTATATATTTTGAAAACTTTATTCTATTTACAACTAGTTCATTATTATTATTTAAACTAGTATGTTTTGCAGCTTTAATTATTAGTGAATCTAAAAGCTCTAGTTCTTTTTTTAAAACACCAACTGAAGTTTTTAAATCAGTTGATCTAAAAGAATCTGAATAGGCTAATTCACAAAAATCATCATAATGTTGAATTGGATTTTTTTTAAGAGTTTTAACTTCATATAATTCAACAAAATAACCTTTTTTTAATAAATAATAAGCAGCTTCACACCCTGATAATCCTGCTCCTATAATTCTAATTGTTTTCATACACACCAACTTATATTTATAATTAAAAATAGTTTTAAATAATTAATCTCTAATTAAATAAATTATATGTTTTGTAATAGAAATTAATTTAATTAGATATATTAAATCAAACAAATTTATTTTTTATAAAAAACTATTTTTTAATAAACATAATAAAATATTAAAAGAAAGGATTATATGGATCTAACTATTATTCTAATAATTTTAATCTCAATATTAATTATTATTTGTATTAGTATTTTATTTTATTTAATTAAAAATAAAAACAAAGTTCAAGATAGCAATTTAAAAGATAATCTTGAATATAATAAAGAAACTATAAATCAAAAAATTGAATCAGAAAATAAAGTTATTAATACTAATTTAGATAATCTAAAAGAAAAAGTTAATGAACAAAAAACTGATTTAAAACAATCACTAGATAAACTAGAACAAAACATTTCAAAGTTTAATGAAATTACTAAAAACATAGAACAAATCGATAAAAAAGTGGATAGTTCATCAAATAATATTAAAGAATTGTCTTTAATTTTTAAAAACAGTAAAACTAGAGGAAATCTAGGTGAATATACTTTAGAATCAATTTTAACTAATGTTTTAGGACAACAAACTAAAAACGGAATCTGACAAACTCAATATAAATACAAAAACTCAAATGTAATTGTTGATGCAATTATTAATACTCAAATTAATGATAAAAAAATCGCAATTGATGCTAAATTCCCTTTATCAAAAACTGATATTTTAGTCTCACAAGATTCTAGTTCTTTTGAATATAAACAAGCTGAAATAGAGTTTAAAAGTTCTATAAAAACTATGATTAAAGATTTAAATAATAAATATATTTCAAGTGAAGAAAATATTTCAAGTGTGATTATGTTCATTCCTTCTGAAATTGTTTTTGAATTAATTTGATCTAAATTTAGTGATTTATTTAATGAAGCAGTTAAAAATAAAATTTGAATTTGTTCTCCAACTACTCTACCAGCTGTTTTATTTTCTCAACAAATTAGTATAAGAGATTATAAAATTAGTAAAAACATTACTGAAATTCAAAGACTAATTAAAGTAATTACTGATGATGTTAAAAGATTATTAGAAAGAAATGAAAACATACTTGCTAGTTATGAAAAATATAAATCAGAAACTGAAAGACTGTTTAAAGAATTTCAAATTTCAGCAAGTAAAATTGATAAAAACTATTCTAAATTAGAATCAATTAATATGAATGATAATCAAGAATAATCAATATTTAACAATTTTAAAATAATAGATTTTAAAAAGTTTTATATAATCTAAATATGGAAAGTACGAAAAATAATTATTATACAGAAATTGAAAAACTACTAGCATTAGATTATGATTCTTGTGTTTTGTATTTATTAAATAAATATGGTAAAGTTCAAGGTGATTATATTAAATATAGTTCTAGTTTATTTTTTAAAACTATAGAAGAAAATTTAGATATTAAAAGATCTTGATATGGTTTAGAAATTCATCATATAGATGAAGATAAAATCCCAAATTTATCATCAAAAGAAAATAGAGAAAAATACATTAGAGAACAAAAAGCTGATCGTTTAGTTTATTGTAATTTAATTGAACATTTAGTTTTACATATTAAAATTTATGAAAAAACTAAAAATACATTAAGTAAAAATGGAATTAGAATAATAATTAGAAAAATTAATGATTATTATTCTTATCATGAATTTGATGATGATAGAAATAAATTATTTTTTCAATCAATTAAAGATAAAAAACTAGATTATTTTAATTGCTTAGCTTATATTAATGATAAAAAGATTCTAACTGGTAAAAAGTGATTTGCACGTTCTTTATTAGAAGATAATCACAACAATTTATACCAATTAAGTGTTTTATATGATGAAATTGATGCTTATTTAGATGCTAGAATTCTACCAAATGAAGTTGATGATAGTTTTAATCGTCCAAAAACTTTTAAACTTGAAAAACTTGAAGATTTAGACTATTATGTAGAACAAAGAAAAAGAAGAATTCAACAAGAAAAACAACCTATTGTTTATAATAAAGCATCAACTAGATCAACTAGATCAACAAGTTCAACTGAAGAACCATATAATAAACCAAGTTTTTGAAGTCGTCATAAATGATCAATTATTCTTGTAATGTTTTTAGTTATATTCGTAATCATATTTTATATGTTTATAATTTTTCATTAAAAAAAGGACTTAGGTCCTTTTTATTTTCTACTATAATTTAATCCCATTAAATTCTGAACTTTATTTAGTTTTTTATTTGCTATATTTCTAGCAGTATTAGCACCAAGTTCTAATCATTGTTCAACTTGTTTTGAATTATATAGTTCTTTAAATTTAGTTTGAATTGGAATAATTTCATCAATTAGAGCTTGACTAACATCATCTTTTAAATCTTTATAGTTTTTATTTTCTCAATGTTTTTCAGCATCTTTAATTGAAATATTTTTTAATTGGCAATAAATAGTAATTAAATTAGAAACTCCAGGTTTATTAATAGGATCATATTTGATTAAGTTTTCTGAATCAGTAACTGCTGCTTTAATTTTTGATTTAATTTCATCAATTGAATCTAACATTGTAATAATTGCTTTTGGATTATCACTAGATTTAGACATTTTTTTACTTGGATCTTGTAGATCCATAATTTTAATTTCACTATTAATTAAAGGTTCAGGAATCTTAAACATTTCTCCATACTTATTATTCATTCTAATAGCAATATCTCTAGTAATTTCAATATGTTGTTTTTGATCAATTCCAACTGGTACAAACTTTGGATCATATAATAAAATGTCAGCTGCCATTAAAGCAGGATAAGTAAATAACCCGGTTGGAATATAACCTTTTCCATTAACTGATTCAGCTTTTAGTGATTTATCTTTAAATTGAGTCATTCTAGATAATTCACCCATACTAGTATTTGTTGTTAAAATTCAACCTAATTGAGCGTGTTGTAATACATCTGATTGTAAAAAAATAGTAGTTTTATTAATATCTAATCCACAAGCAAAATATAAAGCAGCAATTTCTTTTGTATTTTTTCTTAGTTTTTCTTTTTCTTGAGGTATTGTGATTGCGTGTAAATTAGCAATAAAAATAAATAAATTATATTCTTCTTGATATTTAATAAAACGTTTGATTACTCCTAAATAGTTTCCTAAAGTCATAGTTCCACTAGGAGTAATTCCAGAAACCATAATTTCTTTTTCCATAAAAATTTTCCTAACTAAAAGCAATAGATTAATATTATTCTATAAAAAAATTGATTAAATAAAACCCAATTTAATTGTTTTTTAATAAAGTAAAAAAATAAGTTTAATTTAATTATAATATAATATTGAAAATAAGAAAGTAGGACTTATTATGAACAAACACCAAATAATTAATGAATTATTAGAAAAAAATAATGCTGATGCAATTTTATTATATTCACCTGAAAATAGATATTGATTTTCTAGATTCCACTCTTCTTTAGGTTATTTATTAATTACTAAAACTGATAGTCATTTATTTTTAGATGGAAGATATATAACAGCTGCTAGAACTAGTCAACATATTAATAAAGATGTACAATTACACCATTTTTCAAAAAGTTTAAAACAAGACTTAATTGATGTTTTAAATGAACATAATGTAAAAACTTTAGCTTTTGAATCTGATTGAACTTATTTTGAACAATACCAAGCTTATAAAAATCACTGATTTAAAGACTTTGAATTAGTTGGAATTAATTGTTCAAAAATGAGAATGGTTAAAGATGAATGAGAAATTGCTAACATTCAAAAAGCTTGTGATATTACTGATCAAGTATTTCAAGCAGCACTTGATTTTGTAAAACCTGGAATTACTGAAAAACAATTACAAAGATTTATTGATGATAAATTCTTAGAATTTGGAGCAGATAAAATTAGTTTTGACACAATTATTGCAAGTGGAGTAAATGGAAGTATGCCTCATGCTGTTCCTAGTGATAAAGTAATTCAAAACAATGAATTTATTACAATTGATATGGGTTGTTTTTATAATGGATATTGTTCAGATCAAACAAGAACAATTGCGCTTGGAGAAGTTGATCCAAAATTAGTTGAAATTTATAACATTGTTTATGAAGCACAAAGCTTAGGAATTAGTTTAGTAAAAGAAGGCGTAGTTGCTGGTGATATTCATAAACAAGTTTATGATTTTATTGATAAAAAAGGGTATGGAAAATACTTTGATCATGGATTAGGACATGGAATTGGAGTTGAAATCCATGAAGAACCAAGTGCTGGATCAGCTGGAAATGAAGTTTTAAAAGAAAATATGACTATTACTGTTGAACCAGGAATTTATATACCAGATCTAGGTGGAGTAAGAATCGAAGATGATGTTTTAGTAACTAAAACTGGATGCAAATTATTAACTTCTTCGCCAAGAATTTTATTAAAATTACAAAAATAATATAATAATTTTTTAAATGACCTTATAGGTCATTTTTTTATGTCTTATAACACATTTTAAAATAATTAGTTTGGATTTAAACTATTATTTAATAAATTATTTTTTAAAATCTTTTTTTATATTTTGATTTTAAGCTAGACTAAAAACTATTAGTAAGATGATAAAATATAATCTAGTTAGAAAGACTGATTTGATATGAATACAATTATTACTAAAGATGAAAATAACATAAAACAGATTAAAAAAAATCTAAAAACAAGACTAATTTCAGCAACTATTTTAGTGTTGTTATTAGGTGTTTATTTAGCATTTCCAATATTGTATTATTTTACTAATCAAAGTTCATCTAAACTTTTAATTACTTATAATGTTATTTCATTAATTTTAAGTAGCTGTATTTTATTTTTATCAACAAGAGAGTTATTAATTTCATTTAATATAAAACCTATAGAACACAAATTATTTATTGAAATTTTAACTATTGTTTTATTTTGAATACCATTTAGTAATATTGAATCAAAAATACCAATTTATAATAATTTAAATTTAAAAGAATATTGATATTTAATAGTAATTGCTATTACTTTATATTTATTTTTAACTACCTTTTTTTTAATGAAGTTTTGTAATAAAAATATTTCTCAAGTAACTAAAATTTTATTTGTTTTATTAATTATGGTATTTGCTTTTAAAGCAATTAATTTCTTAGCTTTTTTAAAAGTAGATAGAGTAATTTTGTATGGTTTTAGTTCTATTATTTGAATTTGAGCAACTGTAATTTTAACAGATAGTTTTGCTTATTTATTTGGTATAAGATTTGGAAAACATAAACTAGCTCCCATTATTAGTCCTAAAAAAAGCTGAGAAGGTGCAATTGGTGGATTTTTTGCAAGTGTAATTATTAATTTAATATGAGTTTTAACAATCTTTTTTATTCCATCAACAAGAAGCTTTGCTCCATTTATTGGTTGATTTGATTTAATACTAAATAACAACACTAGTTTAATGTTAGTAGTTTATATATTTTTAACTATTTTAGTTTCATTATTTACTCAATTTGGTGATTTAGTATTTAGTTATATTAAAAGAAGTATTGATATTAAAGATTTTTCTAATTTAATTCCAGGTCATGGTGGGGTTTTAGATAGATTAGATTCTTTTTATTTTGTATTTTTTATAGTTTATATAATTTTACATATTAGTCTGACATTTAACAGTCTATAGGGGGTTTTATGCAAACAAAAATACTTGGCATTTTTAAAAAATTAGGTGTTGAATTAGACCAAGAAGATCTGATTTATTTTAAAGATGCTATTTTAGTAGAAACTCCTAGAATTTCTCAAATTAAAAATAAAGGTTATTTACATATACAAATCAAAGATTTTTTACCAATTGAAGTTTTAAAAAAAGTTGAAGAAAAACTAAAAAATAACCAATATTTTAACTTTAAATTAATTTTAAGCATAGAAAATCAACAATTTGATAAACAACTAATTACAAAATATTTAGAGTTTATTAAAATGTATAAATCTTTATTTAATAATCGTGTTTCTTGAAAGTTATTAGATATTTATAATTTTGATTTAAATGATCATCAATTAGTGTTTAATGTTAATAGTCAAACAATTAAAAATGAAATTAGTTTAGAACTAGATTATTGTTTAGCAAAGCTAAATCAATTTGGATTTAAAGATTTAAGTTATTTAATTAATGTTAATGAAATTAGTTTAGATGTAATTGATACAAAAAAAACTGAGTTAAATAATAATAACAATAATGTTGAACCAATCATACAACCTAAAATAGTTGAAAAAAAACCTAGTTCAAATAATAGTTATAAAAAAAGACCAAGTTTAGATAAACCTAGTTATAATTCTTTATTAGATGTTGAAGATGATGCTCAAAATATTGTTATTCAAGGTGTTGTTATTAATAAGGAATTTAAGTTATCAAAAACTGGACGAAAGATTTTTTATATAGATATTACTGATTATCAATCTTCAATTAGATGTATGTATTTTGCAAAAAGCGATGCTTTATGTGAGTTTGATGATTTAACTGAAGAAGAATTAAAATCAAAAGATCTTGAACAAATTAAAGCAAATAAAATTCAAGTTAATGATTGAATTAGTGTTAAAGGAAAAACTAGTTTATCTTTATATGATCAAGAACAAATCTTTTATATTGATGATTTTAAAAAAATAGAAAAACAACTTGTGTCAAGAATTGATGATGCAAAAATAAAACGTGTTGAATTACACGCTCATACTAAAATGAGTGTAATGGATGCAGTTAGTGATCCAATGGATTATTTAGAATTAATTAGTAGTTGAAATCATAAAGCAATTGCTTTTACAGATCACACTAATGTTCAAGCTTTTCCAGATATTTATAAAGCTTTAAAAACAGTTAATAAAAATAAAGATGATAAAAATAAAATCAAAGCTATTTATGGATTAGAAATTAACATGTTAAATAATGATTTATGATATGTTAAAAATCCAAAAAATCAAAATCTAAAAGATGCTAAAATGGTATTTTTTGACTTAGAAACTACTGGATTAAGTCCTGAATTAGATGAAATTATTGAGTTTGGTGCTATTGAATATAATTTTAAAACTGGTGAAAGAAAAAAAATCGATATTTTAATTAAACCAAAAGCTAAACTAAAAGCATTTACTCAAAAACTAACTAACATTACTGAAAAAATGTTAGAAAATAAACCAAGTATTGAAACTGCTTTTAAACAAATACATCAAGTTATAAAAGATGCAATTTTAGTTGCTCATAATGCTAATTTTGACTTTACTTTTTTATCTTATTGATCTGAAAAATTAGGTTATGGAAAATTAGAAAATACAATTATTGATACTTTAACAATTTCAAGAATTATTTATCCAGAATTAAAATCACATCGTTTAGGTTCACTTGCAAAAAGAGTAAATATTTCATATGATCCAAGTATTGCTCACCGTGGAGATTATGATGCTGATATATTAGCTGATATTTATGAAAGAATGCTAGATGAAACTAGAAAAAAAATCAAAATAATAACTGATGCTGATTGAAATCAAATTAATCCAATAAATGATATAGATAATTTAAACTATCATAAAAATAAAGGTTTTCATACAAACATTTTAGTTAAAAACCAAGCTGGGTTAAAAGAGTTATATAAACTTGTTACAAAATCACATACTACTAATTTTTATTCATCTCCAAAGATTTTTAAAAATGATTTAATAGAAGTTAAAAAGAATAATAATTTATTATTTGGTTCAAGTTGTGTTAATAGTGAAATTTTTGAACTAGCTAGAACTAGTACATTAGATAATTTAAAAAAAGCAATTAGTTTTTATGATTATATTGAAATTCAACCAATTAGTGTTTATAAAAACTTATTACAAAATGATTCACTTGATTTAGATCAATTAAAACAAGTAATAACAAATATTATTAATGTATGTAAATCAGAAAATAAACTTATTGTTGCAAGTAGTGATTGTCATTATACTAATCCTGAATTAAAACAAATTAGAGAAGTTTATATTAATGCTAAAGGACTTGGTGGAATAAGACATCCTTTATTTGATTTTAATAATAGAGTCAAAGATTATCCTGATCAACATTTAAGAACAACAAAAGAAATGTTATTAGAATTTGAATGATTAAATGATGATAATTTAGTTAATGAAATTGTAATTACTAATTCAAATAAAATTGCAGACATGATAGATAGTAATGTTGTTCCTATAAAAGATGGATTGTTTACCCCAAAAATTGCTAATGTTAATGAAAAATTAAAAGACAAATGTTATCAAACAGCAAAAAATATGTATGGAGAAAAACTTCCAGAAATTGTTGAAAAAAGATTAGAAAAAGAGCTAGGTTCAATTACAAAACACGGATTTGCAATCGTTTATTGAATTTCTCATTTACTAGTAAAACAATCATATGATGATGGTTATTTAGTTGGTTCTCGTGGTTCAGTTGGTTCTTCATTTGTAGCAACAATGGCTCAAATTACAGAAGTTAATCCTTTAAAAGCTCACTATAGGTGTTTAAATTGTAAATATTCAGATTTTAATACTGATCCAAGTTATAGATGTGGTTATGATTTACCTGAAAAAAATTGTCCTAATTGTAATCAAAAATTAATTGGTGATGGTCATGATATTCCATTTGAAACTTTTTTAGGATTTGATGGAGATAAAGTTCCAGATATTGATTTAAACTTTTCTGGAGAATATCAAAACCAAGCACATAACTTTACTAAAAAAATGTTTGGTGAAAATAATGTTTTTAGAGCTGGAACAATATCAACAGTTGCTGAAAAAACTGCTTTTGGTTATGTTAAAACTTATTTTGAAGAAACTAAAAAAGATGATAGATTACCAAGAAAAACTGAAATTAATAGATTAGCAAAACTAGCTGAAGGAGTTAAAAGAACAACAGGTCAACACCCTGGTGGAATTATCATTTTACCAAATGAATATGAAATTGAAGATTTTACTCCAGTTAACTATCCAGCAGATGATACAAGTTCAACTTGAAAAACTACACATTTTGATTTCCACTCAATTCACGATAACTTATTAAAAATGGATATTCTAGGTCATGATGATCCAACTGCTTTAAAAATGTTAAGAGATTTAACAAATATTGATCCAATTACAATTCCAACTGATGATAAAAATGTTTATTCATTATTTTCATCTTTACAAGCTTTAAACTTAACTTCAGATAAAATTAATGATGAAATCACTGGTGCTATTGGAATTCCTGAATTTGGAACTGGTTTTGTTAGAAATATGTTAAAAGAAACACAACCTAAAACTTTTGCAGATCTAGTTCAAATTTCAGGTCTTTCACATGGTACTGATGTTTGGTTAGGTAATGCTAGAGATTTAATTAAAGATAAAAAAGCAGACATTTCTACAGTTATTGGATGTAGAGATGATATTATGGTTTATTTATTAAGTATGGGATTAGAAAGTTCTTTAGCTTTTATGATTATGGAATCAGTTAGAAAAGGTAAAGGATTAAAAAAAGAATGAATTGATATTATGAAACAACATAATGTTCCTGATTGATATATTGATTCATGTTTAAAAATAAAATATATGTTCCCAAAAGCACACGCAACTGCTTATGTATTAATGGCTTATAGAATTGCTTGATATAAAATTTATTATCCAACTGAATATTATGCAACTTATCTAACAACAAGAGCTGATGTATTTGATTTAAAAACAGCACTAGGTGGATATGATGCAGTATTATTAAAACTAAAATCTCAACAACAAAAAGTAAAAAATGGAGAAAAACTTTCTAAAAAAGAAGAAGATTTAGAAGTTGTTTATGAAGTTTTATTAGAAATGTTTGCAAGAGGAATTAAGTTTAGTAATATTGATTTTGAAAAATCTGAAGCAACTAGATTTAAAGTTGACATATTAGAAGATAATACTAAAATTATCATTCCACCATTTAATGTTATTGACTCACTAGGAGAAGCAGTGGCTCTTTCAATAATTAATGCTAGAAACACTAAACCAATAACTTCAGTTAATGATTTAAAAAACAGAACACAAACTACACAAACTCAAATTAAAATTTTTGAAGAATTTAATATTTTAGATTCATTATCAGTTGATGAACAACTAACTTTTGATTTCTAATAGAAAGATATTATGCAAAAAGAATATATTAAAGAATTGATGCTTAACAGAAAAAGTGCACGTGATTTTGATCCAATTAAATCAATTAGCGATCAAGATTTAGAAATAATTTTAACTTCTATGAGAATGGCTCCTAGTGCTTTTAATTTGATGAATTTAAGATTATTAATAATTGATAGAAATTGTAGTTTTAAACCTGAATTAGCTAGTTTGTTTTATAACCAATTAAACTTTATTAATGCTGATAAAGTTATTTTGTTTGTTTCTGATAAAACTAATAAAATTTTAAATTATACAATTGATAAAACTGTAAATAAAATGTTTAATGAAACTCAAGTTGAAATTGCAAATAAATTTAAAAATAATTTAGTAAATGCAACTAATAGATTAGCTCAAACAAATGAATTAGATCATTGAAGTAAAACAACAGCTCATATAGCAGCTGGAATTGGTACTGTTGCTTGTGCTAGTTTAAATATTGATAGTTGTATAATTGGTGGATTTAATGCTAAAGTTTTAGAAAACTTCTTTATTGAAAAAAACTATTTATCAGAAGATGAACAAATTGTTTTAACAATGAGTTTAGGATATATGAATAAATCATTAAAACCTAAACCAAAAATTAGAATAGATGAAGAAGAATACATTACTTTTATAAAATAGAAAAAAATGAGGATATCCTCATTTTTTATTTATATAGTTAATTATTTATTAGGTTTAATTTATTTAGGATTTTTTAATTCGTTTGTAAGTTGTCGAATTGCTGTTTTTAGATTATTTAATTCTTTAACCATAAGTTTTTGGTCTTTAATTTGACTAATTTTGTCATATTCTTTTTTAAAGTCTTTAAGTTTATCAATAACAGATTTTTGTTGATTATTAACATCTTCAAGTTTTTTGTCTTGAGATTGATCTTTTTTAATTTGTTTGTTATCTTTTTGTTTAATCAAATCATCTTTAGTAGATTTATTTTTAAGTAATGATTGATCATTATTTTTATCATTAAGTAATTTGTCAACTTTTGTAGCAGTATCTAATATATTATTTGAACCAGCAGCATTAAGTGTATTTAATGATTTTTGATCATTTATAGCATTTTGTACATCTGATTTTAAAACTCTTCCATTTTTTCTTAAACCTGTAATTGTAGATAAGTCAACATTATTATCTTTAGCAAAACTTCAGTTTGTCTATAAGATTTTGGTGGAGTTTTAAGATTACTAATTTTAACAATATCATTTGAATAATCTAATGAACTAGTAGATGAATTTGGTGGGTTGTTTAAACCAGAAATTGTACTATTTCCACTCAGATAAGCTGAATTATTTGAATTTAGGTTATTTGATTTATCAACTTTATCTGAAATTGTTGTTGGAATTTGATCAGATGAAGTTGAAGTTAGGTTGTTTGAATCTGAAGCACCTGAACCAGATTTTTTTAAAGCTGATTTACCTAAAAGTCCAAATTTAGCAGCACCAGCAGTAGCAGCAATTGTTCCAACTTTAGCAATAGCTTTAACTAAAGGAGCAGCACCAGCAATATTAATTGATTCTCCAGTTAAATCACCTAAAAGATTTGCTCCTTTTGAAATAAAGAAAGAAGCAGCAACAAGACCAGTTAAGTTTAAAAGAGATTTCATTCTTGAAAAAGCTACTTGTTCAAAAGCTTCAGTAATTTTTTTACTAGAACTAATAGAAGCAGTAAGTGAATCAACTATTCTAGTTGAAAATAAATCTAAAAATAAGAATGAAACGTTTCATACAAACATTAAACCTAGAACAGAAAATGATTTACCAATCATTTTTTCTCTAATGTATTTTTTTAAGCGTTTTTGATTATCAAAAACTCCAACAACTGCATAAATTGGTGCACTTACAAATAATGTAAATAATTCCATTGATTTCATTAAAATTACAACTGCAATTTGAATATAAGTTCAACCAACAAAAACTGTTGCAATAATTGGAATTATTGGGTTGATGTTATCTATAAGATCAATTCATTTTAAAGGATCACTTGAACCAAGTGCTGTTGCTATTGTGTTTGGATCAACATCATTGTTTAATGAACCCGTATTTAATATAATAGAAACAATAGTTTTAGCTGATGTTTTATTACCAAAGCCAAGCGCTACTTTTATTAAATCAAAACCTAAAACAATTAAATATTGTAGAATGAAGAAACCCAATGGCATTACAGTAATAAAAACAGTTGCAAAAAGTATACCTTTAAGAGATTGTTTAATTTGTTTTCTAAAATCTGATCTAAGAAGTACTATTATTAGAAAAACAAAAAAAAGATATTGCACCAATTGTACCTACTACATATAAAATTGTTCAAAAAGCTTGTGGTATTTTTTTGATATCAAAATTATCACCACCAAAAATAAGAATTCTAACTAAATCTCTTCTTAAAAAATCAACCATTGTAGCTAAACCTGCAGGAATTGATATTAAACCAAATAATAATAATCAAAATGGTAAAGCGTGGAGATTTTTCAAGAGATCAAAAAAATCAATTATTTTACCTAATGCTTCTTTAATTGCTTTAAAAATACCCATTTTTTCTATCTTTTCTATTTTTAAAAGTGTTATTTAACACTTTGTTTTTAAAAGGATTTAGATGAAAATGAAAAAAGTAACCTAAGTGGTTGCTTGTGTAAAACAAAAAATATTATCTAAAATAACGTTTTTTATATGGTTTCAATTTTGTTAAAAGATTTGAAAAAATTGATTAAGTCTGATGTTAAATTAATTTTAACATAAATAGTCTATATTTTAAATTTCTTTCTGTTTGAAGTCAAAATATATTTTTTTAACTATTAGTTTTTTTGAATTGTGGTCTGTGTTCAGGTTTTCAGTTGGAATTAACATAACCCAAATCTTGATATCATTTTTTGACTTTTAAAGTGTTTCAATTTGAAAGATCTTGGTTAAAGGAATAGGCACCTGAAAACATTAAACTCATATCTTCTACATTTGATACATTTCATTTACTTATATCTTGATTAAAATTATATGCTTCTCTAAACATATTACTCATATGAGTTACATTTGAAGTATCTCAAGTTGAAATATCTTGGTTAAAATTACTTGCATTGGTAAATAAAGATGACAGAACTGTTTCACTTTTAGGTATTTTCTTTGGAACACGTTTAATTGTTTTTGGTAATTTTAAACCAAAACCATGATTTCAAGATATTAATTCTTCTACAGTTATTCCTTTTTCTTTTCACTCATTGTGATTAAAATCATCTATTTGATGAAAATCTTTTTTAATTTCGTTCTCTAGTGATCTTCTTTCATTTCCATCTTTATTAATTATAATAAAGTCACCAGTATCTTTTGTAGTAATAACATGTCTTTCAATGTATACATATAATTTAAGTTCTAGTTCATCTTTATTATTTCAATCTACAAAATCAGTTTTTAAATTATTTTTTTTGATTTTCATTTTTGTTTCATATCAGGTTTTATCAGAATTTACAAATTTATAATAAGTTGTGGTTTCTAATATTCTTCCTGAAAAATCTTTGTCATAACTATCTACACTAATTGTACTTTTTATCTCAGATTCACTAAAATCATAAGTATAAGAATCTTTATTAAAAATAGATTCATCAAGAGTATCATAATTGTTTTTCTTTAATAAGTAAAAGAAATCTTCTTTAACTTGATCTGGATATTTATTTGCTTTAAAATTTTCTAATTCAAAGTTTTCAATTCATAGTTTTTTTCTAGAAATGATTTTATCAATATCTAAAATACCTAGAGAAACGTTATTTAAAGTAGTTGATAAACTAGTTGTTTTGTTATTAAGACTTTCAGCTTTTAAGTTAATGTTAATAGTTGTATTTCTAATATGTTCTGGTAAATTGTCTTTATTAGTTATTTCAGAAGAAAGATTGTTTAAAGAATTATTATTGTTTTTTAAATAAGTAGAAATATCAGATTTAAGTTTTTCTAAGTTTTTATATTTTTTATTTGAAAGAGTTGAAGTTAAAGAAGTTGAAACTTCTTTTAATTGTTTATTTAAAGTAGTTGTGTTGGGATCAACAATAGGTTTTAATTCATCAATAGGTTTTGTTGGTGGAGTTATAGTTGGTTTATTTTCATCAACACTAGGTTTTGTTTCACCTGGTTTTTTATTATTATTTATTTTATTTTGTTTTTGTTTATGAATAACAATAGGTGGAATGATTATAGCAGTTAGTAAAACTGGAGCACACACTAAAGGTATTCAAATAGTTTTTTTAAGTTTCATAAAATCCTTTCTATTAATATATATTTAGTTAATTTCTTTATAAATATTTTATTTTATTTACATAATAGCTATTTTTAAAATACTAAATAAATTCAAATTTATATTTAACTTTTATTTAAAAATTTTTAATTAAAACTATTAAACTAGTTATCAAATAATTTGAAAACAAAAATTAAAGCATATATAATCTATATGTATTAAAAATATAATATGAAGCTAAAAAGCAAGGTTTTTAATACCTTGCTTTATTTTTTCTAAACTAAGGAGTGTTATGAAAGATTTTGAATCAATAAAATTTCAAATTAATGAATTAGTTAACAAAGAATTAGAAGTTTTGAATTTAAAAGTTTATGAAATTAATAATCTCAAAGAATTTGAAAATGATATGATTCAAATACTTGTTGAAGATGCTTTACAAGCCAATAAACCATTAGATTTTGATATTTTAATAAAAGCAAATGATTTAGTTTCAAATAAAATTGATCAATTGATTAAAACTAAAGATAAATATTTATTAGAAATCTCAAGTAGTGGAATTGAAAAACAAATTAGAAATAAAGAAGAATTAATAAAAGCTTTAGATCAGTGAGTTTATGTACAACTAAATAATGAAATTAAAAAAATTAAAGAATTTGAAGGATATGTAACTAAATATAATAATGATACAGATACATTTAGTTTTTCATTTTTTATAAAAGGTCAAAAAAAGAAATTAGATCTTAAATGAGATAACATTCAATTCATAAGATATGCAATTAGATTTTAAGGAGATATATGCTAAACGGAGTAGAACTATTAGAATCAATTAAATTAATTGAAAAAGAAAAAGGAATTAGTAAAGAAAGTATTATTAATGGTCTTAAAGAAGGTTTACAAAAAGCTTATGAGAGATTTTATGATACTGATGCAATTATTAAAATTGATATTGATGAAAAAACAGGTCAAATTACTATGCATCAAGAATTAAAAGTAGTTGAAGAACTTGATGATGATTGATTAGAAATTACATTACAAAAAGCAAGATTACAAAACCCAGAAGCTCAAATTGGTGATATTATTTATAAACCTATTGAATTTAGTGAAGAATTTTCAAGAATGGTTGTAAATCAAGTAAGACAAATTTTTCAACAAAAAATTAGAGAAGCTGAAAGAGCAAGAATTTATGAACAATTTGTAAGTCTAGAAGGTGAAGTTGTTCAAGCTAAAGTAGTTGGAATGAATAGAGAAAATAATTATGTTTTAGATATTAATGGAACAACTGCTTATTTATGAAAATCAAAAACTATTAATAATGAAGTTTTTCAAATTAATGAAATTATTGATGTTTATATTGAAGTTGTTGATAAAGAAAGTAAGTTATCTCAAATTTCTATTTCAAGAACAGCTCCGATGTTTTTAACAAAACTAATTGAAAGAGAAGTTCCTGAAGTAAGAATGGGAATTGTTGAAGTTAAAGCTGTTAGTCGTGAACCTGGAAAACGTTCAAAAGTTGCTGTAATTACACATAATGAAAATATTGAACCAATTGGAGCAATTATTGGAGTTGGTGGAAATAGAATCAATCGAATTAGTGATATTTTAAAAGGTGAAAAAATCGATATTATTAAGTGAGATGAAGATCAAAATACTTATTTAATTAATGCAATGACTCCTGTTAAAGTAATTTCTATTAATAAAATTGGTGATGAATATGATATAGTAGTTCCAGATACTCAATTATCATTAGCAATTGGAAAACAAGGAATTGCTGCTAAACTGATTGCAGGTTTATTAAAAACTAAAATCAACATTTTTTCATACTCAACTGCTTTAAAAGAAAATATGGATATTTTATGAAATGGTGATACAACTAAACAAGAAGTTGAAACTAATACATATACTCCAAAAACAAAAGTAACTAAAAAAGAAGTTAAAGTTGAACCAGTTGTTAAAAATGTTAAAAAAGTTGCAAAAAACACAACTAAAAAAGAAGAAAATCAAATTGATGTTGATGCTTTAATTGCTTTTCAAGCTGAAGTTGAACAAGAACAAGAACTAAAAATGCAAGAAGAGTTATTAAAACAAGAACAAGCTTATAAAGACTATGAACAAAGTTTTGATCAAACTGTTGTTAGAGATGATTTTGATTTAAATGATCAAAAATTAGAAACTATAAAACCAGTTGAAATTCAATCAATAAAACCAGTTGAAGTAGTTGAAATTAAAGAAGAGCAACCAAAAAAAGTAGTTGAAGTTGTTAAAGAAGAAATTAAAGAAACTAATATTGAACCAGTTGTTAAAGTTGAAAAAGAAATAAAAACTGAACCAGTTCAACAACTTGTTAAAACAAACACTAATAAATCAAATGCTAAATTTGAACAAAGTAGATCTAGTTATAAAAAACAAAAACAAAAAGAAGAAGAAATAGATTTTGGATTTGATTTAGCAAATGAACCAGATATTGATGAAATTGATGCAAATCTAAAAGCATTTAATGATGCAATCTTAAAACAAGAAGATGATGAAGATCTAGATATTGATTTAGATGATTATGACAAATACTATGATTAATAAAAATAAGAATCTAAGAAAAGATATTGCTTCAAATGAAATGTTTGAAAAGCATCAATTAATTAGAATAGTTAAAAATAAAAATGATGAGATTTTTATTGATACTACATATAAAGCTAATGGTAGAGGTGTTTATTTAAAACCAGACTTAAATAGTTTAAAATTAGCAAGACAAAAAAATTTAATTGCAAAAAGTTTAAAATCTAAAGTAGATGTATCTATTTATGATAAATTAGAAGAATTTATTAATGCAAAAAGATAAATTAGTAAAAGCTATTGGAATGGCATATGCTTCTAATAACCTAATAACTGGGTTTAGATTACTTGAAGAAATTAAATTAAATAAAGTTAAATTTGTACTTTTAAGCTCAGATATGGGATTAGCTCAACAAAAAAAATATATCAATAAATGTCTTTCAAGAAATATCGAATGTGTTTTTAATGTTTTAACAAAACAAGAATTAGCAAAAGCATGTGGAAAAGATATTTTAGTAGCTATTGGATTAAAAGATGATAACTTTATCAAATTAATCAAATCTAATTTATAGATAGAAGGGGTTTTATAATATGAAAAAACAAGTAAAAAATATTAAAAAACAAAAAGCTCAAAACCAAACTAAAAATATTAAAAAGCAATTAAAAGAAGAAGTTAATACAGGGTTAATTGATGGGATTTTTGTTTATACAGAACCACTATCAGTAATAGAATTTGCTACTAAAATTAATAAACCATTAACTGCTATTTTAAAATACTTCTTTAATCAAGGTCAATTATTAAATCAAAATACACTTTTAAGTGAAGAACAAATGGGTGAATTGTGTTTAGAATTTGGTTTTGACTTTAAAAAAGAAACATCAGTAACAAAAGAAAACATTTTACAAACTTTATTAGAAACTGTTGATGATGAAAAACAATTAAAAGAAAGACCTCCGATTGTTACAATTATGGGTCATGTTGATCACGGAAAAACTACTTTATTAGATTCAATTAAAAACTCAAATGTTGTAGCTAGTGAAGCTGGTGGAATTACTCAAGCAATTGGTGCTTATCAAATAATAACTAAACAAAATAAAAAAATTACTTTTATTGATACTCCTGGTCATGAAGCCTTTACTGAAATGAGAAGTAGAGGGGCTAATGTTACTGATATTGTTGTTTTAATTGTTGCTGCTGATGATGGAGTAATGCCTCAAACTGAAGAAGCAATCGATCATGCTAAATTAGCAAATGTTCCAATAATTGTGTTTATTAATAAAATCGATAAACCAGGAGCAGATCCAAATAGAGTAAAAACTGAATTAATGAAATATGGTTTAGTTGCTGAAGAATTTGGTGGAGATATACCATTTATTGAAGGATCAGCTATTAAAAAAATCAATTTAGATAAATTACAAGATACTATTATTTTAATTTCTGAACTTGAAAACTTAAAAGCAAACCCTGATAAATTTGCTTCAGGAGTAGTTTTAGAAGCTCACTTAGATAAAGCAAAAGGACCAGTTGCTTCAGTATTAGTTCAACAAGGTACTTTAGAAATTAAAGATATTATGATTGCTGGAACTACTTTTGGTTCAATTAAACATATAGAAGATGAGTTTAAACATAAAGTTTTAAAAGCTGAACCAAGTAAACCAGTTGTTGTTTATGGATTAAATCAAGTTCCTAAAGCTGGAGATAAATTTGTTGTTATTAATGATGAAAAAATGGCTCGTGAAATAGCTGAAGCTCAACTTAAAAAACAACAAGAAGATGAAAGAAGAACAAAACAAGCCTTTAGTTTAGATGCAATAAAAAGACATATTGATGAAGGTGAATTAAAAAGTATTACTTTAATTATTAAAGCTGATACTCAAGGAAGTGTTGAAGCTTTAAAAAATTCTTTATCAAAAATTAATATTTCTGGTGTAAAGATTAATATTATTAGAGCTAGTGTTGGAGCTATTTCACTTTCAGATATTTCATTAGCATCAACTGTTAGAGATGGTTTAGTAATTGTTTATGGATTTAATGTAAGACCTGATGCTATTGTTAGAAAAAAAGCTGAAGAAGATAATATAGAAATTAGATTACATAACATTATTTATAAAGTAATTGAAGAATTAGAAGATGCAGCTAAAGGAATTTTAGATCCAGAAGTTAAAGAAGTAGTTTTAGGTCAAGCACAAGTAAGAGCTTTATTTAGACATTCAGCAATTGGAACTATTGGTGGATTTTATGTAATTGATGGAGTTATTCCAAGAAATGCTAAAATTAGAGTGATCAGAAATGGTGTTGTAATTTATGATGGTGAAATTAACTCACTACAACATCAAAAACAAGATGTTAAAGAAGTTAAAGCTGGTTTTGAAGGTGGATTAACTATTAAAAACTTTAACGATATTAAAGAAGACGATATATTTGAAGCTTATAAAATAGAACAAATTAAATAATCAAAAAGACAGATTATTCATCTGTCTTTTTTTTGTACAACTGTTCTTTGAACTTTAAAAGTTCTTCGTATTCTTGTTGTTTTTTTAGTTTATATTCTTGTTTTTTAATTTGTTTTAATTGTTTTTTATTAGGAACTAATTGATTGTTTAAATAAGCATTTAAAATAGCTTGGTTTTGTTCATCTTTTTGATATTCTTTATTTTTATAAACTATACTTATAAAAGTTCCAAATAACACTCCCAAAACCATACTAATAATTACTAAAACAAACCTTAAAATAGTTTTAATAAATAAAGTAGTGTTTCAATGATAAAACACATTTCCAGTTAGAATAATTAAAATTCCAACAAATACTAATCCAAAAGAATAAGTAAAACTATCACTTTTTATAATTTTACATAAAACTAATAATAAATTAATTACAAAAATCACTAATAAATAAGCTAAACAAATTAAAAACAAATATAAATAAGCTAGTTTATTTAATTTATTAAAATGATTAAAAGAATAATTTTGTAAATCTGGACTTATAAAAAATAGTATTACTAAAAATAGTGTGATTGTAGTAAATAATTGTAATAAAAGATTTATTCAAAAAGGAGTTCTAGTATTATTAAATTTAATATTATCTAGTAATTTTTCTTTATTTTGATTTTCCATAATTTTTAATTTTAACACTTTAAGTATATCAAAATCATAATAACAAAAAATGAATATAAAAAAACAACACTTAAGTGTTGTTAGAGTTATTTTTCTATATGGAGCAGGTGAAGGGAATCGAACCCTCACAATCAGCTTGGAAGGCTGAAGTTCTGCCATTAAACTACACCTGCATTACTAATACTTTTATATATTATTACATAAAAGTATCAATGTCAATATTTTAGTATAATTATTTTCTAATTCCTAATTTTTCAATAATTTCTTTATATCTGTTAACATCTTTTTTAACTAGATAATCTAAAAAGTGTCTTCTTTGAGCAACTTTTTTTAATAAAGTTCTTCTTGTAGGAATATCTTTTTTATGCATTTTTAAATGTTCAGTTAGATTTGAAATTTCAGCAGTTAAAATAGCAATTTGAACTTCTGCTAATCCAGTGTTTTTTTCATCTCCACCAAATTCTTTAATTAATGCTAATTTTTGTTCTTTAGAAACCATGTTTTCTCCTTGTGTAGTGTTTAAATGTCTATCAAAGGCATATTTGAGAAAGAATAATGTCTCTGGTAAACTACTAACTTTTAAATATTATCATAAATCAATTAATTTGTCTTGATAATAAAATGTTTTTTAAAAAAAGATAAAACTTGCAAAAATACAAAATAATTTTGAGATTTTTATAAAATACATTTGGAAAGTTTAAATATAAAAATGAAAAAAGCTGCTATTTTTTTAATACCAACTTTATCATTATTATTAGTAGGCTGTAATCCAAATAGAACAACAACAAATAAAAATAAATCAAATATAACAGCTAATGATCATATTAATGATAAAAATAACTCAAACACTACTAATAAATCAGATACTAATTCAAATATAACTAATGTTATTTATCCAAAAATTACAAAAGATAAAAATCAAGCTGAAAATAATATTAATAAATCAGATACTAGTAAAAAACCTTTAGATAATAATAAAAAACCTGGATTTTCTAATCTATTAAATGACGATATTAATAACAATCATAATGAACCTAAAATAACAACCGAGCAAAACAATAAGTTTCAAGTTTCAAACACTTCTTATAACCTATCTAGTCTTATAAATTCAAAGTCACTTTCAAATAATAATATTAATTTAACTAATTATCAAGATATAAATTACATAGATTTAGATCAGTTTTTTGATTTACTTAAAGATATATTAGATATTAATGAAAAACCTTTAGATATAACTTATAACAATAACTCATACAAACTAACTAAACAACTAATAAAACAAGCTAATAAAAACATAATAACTATTAAATTAATTAATAATTATGAATCAAATAATAATTCTAAAGCTAATGATTTTAAATTAGAAGAATTTATTTCATTTGATTATTTTAATCAAAAAGTAACTATTTCTAGTGTTAATTTTTATAATTTAATAAACCCTTATTTTGATGAAGATAAATTACAATATCATATTTCTAAAAAACTAGAATCAAAACCTTTAGTTATTGATTTAAATAAATATAATATTTTTATTTTTAATAAAAACGATAATTTTTATTTACCTTTAATTGTTTTAAATCAAATCTTTTTAGCTGAAAGTGAAAGACAACTTTACTTTAATCAAAAAGAAGTATTTTTATTTGAATCTTATGATGTTTATGATTATCACAGTAATAACACTAAAACAAAACTAAAATCTAATAAACAATACACTGAAATACCAAAGAATCTAAAAGAGTTTCAATATAACTATTTATGATTTTTATTAGATAATTTTTATCCTATAAAACTAGAAAAAAATAAGTCTTATAAAACTTATTTAGATAAGTATAAAACTAATTTATTAAAAGATAATTTAGAGCATTTTAAAACAACTAATTTAATAATAAGAGATCTAAATGATATACATACTAAAGTTTTATTACAACCACCTATTTATGATCTAAAAACTAGTGATAGTGATCTATTAGTAGATGATTCAAATAGAACTGACAGAGTTGCTAAGTTTAGAGAATATGAAAGAGAATTAATTAGATTAAACGGTAATCTAACTGAACGAGATGTCAGATATACAAATGATAAAAAAACAGCAATTATTAAAATTGATATTTTTACAAGAGATACAATAAGTGGTGTTAAAAAACAACTTGAAGAAATTAAAAGTAAAAAAGAAGTTAAAAATGTTGTTTTTGATTTAACTTTAAATCGTGGTGGAAGTGTTCCAGCAACTTATATAATACTAGGATTTTTAACAGATCAAATTTTTAAATATCATAAATTATACCCAAATACTAACGATAAAGAAATACTTGATATTAAATCTAAAATAGGTAAATATAACTTTAAATACTATATATTAAATTCACCAATTAATTATTCAGCAGGTAACACTTTTGCTTCAATTAGTAAAACTAATAAACTAGCAAAAATTATTGGATATCAATCTGCTGGAGGAGCTAGTGAAGTTAGAGTAAGTATTTTACCAAATGGTATGATAATTAGAAAAAGTTCTTTATATACTTTAACTGATGATAAGTGAAATTCTTATGAATTTGGAGCTAAGCCTGATATAGAATTTGATAAAACTAAAGGCTATGATTTTAAAAAATTATTTGATTTAAACTACATTCAAACTATTATAAACAATGATCAAAAAACACAATAGGAGCTAATATGAAATTGTTTTTACCAACTTTATTTTTATTATCAAATTCAATAACTCCTAGTTTAGCAAATAGTGTAAATGTAGTCAATAGTCAAAGAACAAATCTTAGTACAAAAGAATATAAATTAAACATTTTAGCCAAAGGTTTAGAAAGTAAGAAAGACAAAATATCTTTACACACTCATAAAGATGTTGGTTATGTTTCTATAAAGGAATTTTTAGATAGTATAGCTCCAATTATTAAGCGTGATAATGTAAAACACGAATATAAAAATGACAAAGCAACTATAATTTTAAACTCTACTTCTTTTTCTAACTTAAAAGTTGATTTTGATTACAAAACTCAAGATATTATAGTTTCAGATAATAATATCTTTATGGAACTTTTAAAAGACAAAGAACGTGGTGAAGAAAAACTAAATCTTGAGTTTAAAGGAGTAGTAAACGAAAATCCGATTAAGCAATTTAAATTCCATTTAAAAGATTATGGTATTGAAATGCTAAAAGATCAAAAAGATATTTACTTACCTATAGTTTTACTAAATCAAATCTTTTTAAGTGATTCAAATATTCAAGTGTATTTCAACCAAGATGAAGTTAATATTTTTAGATTTGCTGATTCATTGAAAGATTTTATAAGCATAGCAAATCTTAAAATGTCTAAAGCAGGTATGCAAAATGAAATACCAAAGAATTTAAAAGAATTTCAATATAAATATTTTTCATTTTTATTTGATCATTATTATGGTATTAAATTAAATAATAAATCATACAAAGAGTTTTTTAAAAAATATGAATCTAAGATTTTAGGTGTAAATGATAATCATTATTTAGCAACAAGACAAATAATAAACGATCTTGATGATCCACATTCAGCTTATGTTTTAGATGGATATTATAAGAAAATGAAAGATATTGAAAAAGTTCCTCTTATGAAGGATCCAAATAAACTTAGACACGAAAATTGAGATCACACTCTTCATTTACTAGCTAAACTTGATCCAAATAAAATTGAATATCAAAATAAGTTTATTTCAGGTGATACTTCTGTAATTTCATTTAAAGAATTTGAAGAAAATAGTGCTAAATACATTAAAAAGAGCTTAGAAGAAGCTCAAAGTAGAGGCATTAAAAACATCATTTTTAATGTAACTCAAAATGGTGGTGGGTTTATTGGTGCTGCTTATGAGATTATGGGATTTTTAACTGATAAACCTTTTAAAGTTTATAATTATAATCCACTTTCAAAAGAACAAAAAGTTGAAACTATAAAATCTAAATATAATAAGTTTAATTTTAATTATTATATTTTAACTTCACCTTATTCATTTTCAGCAGGAAATATTTTTCCTCAAATAGCAAAAGATAATAAAGTTGCTAAATTAATTGGTTATAAAACTTTTGGTGGAGCTAGTTCAATTGGATATTTTATTTTACCAACTGGAGATATTATTCAATTAAGTACTAACAACGTATTTACAAGTTCTAAGTTTAGAAGTCTAGAATTTGGTGTAAAACCAGATGTAATGTTAGAAGGTAGTGTAGAAACTAATGCAAAAGATTTATATGATAACAATAAACTTTTAGATCTAATTAAAAAAGCAGATAAGATCCCATTTGGAAACGATCCAGATTCAACTATTATTCCAAGTCCGACTTTACCAATAAAACCTGATGATAAGCCAAATTATTCAATTAAACCACAACCTATTTTATCTAAACTTATAAAAAATAAAAATCTAAAAATTTCAAAAAATGATCCAACAACTTTATTAATAAAACTTTTTGAAGATAATCCTGATATTAATTTTGATCAAGAACTAAGAATTAGTTTAAAAGATCCAAATAAAGCTATTATTTATTTAGAAAATAATCCTGAAGATAAAATCACTATAAACTTTTCAGTAGTTAAAGAAATGAATAATAAGTTAAATAAAACCAATCAAACTAGATTAATTCTTATTTTAGTTTCTTCATCATTATTAGCTATTATTGTTTTAGTTTCAGCAATCATTATTATTAAAAAATATAAAAATAAAAAATAGTACATACTTAATAATAGTGTGTACTATTTTAATTTCAAATCTATTCCTAATAATTCTTGAGCTTGATCTACTAGATTTTCTTCTAGTAGTTTTTTTATTTTTGTTGAAGAAATATCATTATCTCTTTTAAAAATAATTACATTTTCTTTACTAAAAGTTTTGATTAAATCATCTATTTTTCCTTGAGATAAATAACCAAAACTAAAATCTTGTCCTTCAACTATTTTAACTACATTTAATTTATTAACTAAAACATCAATAAATTGGTCTTTTGTTGTTTTAATTAAATTATCATCAACTTTAACATCAATAAAATAATCTAAATCAATTAGTTTGTTGTTAATAAAATCAAGTTTTTGTGTTTTAGTAGCTAAGGTGTTAAAAGTTTTGTTGTCTTTAATTTTTTTATCAAAAGACATTACTATACTAGTTAGATTTTCTTGTTTTGCTATTGTTATTACTGTGTTTATAATTTTTTGATGAAAAATATGAAAACCATCAAAATTACCTATAGTAATAATTGCTTTTTTAGTATTTAGTTTTTTTAGTTTATTAAAGGAGTCATTAATATATATCATTATTTAATCCTCCTCTTTTAATTTTAAAGATATTATTATCATATTTTTGATAAACTGCTAGAACATTATTTTTATCATCACTAATAAATACTAAATCATCACAAATATTATCTAAAACAATCTTTTTACCTTGTAATACATCTAAACTATTTTGATACTTAACTACTTTAAAATCATTAGTTTTAATAGCATCATTAATTGAAATTAAATTCTCTCAACTAACATTTTCAACATTAATTGCATCATCTAATTTAAAATTACCAGATAAAGTTCTATTTAGTTCAACTACATATCCAATCGTATTTAAATCTTTACAAATATCAACAGCTAAACTTCTTATATAAGTTCCTTTACTACACTTAACATCTAAACAAATCTCATAATTATTTTGATCATAATCTATTAAACTAGTTTTATAAATAGTTATTTTTCTACTTTTAATTTCTACATTCATATTAGTTAAAGCATATTCATATAATTTTTTACCATCAACTTTAATTGATGAATAAATTGGTGGAATTTGATCATAAGTATAGTTATTATATTTATTAATTACTTTTTTAACTTCATCTAAACTAATATTAAAAGGAGTTTGAGTTTGTATAATATTTCCTTCAGCATCATAACTATCAGTTAATGTAAATAGTTTGATTTTAACTTGATAAGCTTTATTTGCATTTAATAAATAATCACTTATTTTAGTAGCATTATTAACTAAACAAATTACAACTCCTGTTGCTAGTAAATCTAAAGTACCACAATGTCCAACTTTTTTAATATTTAATTTCTTTTTAACTTGATTAATTAATTTATAAGTTGAAATATTACTAGGTTTGTTTAAAATAAAAATCCCTGATTTTTGCATAATCTATTTCTATTTAAAAATCCAAGTATAAACTTGGAAATTTAATATTATTTATTTTTTTCTTCTTTTAAAATTTTATCAATTTGATTAGCTCTATCTAAACTAGTATCATAAACAAATGTTAATTCTGGAACTGTTCTTCAATCTAGTTTGCTTGCTAAAATCATTCTAATTTCTTTTAATTTATTTTCTAATTCTTCTTCAATAGTTTGAATTGTTAAATCTTCAGGAATTGGAATGAATTGATAAAAGATTTTAACATGACTATTATCAGCAGATAATCTTGTTTCTACAACTGAAACTGATTTTAAAACTTCACTTTTAATTTCACGTTGTAAAATTAAGTTCAATTCTCTTAAAAGTAGTGATTCTTTTTTCTTTTGAGTTTTTATATTTGCCATAAAATCCTCCTTTTGTTATTTAAATTATAACATTTTGTAAAATTATAACTTTTATAAAATATAACCTAGTTTTATTTTATATAAGAATTTATCTATAATAATAAATTGGCGCTATTTGTATAATATTAAAAAATAAAAAACTTGTTTAGTTTATAATTTAATTAATGTGAAAGGGTATAGTTATGTTACAAAAACCTAGAGGAACTCAAGACTTTTTTTTAGATGAAACTAGATTATGAAACAAAGTTGAAACTAAATTAAAAGAGATTTTAGACAAATTTAATTATGATGAAATTAGAACTCCAATGTTTGAAGCAAAAGAACTTTTTATAAGAAGTATTGGTTCAACTAGTGATATAGTTTCAAAAGAAATGTATGAATTTGTTGATAAAAAAAATCGTAGTCTAGTTTTAAAACCAGAAGGAACAGCTGGTGTTGTTAGAGCTGTTGTTGAGAACAAATTATATGCTGAAGAATATCTTCCTTTAAAAGTCTATTATATTAGTCCAATGTTTAGATATGAAAGACCACAAAAAGGAAGATATCGTCAATTTCATCAACTAGGAATCGAGGTTTTTGGGAGTGATTCAATTCAACAAGACTATGAAGTTTTAAATATTGCAACGCAAATTATTAATGAATTTAAACTAAACAAAAACATTAAAATTTATACTAATTTTTTAATTACTGGATCAAATAGAGAAGAATATATTTTAGAGTTAAAAAAATATTTATCAGATTATAAATTATGTAGTGATTGTAATATTAGATTAGAAAAAAATCCTTTAAGAGTTTTAGATTGTAAAATTGATGAAAAACAATTTAAAAACGTACCTAGTATGTCAGATTTTTTATCAGAAGAACAAAAAACTAGATATGAACAAACATTAGATTTATTTAAACAAATGAATATTACAACTATTCATGATGATAAATTAGTTAGAGGATTAGATTATTACACTGGTTTTATTTTTGAAATTAAATATTTAAATAATAATAGTGAACAAACAGTTATTGCTGGTGGTAGATATAACAATTTAGTTAATGAAATTGGAAATGTTAATTTAACAGCTTGTGGTTTTGGAATGGGATTAGAAAGATTTATAGACATTATAAAAGATCAAAATTCTACTTTAGTTAATCAAAAACAAAATATTGATCTTTATACAATTTGTATCGATGATAAAGCCATTAAATTAAATCAACAAATTTTAGAATTAACTAGATCAATTGGTTTAAAAGCTGATAGTAATTATTATCATTTATCACTAAAATCTGCTTTAAAAAAAGCTGATAAATTAAATCCAAAATATTTAATTATACTTGGAGCAAATGAAGCTTTATCTAATGAATTTATTATCAAAAATCAAGTTGATAAAACACAGATTAAAACAACATTAGCTAAATTTATTACTGATTTAAAATAAGGAGGATATATGAAAAGAACACATACTTGTGGTGAATTAACAATTAATAATGTTAATCAAGAAGTTATTCTACAAGGTTGAGTAAAAAAAATTAGAAAACTAGGAGCTATGGTTTTTATTGATCTAAAAGATCGTTATGGAGTTACTCAATTAGTTGTTGATCAAAATCATATTGATTTAATTAATAATGTTAAAAGTGAATATGTTATTGAAGTTAAAGGAATAGTTGTTAAAAGAAAATCAGTTAATAATGAACTAGTTACTGGTGAAATTGAAGTTATAATTAATGACCTTTTAATAATCAATAAATCTGAACTAACTCCTTTTGTTTTAGAAAATGATGTTAATGTTAATGAAGATACTAGATTAACTTATAGATATTTAGATCTAAGAAGACCAGTAATGCAAAACAATCTAATTACAAGAGCAAAAATTAATCATATAATTAGAAACTTTTTAACTAATTTAAACTTTTTAGAAGTTGAAACTCCTTATTTTGCAAAATCAACTCCAGAAGGTGCGCGTGACTTTTTAGTACCATCAAGACTAAATAAAAACAAGTTTTATGCTTTACCTCAATCACCACAATTATTTAAACAATTATTAATGATTTCTGGAATTGATAGATATTATCAAATTGTTAGATGTTTTAGAGATGAAGATTTAAGAATTGATCGTCAACCTGAATTTACTCAACTTGATTTAGAAATGAGTTTTGCTACAAGTGAAGATGTAATGCAAGTTAGTGAAGCTTTAATAAAAGAAGTTTTAAAGCAAGTAAAAAATTTTGAAATTAAAGAACCTTTATTAAGATTAAGCTATAAAGATGCAATTGATTTATATGGTAGTGATAAACCTGATCTAAGATATGATTTAAAAATTCATACTTTAAATGATATTTTTAGAGATACTAATATTAAGTTTTTAAATAATTCAAACGAATTTATTAGAGCTATTTGTATAGATGAACTATTATCAAAAAAACAATTAGAAGAACTAAATCAAGTAGCAAAACAATTTCACTTTAATTCAATTGCTTTTATTAAATTTGAAAACAACAATTGATCTGGTAGTTTAGCAAGCCAATTAACTGAAATTGAAAAAGAACAATTAATTAAGGAATTTAATATTAAAAATAAAGCAACAATTGTTTTAAATATTGGAAAATATGATTTAATTTCTCAATTAATGGGAGCAATTAGAATTAGTTTAGCTAAAATGTTTAATTTAGAAACTAAAAATGATTTTAAAGTATTATGAGTTGTTGATTTTCCATTATTTGAATTTAGTGAACAAGAAAATAGATATGTAGCTGCTCACCATCCATTTACAAGTCCAAAAGAAGAATGCTTAGCTGATTTTGATACTAATAAAAAAGATGCTTTAGCTTGTGCTTATGACTTAGTAATGAATGGATTTGAGATTGGCGGAGGAAGTCAACGTATTACTAATCCAGAAATTCAACAAAGAATGTTTGATGCAGTTGAATTAACAGAACAACAAGTTCAAACTAACTTTGGTTGATTTATGAATGCTTATAAATATGGTGCTCCTTATCATTCAGGAATTGCTTGAGGATTAGATAGAATTAGTATGATTTTAACTGATTCAAATTCAATTAGAGATGTAATTGCCTTTCCTAAAAACTCACTAGGAATTGATATGATGAGTAATGCTCCTGATTTAGTAAGTGATAAACAATTAGATGAATTAAATATTAAAACTATAAAAGAACAAAAGTAGGGTTAAAACCCTACTTTTTTTCCTCTCATATATTCATCAAAATGTAAATCTCAATCAATTTGTTGCATTCTTTTTGCAACATACAATTTGTTTTTAAAATCAAAAATTCCAACGTTTAATAATTGATCAAATTCTAATATTTCAACAACTAAAATTGCATAATAAATAAAAGTTTGTGATTGAATGATAAATTTAATAAACTCATTAGCTTTATCTAATTGATTTTCTATATATCAAAATCCATCATCATCAATTTCATCAATACAATCACTTAAAGTTTCATCAATATCATAAACATATTCAACAAACATTTTATTAGTATCAGATAAAATAGCTTCACTAATTAGTTCAATTAAATCACTTTTCATATATTCTAATTTGTCTGATGGATCAATTTTAATAAGATCATCTAAAATTATTTGCAAATATGATCTTAATAAAAGTACAAAAGTTTCTCTAATGTTTAAATCAACACCATACTCATCACAAAAGTTCGGATTATGTTTGTCTAAAACATCATAAAATAAAGAGAAATTATCAAAAAAAGATAGTAATTTTTGAAGTCTAATTACAATAATTTCATAAAAATCGCTTTGAATAATTTTTTTTAAATCTGCAACTACAAAATCTTTAGTAGTTTTTGATTCAATTCTATTAATTCATTTTCTAAAAGATTTTAGATCAGGTTTATTAATTCATTGTTGAATTGCTTTTTTAGAAAACTCAGATATTTTTTCTCCTGATTGTTGAGAAATTAAATAAAGTTCTTCAACAAATATTTTTAAAAAATTATCTTCATATTTAAACATTTTGATATCCTCTAATTACTATAATTTTAATCATCTATTTTTAAAATAGCAACAAAGGCTTCTTGTGGAACTTCTACAGTTCCAATTTCTTTCATTTTTTTCTTACCTTCTTTTTGTTTTTCTAATAATTTCTTTCTTCTAGATTTATCAGCAGCGTGTAATTTTCAAGTAACATCTTTTCTATAAGCTTTTATAGTTTCTCTTGAAATTACTTTATTTCCAATTGTAGCTTGAACTGGAACTTCAAAGTTTTGTCTTGGTATTAGTTCTTTTAGTTTTAAAGTTAAAGCACTTCCTCTTTGATAAGCAAATTTTTGATTTACTATCATTGAAAACGCATCAACCATTTCACCATTTAATTTAATATCCATTCTTACTAATTTTGATTCTCTATAACCAATTAATTCATATTCAAATGAAGCATAACCTTTAGAAATAGATTTTAATTTATTAAAAAAGTCAAAAATAATTTCAGCTAATGGCATTTGATAAACTAGAATTCGTCTATTATTATCAATTACTTCCATATTTTTATAAATTCCAAGTTTGTTTTGGCATAAATTCATCAAATCACCTATATATTCACTTGGAGTAGCTATTTTAATTTCTACAAAAGGTTCTTCAATTTTTGCTATTTTTTGAGCTTCAGGTAATAAGGCTGGATTATCTAATTCTATAACTTGTTTATTTGTTAAATGTACTTTATAAACTACACTTGGAGCTGTTGCAATTAATTCAAGATTATATTCTCTTTCTAATCTTTCTTGAATTACTTCCATATGTAATAATCCTAAAAAACCACATCTAAAACCAAATCCTAAAGCTTGACTAGTTTCAGGTTCATAAACTAAAGAAGAATCAGATAATTCAATTTTTTCTAAAGCTTCTTTAAAATCTTGATATTTGTTTGTATCAATTGGATAAATTCCACAATATACCATTGGTTTTAATTTTTTATAACCTTCTAAAGGTTTACTAGCTGGATTTATAACACTTGTAATAGTATCTCCAACATTAACATCTTTAATAGTTTTAATTGAAGCTGCAACTCAACCTACTTCTCCTGCTTCTAAAAAGTCTTTTTTAACAATTTTTGGAGTTTTTATTCCTAAAGATGTGACTTCATATTCAGCATTAGTTGCCATTAATTTAATTTTGTCTCCAACTTTTAGCATTCCTTGTTTTAGTCTAACTGACATTACAACACCTAAATACTTATCATAATAAGAATCAAAAATTAAAGCTTTTAAAGGAGCATCATCAATCGCATCACTTGGTGATGGAATTTTATCAACAATTACTTGTAAAACATCTTCAACATTTAATCCAGTTTTTGCTGAAATCAAAGGAGCATTACTACAATCAAGTCCAATAATTTCTTCTATTTGTTGTTTAACATGTTCAACATCAGCACTAGGTAAATCAATTTTATTAATTACTGGAATTACTTCTAAATTACTATCAATTGCTAAATAAACATTAGCTAGAGTTTGAGCTTCAACACCTTGAGAAGCATCAACAACTAAAATAGCACCTTCACATGCAGCTAAACTTCTTGAAACTTCATAAGTAAAATCAACATGACCTGGAGTATCAATTAAATTAAAAATATAATCTTGATTATCTTTTGAATGATATTTTAATTGAACTGAGTTTAATTTGATTGTAATTCCTCTTTCTCTTTCAATATCCATTGAATCTAATAACTGATCTTGCATTTCTCTTTTTTCAACAGTATTTGTAAGTTCTAAAATACGATCAGCTAAAGTAGATTTACCGTGATCAATATGAGCAATAATACTAAAGTTTCTAATTTTAGATTTATCCATATAAACCTTTCTATTAAACATTTTGATGTTTATTAATAAAAGTAATTATTTGATTTTCTAACTGTTCGTTGCTAAACATTTTATTTTTTAGATCATTTATATAGTTTAATTGTACAAAATAATCTTTTTTTAAAAATAGCTTTAATAGTTTATGTGCTGATTTTAAATATTCTTTTTCTTCTTGATAATTATTATCATTAACAATTAATAAAATGGGTCGGTTTTTTCTAATTAAATTAATGTTTTTATTTGCATTAAAATACATTGTTTTATAAATATCTAATAAGCTAATAATTTCAAATTTTTTAGAAATAAAATCATCTTCTAAAAGATCTAAATATCTATTTAATTTATCTAATAAAAACTGGTTATCTTCATTATTAAATTCTTTTAAAAACTCTTGTGTGTAAGTATCTTGATATAAACTTAATGGTTTTTTATTTTTAGAAAATAACTTAATAAAAATTAGTTTAATCATTTGTTTAATAAGTTCTATTTTATTAAATTGAATATGATTAGATAAAATTAATCCATTAATAGTTTCAGAGTATTTAATACTATAAGCTTTACTAAAAACACAACCTGTTGAATGAGAAAACATAAAAATAGGTAACTTATATTGTTTTTTTATAAAATGATTTACTTCTTTAAGATCTTCAATAATAATTTTTGAATTATAATTAAAAATTGGTTTTTGATTTCTAATTGATAAAGAGTTTTGAATTGAATTACAAACAACTATAATTTGATGACTATTTAATAACTTAAAAAAACTTGCATAAAAATCAATTACATTTAAATTACTACTTATTATATGTAAAACAGCTATAGGTTTTTTTACTTTATCAAAAACATAAGTTTTTACTTGATGATTATCAATTGTTTGAATATCAATTTGTTTCATTTTAAACCTCTTTAAAAACAAATTCAAAACTAGCGTTTTTTGCTAACATATCAGCTAGATCATTATATTTATTATTAGTGTGTGATTTTACTCATTTAAATTCAACATCAACTTGGTTTTTATATTTATTAAAAAATTCTTTATATTCTTTTGTAAAGTCTAAATTAGCTTTTCATTGATCTAAAGCTCATTTACTTACTCCTTGATAATCATGACAAATAATAACTTTTGAAATTTTATTAGCTATACAAAACTTTATTGTTTGTTTAACTGCAATAACTTCACCAGCTACATTTCTTAAACTTGCTAGATCAGGATTATTAAATCTTTGACTTATATGAAACTCTCTATTTTTAAAAAAAATAACAACACCATATGAAAAAGTATTATCTGAAACATTAAAACTTCCATCAGTATAAGCTATACAACTATTTTTATCATCACTAATATTTAATAAATCATTATTATCATTTAAAAAATCTTTAGCTTCTTTTAAAGTAGAAAATGATTTATAAACAGCATTAGAATAATTTTCAACTTGAGCTTTTGCTTCAGATCAAGTTTTATAAATACCTGGTTTTAAACCTTTTTTAACAGCATAATACTTTTTTATCATATTAACCTTTTCTAATAAGCTCTTGCAAATAATACTTGTAAACAAGTATCTTTTTTACAATTAAAACATTTTCCTTGTACTTGTTTTTGATCAAAAGGAATACATCTTGAATTAGTTGCAGTTTTTGTTTTAATATCTTCTTCACATTCAATTCTTCCACAAAACGGAACTAAAACAAATCCTTGGTTTTGTTTTAAAATTTCTATATATTCTTCAATACTATTAGCTTTAAAAGTTCTATTTTTTCTATTTTCTAAAGCATTATTATAAAGTGTTTGATCATATTCTTTAATCATTTGATCAACAACTTTTTTTACATCATTATAATTAATTTTAATTTTATTTTCTTGTTGATCTCTTCTTGAAATAGTGATTTGATTATTTTCTAAATCACGTGGTCCTATTTCAATTCTAATTGGTATACCTTTAATTTCAGCTTCACTAATTTTAAATCCAAAAGTTTTATCAGAATTATCTACATTTATTCTATAATCAGATAATTGATCTTTAATAACATCAACAACTTGATCAATTTGTTCAGTGTTTTTAATTTGAATAATTTGAATTTGAATTGGAGCAATTTTGCTTGGTAAAACTAACCCATTATCATCACTATGAGTCATAATAATTGCACCAATTAATCTTGTTGAAACCCCTCAACTTGTTGAATAAGCATGCTCTAATTTATTTTCTTTATTTTGGAATTTAATATCATAAACTTTAGTAAAATTATTACCAAAAAAATGAGATGTTCCACATTGTAAAGCTTGTCCATCAAACATTAAAGATTCAATAGTATAAGTATCTTGTGCTCCTGCAAATTTTTCTTTTTCAGTTTTTTTACCACAAATTACAGGTAATAATAAAACTTCTTTTGCAAACTTTTCATACACATTTAAAATCTTTAAACAAAAGTCTTCAGCTTCATTATAAGAACTATGAACTGTATGTCCTTCTTGTCATAAAAACTCACTAGTTCTTAAAAAAGGACGAGTGGTTTTTTCTCATCTCATTACATTACATCATTGGTTATAAATTAAAGGTAAATCACGATAAGAATTAACTTCATTACTAAAATAATCCATCATCAAAACTTCACTAGTTGGTCTTATAAATAAATTTTCTTCTAATTTTTTATCACCAACTTTTGTAACTGTTGCAATTTCTGGAGAAAATCCATCAATATGTTCTTTTTCTTTATTAAATAATGATTCAGGAATTAATAATGGAAAATAAACATTATCAACGTTTAGTTTTTTAAATTCTTCATCTAAATATTTTTGAATTAATTCTCAAATTCTATATCCATAAGGTCTAAAAATCATAGTACCTTTTACAGCACCATAACTAGCTAATTTTGTATTTATAACAATATCTGTATATCATTGTGAAAAGTCAATATTTCGTGGAGTTATTTTATCTAGTTGCTTTTTCATTATCGTTATTACTTTCTATTTGTTCAACTTTACTATCGTTTTTATAATATATTCTAATTGAATCGTTTAATAATGTTTTTCTAAGATATTCTTCTGCTTTTTTATATAATTCATAATCTCTAAACAAGATTCATTCAATACATTCTATTTGAATAGCTTCATTAATAAATACCATAGATAAAGATTTATCAAAAACTCAGTCTTTTTTAGTTCTTGTATATAAAGTATTTGGATTAATAGCTATTGTTAAAAATTCTTCACTTTTAACATCTGTATCTTTAATTCATTTTCAAAATTGTGCTCTTGATGAAGCATCAAATTCTAAACCAATTGAATAGTCTTTTTGTTGATATGATCAAACATAATATTTTTCATTTGCTTTTAATTTAATGTGTTTTGCTGGACAAATTCCATATTGTAAAATATTTAGTCAATTTTTTGAATTTGTATAAAATAAAAAATATTGAATGTCTTGTTTTTTTATAAGGTCTAAAACGTTTTTCTTTTCGTTTTCTTTAGTAATAAAAAAAGGATATAAAATATTTTCAAAATAATTTTGTTGAATTAAATCTTTATCAGATTTTCAAAACATTAATTTTGATCAAAAAGGTTTTTTTTCTTTTGATTTGTTATTAATATTTTTATCTACTTTTTTATTCATTACTACTCCAATTTATTATCTTTATATATTATATATTGTTTTAAATTGTTTAAATTAAAAGTTAAATCATCAAGTATTAAAACAAAAATAAAAAAGACTACCTAAGTAGTCTGTTAATTTCAAATGGCGGGTTAAGAGGGACTCGAACCCTCGCGCCGGAGACCGACCTAACACCTTAGCAGGGTGTCCTCTTCACCAACTTGAGTATTAACCCATAAGTAATACTTTTTAATTATACACAAAAATATAAATAAATTGAATTAGATTTACTAAACCAATAATTTTTTACAAATAAAAAAACTACTTATCAAATATAAATAGACAATAAAAGAAAATAGCTGTTTGATAAGTTAGTTTAATTAATGTTTATTTTTATATTAATATTTAGTATTACTTTGTTTTTAGTTTTTAGCAGCTCCAACTAGTAGTAAAATACCTGGAATTAATCCTGCTCAAAATAAAGCAAATATACCAGTTGCAATCACTAGTCCTTTATTATTTCTTAAACTTGGTACTAAACATAAAATTGAAAGAATAAAAGTAGCAATTGTTGCTGGAATTGTTAGATAGAATAAAAATCAAACATAAATAATTAAAATAGGAAATACTACAATAATTCCAATAATTGATAAAATAGCACCAACTAAAACTAATGTATTTGTTTTTTGGTTCATAATTTTCTCCTTTCTATTTGCTAGATATTTACAACCAAATATCTAAATTTATATTTCGATTATAAAAAAAAAAAAAAACTATACTTTGCGTGCACGTTGAAATTTTTTAAAAATTTGCTTATACAAAATTTTTTAAAAAATTAGATTACTTATTTAAAATTTTTTTCTATTTATTATATGAAAGTAAATTTGTTAAACTAGTAATCTTAGAAAGTAAAAGAATAAAATTAAGATAATAGAAGGGAGATATAATGGATAATATTTTTAAAAAAGATTACATTTTTTTAAATGTTGATCTTAAAACTAAGCAAGAAGTATTTGAATTTATTGGATCAAAAGCTAAAGAATTAGAAATAGTTACTAGCAAAAAAGCTTTAGTTGATGGTTTTAAATTACGTGAAAAAGAAGGCACAACTGGTTTTGAAGACGGATTTGCAATACCTCATCCAAAAGACGTTAAGCAAATTAAAAAAGCTGCTGTATTTGTTTTAAAATTCAAAAATCCTATCGAATGAAATTCATTAGATAATCAACCAATTCAAATTGCTATAGCTTTATTAACACCAAGTTCAACTGAACAAAATAATTCACATTTAACTTTATTAAGTAAAGTTGCTGTTAAATTAACTGATCAAGAATTTAAAATTAAATTAAAACAAGCAAAAACTGAAAAAGAAATACTAGATATTTTAAATTTTGAAAAACAATCTAATCAAATAAAACAAGAAACTATTGATAAACAAATTGATCAAGAATCTAATAATAAATTAAAAATAGTTGCCATTACTTCATGTACTGTAGGTATTGCTCATACTTATATGGCTGAAGAAAAATTACTACAAATTGCACCAAAATTAAACTATGAAATTAGAGTTGAAACTCAAGGTTCAAAAGGAATCGGAACTCCTTTAACTAGTAAAGAAATTAAAGAAGCAGATGTAGTTTTAATTGCAACTGATACAGCTGTTGATTTAACTAGATTTATTGGTAAGAAAATTTATAAAACTAAGGTATCTAATGCTATTAAAGATCCAGAAAAAACTATTAATGATGCATTAAAACTAGGTGTTATTCATAATTCTTCAAATCAAGAATTTGAAACAAAAAATGTTAAAAATCAAGATAAAGTTGGAGTATTACAACATATATTAGCTGGTATTTCATATATGGTTCCAATTATTATACTTGGTGGTATTTGTTTAGCTGTTTCACTAGGTTTAGCAAAAGCAATTTATGGAGCTGATGCCGCACCTAAAGGATTTTTAAAATATCTTGAAGCAATTGGTGGAGCTTCATTTACTTTAATGATTGCAATACTAGGAGGATTTATAGCAAATTCAATTGGTGGAAGAGCAGCTATTGCTCCTGCTATGGTTGGTTCATTTATTGGAAACGATCCAAAAAACTTTGCTAATTGAATTCCAGGACTAGGTCAAATTCAAACTCCAATGGGATTTATTGGAGCTATCATTGCAGGATTAGTTGTTGGTTATTTTGTAAGATGAGTTAATACTTGAAAAGTACCAAAAACTTTAGCTCCAGCTATGCCAATATTTTTCATTCCTTTAGTTGGTGGTATTGGAATTTCATTTATCTTTATTTTTGTACTGGGTGCTCCAATTGGATTTATAATGAATCATGTTTCAACATGAATTAAAAACGTTTATACTAGTCAAACTAGTATATGAATTGGATTAGCTTTAGGAATCATACTTGGAGCTATGGCTGGATTTGATATGGGAGGACCAATTAATAAAATTGCCTTTGTAACTTGTTCAGCATTAATTACTGAAAAAATTTATGAACCAATGGGAGCAATGGCTGCTGCTATTCCAGTTGCTCCATTAGGTATGGGATTAACAACTTTATTATTTAAAAAATTCTTTAATTCAACTGAAAGACAACTAGGAGTTGCTGCTCTGATTATGGGAAGTATTGGAATTTCAGAGGGTGCTATTCCATTTGCAATAAGAGATCCAAGACGTGCAATTTTATGTAATGTTTTAGGTTCAGCTGTTGCTGGTGGAGTTGCTGGAGCTTTAAAAGTTCAAGACTTTGCAGCTCATGGTGGACCTATTGTTTGAGTTTTAGGAGCTGTTCCTTATGGTATTCAATCATTTTATTTCTTTATAGCTGTTCTAATAGGAGTAATTGTTACAACTTTAGTTTATGGATTTTGAATGATTCAAGAAAGTGGGAAACTTGGTTCAGTTAGAGAAGCTTATGTTTGAAGTTTAATCGAAACTAAAAAAGCTAAAAATGAGTTTATATCTGATAAAAAACAAGAAATTAATATTATTAAAAACAATACTAAAAATAAAAATCTAACACAAGAACAATTAGATCAAATTCAAAATATTAATAATCAAATAACTACTTATATTAGTGAATACAAAAACAAATTAAAACAACTAAAAGAAAGTTATTTAAAACTAAATAAAGAAGAAAAAGTCTTTATGAATAATAAAAAATCAGAAATTAATAACTATAAAAAGCAAACTCATACTAAATATAGTCAACAAATTTCTGATTTAAAACAAAATACTAATTTAGAAGCAAAACAACTTCATAAAAATATTAAGGACTTAAAAACTAAAGAAAAACAAGATATTATCGATTATTCAAAAACACTAAGAAGTGAATTTAGTAATAAGTTTAAAATAATAAACAGTTTATAGAAAATAATGAGAAAAAGACTTTTATTTTGAAAGTCTTTTTTAGTTCTTAAAGTGAATTTAGGAAATTTCAAATGTTAGTCTCTTCTTTTTCATAATTAGTTACCACTTTATCATATTCATTAAATAAATCTTCATCTTCTGATTTAACTTTATCTTTTGATTGCAAATCAGATAAACTTGAATATTTTGCTATACTACTATATAAAGCTGTTACTCTTCTAATTAATGATGACAATTCACTCTGATCTCCAGAATTTAGTTTATTTAGTTTTTCTACATTAGAATAAAAGAACCCATAAAGTTTTTCACCATACTTTTTAATAGCATTGAAATTTGTATTTTTATCTCTTTTAGGTATGTATTTAACTTTTTCTTTTGTTTCTCCACCCAACATCATTTTTTCTTGGTTTTTTTGTTTTATCTGTCCGTGTTCACTTTTATTTTCACCATTTACTTTATTTCCATTTTTTGATTCATTAGATCCTTCAATTGTTTGATTTTCTATTTTTTTATTTTTTGTTATATTATCTTTATTATTTTTAGATTCAAGACTATTAGATTTTTCTGATCTACTATTCATTTGAATAGATGTTTTGCACGCAATTACTAAAAAACTAGTTGTAGTAATTAAACTAATAGAACCTATTATACTCATTATTTTTTTCATATAATATCCTTCTGTTGTTTTAGTTATTAAAAATAAATATTTTAGAATATATTAAGAATTTTAAAATAACTAATTCAATTTATTTATACTTTTTAAAAAGTTATGTTTTTACATAATTAAATAGATACTAGTTCACTTTTTTGCAGTTGATACAAAAAACTTCCTATAAATAGGGAGTTTCTAATTGCTATTAAATCTTTTATTATTACTTTAACAATTTTAAAATTTTATCCTTTGCTCTTTCATAATCATTGACTATTTTATCTCACTGTTGTTCTAATTTACTAATAAAATCAGAATCTAAAGTTCCTTTTTTTTCTTCTTTTAATTTAGCTTCAAATTCATTAAAGCTTGAAAATTGTTTTAATTGCCCATATGCCTTTAGTAACTCAGTAGCAGGAGCTAAAATATTAGCATTTTCTTCACTATCATTTTCTTGTAGTTTATCCATAGATGATTCCAAAATATTTGTTAATTCTTCTCCATATTTTTTAATTAATTCAATATTCTCTTCACTTTTTCTTTTTGCTTGTTTTTCATCTTGCCCAGGTTCATCACCTTGTGGTTGCTCATCTATTGAACTAGAAACATCGCTTTCATTGCTTTTGTTTCTTCCGTTATTTTCAACATTATCGCGCTCTAAAGAATTATCATTTTTAGATTCATCACTTTGCATTTTAGGTTCATGATTTTCCTTATATTTTGCGTTATCTTTATCATAATTTTGTGTTTCAGGTTGTTTTTCTTCTTTAGACTCTACTTCAGGTTGCTTTTCAGTATTAGACTTCTCTTCTTTAGGCTCTTCTAATTTCTGTTTTAATTCAATCGGCATTTTACATGCAACTACAGTAATCCCAGTTGTAGCAATTAATCCAATAGAACCTAGAATGGTTACTAACTTTTTCATTTTTCTCCTATTTTTTAATTTTTATAATCTAATGCAACAATGTTTGAAATTTTTCAATAAGAATTATTTTCATCATTTGTTAGTGTTACTTCAAAACGGTTTCCAACTTTTTTGCTAATCTCATTTTCTGAAGTTAAATTTCTAATTAGATGATATTTAATTTCTTTATCACTGCTTTTAATTAATTGAGTTTTTCAAGAATCTTTTTTATAATAAACTCCTGCTTTTTGATATTCTAAGTTTTTTAAAATAGATACTTGGTTTTGTAAAGTAAAGTTTATAATTGCAAAAATTGTAATTACTGCATCTCTATTTTCGTTAGCTAAATTATAATTTTCATCATTTATAGTTATTCCACCAACTAAAGTACCTAAAGCATATCCAATAGTATTTTTAATATATTGAACTTTATTTAAATCAATACCTAGTAATAAGTGTAATGGTGAATATGAAAAATCATTTTTAATTAGGTTTAGATCAATCTCTTTTTCAATACCATCACCAAGTTTTAAAACAACTGATTTTCAGTTATAAAATGAATCTTCAGGTCTATTTCTAGGATTTTCATCATTATTATGATTAAAAGAATCTAAATCATCATATAAAGCTTTTATTAGGTTTTTATTTTCTTCTTTTTTACCATTTGAATAAGTTATATCAACTTTAGAACTTAGTGCTTTTAAAAAGTATCCAATTGAATATAAATCAAAAGTTAATGATTTATTAGGATTATGTTTATTAAATTCATTAATATATTTACTAATAATTTGTAATAATTCTAAAATAGTTAAATTTTCTAAGTTTTCTATACCTAAGTGTTTTAAAACAACATCAGGAAGTTTGATTTTAAGATTTTTAATATCGTTAAGACTTTTAAATAATGAATCTTTAGAAATAATCTTTTCTGAATAATTAGCAAGTGCACTTTTTATTTGATCAACACTTCTTATTTTATTTTCTTTATCAAATCTAACTAATCTAATTACTGGAAGTAATAATTCATTATCATTTGCTTGATTATTTTTTGGAAATAAGAACTCAGCTAATCTAGTTGTAAACTCCTTCATAAAGTTGGTTTTACTAGTATCTTGTAAGTAAAGATTTGAAATTAAATCATAGTTTAGTTGAGTATTAACACTTTGATATTTTTTAGGTAAATATGTAGTTAATTTTTTAATGTAATCATCAAATTCTTTTAAAAAGTTTTTGGTGTTTTTAATAAAACCAAATTCTTTTAATAAATCTAAAATATTTTGTAAAGGTTTAACCCCATCTTCTACATTTTTAATAAATCTACCTAATCCAAAAGAATTTAATAAATTTTTTAAAGGATCTAATTGGTTTGGTAAATTGATAATTCCATATATACCTTTAATGTTTGCTATATGCTTTAAGAAAGTAACTCTTAAATCAATGTTTAACAATTTTTCATCACTAAAAATTTCATGACCAAATTTTATAAGTTTTGAAATTTCATCAAAATTATCTTTAAATCCAATCTTAGAATCTATATCTCTACGTAGAATATGTTTTAAAAAATTAAAGCTATCAGAACTAGTAGCAGAAATAGAATTTCCTATTTGCTTAAATAAATCAAAAATTCTTCCAACTAATCCATTTTTACCAAAAATATAAATGTTAGCATCTACATAATAAAAATTTGTAATTCATCCTGCTGTATAAATTTGTACATTTAATTTATTGTAGTCTTCAGTGTTGTGAATATAGCCAAAATGAACAGAGTTAGAAAATTTATTAACATTTTTATTCAGGAATGACTTAATGTAATTAGTTATTTTATTTCTTAATTCATACATATTATCTTTTATGTATGTTTCTAATCCTTCAATTGCTTCTCTAATTAATGTATTTGCTCTTAGAATCGTTCTTTGTAAAGCATTAATAATATCTAAAATAAGACTACTTGTTCCAATGTTATTTGGTAACGTTTTATGATCGAAATATACTTTTGTTTTATCTGCTCTTTTAAATAAGAAATCTAATAATCTAGTTGCATATTTTTGATTTTCTAAAACTTTAGTAAATCCATTAATTAATAAAGAAAAATCTAATTTATTATTAACTAAAGCACTAAATTTTTTATTTTCAATTTTTTGATTTAATAACTCACTTGGATCTTTTAGTTCTTCATTAACTACATAATACATTGCAAAATATAGTTCTGATTGAATATATCTAAATAAGTTATCAGCGATTTTTAAATAATCAAATTTAAATAACTCATCTTTTACTTTAGTAAAAATAGTTTTAAACTTATCTATTATTTCAATTTTAGAATCATTTTTAACTTTTTGTCATTCATCTAAAACTGTAGTTTTAACTTTTTGTATAAAAAATTCACTTACATCATTTGCAAAATGATCTTCATTATGATGACTATGATATTCACCAGTTAGACTACTTGATATCAAGTTAATGTTTTTATTAAAAGCTTGTTTAATTGTTAAATTTTTATAATAATCTTTTTCTACTTTTTTAGTTGAAAAAATCTTTGATAAAAGATTAATTAAAGATTGATTATTATTAATAAAATTAACAACACCTTTTAAAATATTATTATCTTTTATTTGCTTTAAGTTATTTTCATTTTTTAAAACTTGAGATTGAAATAAAGATAAACCTAAAGAAGCAAAACTTGGAGAAAATCCATTTAAAAAATCTTCTGAAGACTTAGTTAAAGCAGTAATTTTATCAATATTTTTTGGAACAAATTCTCCGTTTTTTAAATCAGTAATATCAACTAAATTCTTTTTATTATCTCTATATTGTAGTTTTAAATCTTTTTCAATAACATCAATTGATTTACCAAAATAAGTTCTATAAATATCTGAAATTTTGCTTTTTAAAGTTGTATTAGTTTTATCTGGTTTTCAAATAAAATCTTTTCCAAATTCTTGTTCTAAATATTGTTCACTTAATTTTTGATTAACATAATCTTCATTTAAATCTTCAACATTTTTTAAAATTTTACTTTTAGCTAAATAAGAACTAGCATCAATATAACTTTGAATTTTATTTAAATAATTTTGTTTTGAAGAATCAACATAAGACTTAACAAAAAATAAAAATCCGCTAATAAATGCAAAAACCACTATTAAACCAATTACTCACGGCTTTGCTTTTTTAACAGATTTTTTCATACAACCTCAATACAAAAAGTGCTTTTTGTTGATATTTTATTAATAAACATTTTTTTATCAATACTTGACTTTTAAATTATTTATATTTATACTTATTACCTTTTATTTTTTGTTTTTATTTTTAATTAAAAAAATCATTTTTGGTATTTTCATTTCTAAAAAATATCTATAAAATTTAGTCGATATAAATAAATTAGGTATGGAACAAATAGATGAGTAATTTATTTTTAATGCTTAAACAGGGTTTAAAATGAATCTTAAAATTTAAATTACAATTAATTATTATTATTTTTTTAACTTTTATAGCTTCAAGTATTTTAACAATTTCTTTTACAACTAATAAACGTTTAAAAACAACATATGACCAAATAGTTAACAATTCTAAAATTAAAAAATTTGATTCAACTTATCAAATTGTAGTTGGAAATAAAGCAAAACCTGAAAATGGTGATCCTTTATTTGTTCCAATTTTTGATTTTATAGATAAACAGTTTACTGGGTTTAATGATGATGGTTTTAATAACTTTAATTTGTATTTTAATAAGTTTTATGGTTCTGAAACTTTACTAACTAAAGTTATACAATCAGATGAATTTAAAAAAATCTGAACTGATAATAAAAACTTATTTTTAAAAGATCAAAAAGATGAAGAAGTTTCTAAAACTCAAGAAAACTTTGATTTTAATATTAATGACTTATTATTTAGTACAATGGTTGATTTATTAACTAAAAATGATAAAGCAATTAGTAATACAGTTATTAGTAAATATACTAAAACTAATCCTAATTGATACAAACACTTTTTAAAAGATAATAAACCTTATACTTGATTAGAATTTCTAAAAAATAAAGAACTAATTAATAAATTAGAAAAACAACATCCTGAAGAACTAAAAACATACTATTATTCTTATTATGCTTTTGAGTCTTTTTCTCAATATTTATTTAAAACAATTAGAACTTTTATAAGACACGAAAAGTGAGAAAAACACAAAGATAATATAGCTAAAATAGTTTATGAATTTTTATTTGGAATTAAATTTGAAGATACTTTAACTTATGATTTAAGAAATAATTATTTAACTTCAGATCAAAATAAATACACTACTCATTTTAATAAAA